>JAZLGK010000057.1:0-10195 GCA_045616265.1 Candidatus Limivicinus sp. | reverse complement strand
AGGCACTTCCGTTTGGTTTTCCTGTGTCATTGTTATCGTAGGTACCGGTTCTATAGGATTCCTGCTTTCTTTGCCGCAGGAAGCAAAAGCAAATGTCGCAAGTGTAAATAATATCAATGCTTTCTTTTTCATTTTATAATCTCCTTATGAGTAGTACAACGAGGCGTCCCCAAAATAAATTCTTTTATCTTGGAGCCTCTCAAAAAATGCATTTTTGGGGACACTCCAACAGCGACCTGTTGGAGGCTCTATTACACGCCCGGAGGGCGTTGTAATAGGATAATCGCATTCAGCATTATAGGTTTTTACCGACATATCACTTGGCTTCCATACGCCACGTGGATCATTGTCTGGGTTGCTGTATCGTGCATTTGCTTCTTCGGTACGGGCAAGTCTTCCAATTTTGAAAGACTCAATTGCTTTTGCGTACATCAAAACATAATCGTGACTGTTGGATATATACTTTGCGTCATTCTTTGGCGAGTACGCTCTTTCCCATATCAACTCAGCAACAAAGTTTTCCTCTCCGAACACTTCATCGCACAATTTTCGCAGATTCGTGACTTCATGATCATCAATGCTGATAAAGATCACGCCGTCGTCACGCAGGAGGTTTGCCGCCAGGCGGAGGCGGGGATAGATCATGTTCAGCCAGTTGGTATGAAAGCGCCCCATGGTTTCGGGATTGCTTTTGGTGGTCTGTTGGGTGATCTCCTTGTAGCGTGAAATAGGGTCGGCAAAATCATCGGCATAGACGAAATCATTGCCGGTGTTATACGGCGGGTCGATGTAGATCATCTTTACCTTGCGGTAATAGGTGGTCTGCAGGAGCTTCAAAACCTCCAGATTGTCGCCCTCAATATAAAGATTCTGTGTGCTGTCCCAATTGACGCTTCCTTCCAGACAGGGGCGCAGCGTACCGGCGGAACGCTTCTGAGCCAGTTTCCGGCACTCCGCTTTGCCTTTCCACTCAAATCTGTATTTTTCAAAATCGTTGTCTATGTATTCTCCGCACAGGCTCAGCAGCTTATCAATATCCAGCTTCCCCTCGGCAAAACACTCCGGAAACACCGCGCGCAACTTGTCAATGTTGGCCTGCTCAAGATTCATTGAAAGCCCGTCAATTATTTCAGACATTTGCATCCTCCTCATAACCTTTATACATGATTTTCCCTTGAAATTCTACCGGTTCTTCACAAAGAAGAACCGGTAAAAACCTGTGTTTTTTTATCCAATTTATCGTGCTTCTCATGTTATTTTTTTATCTCCACAACAAATTCTCTTGTGATCTTTGCTGTCAGCTTTTCTTTTTCTAAAAATTCCCGTATCTGCTGTTCCAGCTCCATGTCCAGCCTCATGGCGTCAAAAAACTGGCTTTCCTGCTTTTTCATGAAATCCTGCCGGAGCAAAGCTGTTTTCTTATTCAGTGCAAGCAACTTCAGGCGGTCGCCCGTGATGCTCTCACGCTCCGCGTCTGCCGACTTGAGACGGCCTTCCAACTCGTTCAGAACACGGGCAAGTTCGTTTTTCTTCGCCGAGGTGCAGAGCTTCATTTTCTCCACTTCCTCCGTCTGCGCCGGTGAAAGCCTCTCCTTCTGCACGGTAAGAAGCTCATCCACGGGAACGAGCCCGTCAAGCTCATGGGTTTTGCCGCTGCCTTTCAGCCAATGGGGTGTTTTGCGGCCGTTTTCCGTATAAGTCTCCATCGGCATGGACAGAATCTCGCGGCATTCCTTATCCGACAGCGTTTTTCCCGACTCCGTTTTCCCACACAGGACCGGAATTTCTGCAACCTGCCGTTTTCCGGACAGGATTTTGACGGAGTAAAGACCTATCGCAGCGCTTTCCATTATGAATTGTGAATTATGAATTTTAAATTCTCCATAGTCGGCTGTTTCCAGCTCGTGGAGGATTCCGCGCCCGATAATACTGGTGAGAGTGATCCTGCCCTGACGGGGCTTGAAGTCCTTATCCATTCCGTAGGTTTTCAGACTCTGATATTTCCGGTTTCGGTTGCCGTCCCAATAATAAAACAGGGTAGGCAGCTTCTCATATGCTGTGGCTGTAACGGTTTTTGCGTCATCGTCAATAATGTAAACGCAATCGGTATGCGCGGCATTATACTGTTCAAAGAACCATCTGACGACATTCCAGAGAGCGGTATTGATCTCATTCGTCTTATCGCTTACATACTGCGGGGTAATATGTACTTTGTTGGCAAGCTCACGGGTGAAGGTCGTAAAGAGAATATCTTCCGCCGTCGAGACAAGCTTTCGGTTCTGCTCTTCATGGCGTGAAAGAGCTTGCTGATATTCTGCTTCGATTTGCGTTTTTGTACGCATCTTTCCGCTTATATACCGGAAGCCTTCTTCGAGAACGTCCGTAAAGCCGCCGATCAGATCGTCTGTGATGCCGAATACGCCATCTGCCACGAGCATACGCTTGTTGATAAGCTCCAGCTTGCGTACATCGGAGAAGTTGTTTTTATCAATAAAGGCAAAGGACAGAACATCGTTTTCCTGCCCGAGCCTGTGGCAGCGGTCGATGCGCTGTTCCATTTTCAGAGTATTATAAGGCAGGTCGTAATGAATTACAAAGGCGGCTTCTTCCAGATTAAAGCCTTTAGCTCCGTTGTCCGTCGAGAGCAGAATTTCACCGCCGTCTTTGAAAGCGCGGATAGCGGAATAATCGGAAGTGCCGTTATACACGAAGGTTTTATACCGGTCGCGGAGTAATTCATTCAGCATTTTCTGCGTTTCCACGCTCTCGGAGAAGATAACGGCTTTTCGGTTTGCACCGGCTTTCTTCATCAGTCCGAAACCGGATTTGAGTACGGAAAGCAGCTCCTTTGCCTTTGCATCCTGCCGGATGCTGCCTGCCGTTTCCTGAATTCTGAGCCATTGCGCAAGCTCATCTTCTGCGTCCGGCATGGTCTTCAACCGTTTGATAATCCCTTTCGCCGTCTGCGAAATGGCAGTCGTGGAGGAGCTTTGCAGGCTGAAAAGTCGCAGAGTCAGGTCGTATGGATTCATTTCGGGAAAAGCTTTTTTTACCGGACTCTTTATATAGGCATAGATCAGCTCGTACAAATTCCGTTCCTGCCGGGACAATGAGTATTCATGTGTGATCAGAAGCCTCTCGGGAACCTTTGCGTATTCCTTTGCCTGAGAGCGGAGAGTACGGAAGCAGTATTTGCTGACACGTTCCGCAAGCTCGGGATAGTGTTCCGGTCGGCGCAGATAACGGGCGAGAAATTCACGCTCATCAGGCAGGGAAGTGCTGTCAATAAACCAGATGAGACCGTACAGATCCATGATGTTTTTCTCGATAGGAGTACCCGTCAGCAGAAGCTTAAAGGAATCACCGGCGATGCGATGGAGAGATTTTGCAAGCTTACTGTCCTCCTGATATACCGAGGAAAGCGCGTTAGCTTCCTCAAAGACCGTCATATCCCAATGGACGGCTGCGGCCAACGGCTCGTTATCCGAGGCAAAATCATAGGTCGTAATAACAATGGCGTTCCGGTCAAAAGCATTCGGATTATCTTCGAATATATTGTCCTCCCATTCCTGCCGGCTGGTCAAGACAACATAGGGGATCGTATAATAACGCTCGATCAGCTCCACCCACTGACAGAGCAGATCAGAGTTCGGAATGGCAAAGAGTATGTGATTGCATCCCTCCAGCCATTTTTGAGAAATGGCAAGCATGGCCTCATGGCTTTTACCCATACCGGCCTCATCGCACAGAATGACGCCTTTTTGGTAGGGCGAGCGCAGCGCAAAACGGGCAGCCGCAATCTGAAACGGATATACTTTAATATCGGAGGAAGCGAACGCGGAAACGAGCCTGTCATCCTCCGACAGGCTATCAAGCATTCTTGCCGTGTAGTAGGCGTGAAACGGCGTCTGCTGCATCGTGCGGCCTCCTGTAAACGAAACTTATCCCAAAAACATAATAATTATATCCTTTTGCAGCAATGTTGGCAAGAAAATAATACAGAACGCAAATGAGCACGACCGATAAAGCCGTGCTCATACAAATAACCGAGGGACGCGCCGCCGCACAGAAAATGTACATGAACAAGGGAGTGGGGGAGCACCCCTTTACATATAGCAAACCCGTAGTGTCTTTAAAATATTCTGCGCCCTCTGACGAATTTTGCGATAATACAGCTGCTGTCCGCCTGTAAATAGACATCCCGCTGAATACGCTGCTCAATCGTTAAGTCATTGCTGAGGCAAAGGTCGGCGTCATCCAGAACGACAGCGTCAAATTCATAGCCCGCATCAAAGCTTCCGACCCTGCCGAAGAATTCGCCGCCTCCGAGAGTAGCCAGATAAAAGCCTTCCTCAAAGCTGAGTGGGGGACAGCTCTGATCTGCCAGACGCCAGTAGAGCTTGGACACCTGTACGGCGTTGGTAATGGCGCGGAAGATCGACTCCGACTCGCCGCCGGCCACATCACTGCCGAGCCCGACACGGATGCCGAGGTTCAGGTATTTTCGGACAGGCGCGATGCCGGAGGCGAGATTCATATTCGAAGCGGGGCAGTGGGCTACATAGACCCCGTTCTTCTTAATAAGGTCGATCTCTTCCGGACTGCTGTAAACGCAGTGCGCCATAACGGTTCTGCAATGCCCGCCGAAGAGCCCGAAATGCTCATAGCCTGCTCCGTAGAAAGCGGCCTTGGGGAAGAGCCTGTGCACCAGCTCGACCTCTCCGGGATTTTCGGACAGGTGCGACTGAACAGGCAGGTCATACGCTTCTCTGACCTCCCGAAGCTCCGTGAGCAGAGCGTCCGAACAGCTCGGCAGAAAACGCGGCGTCAGGATCGGAAGGGTGTTTTCATACCGCCCCTGAATGGCGTTGAGCCATCCGAAGGTGTCAAAGGCGGAGTATTCCGCGCCGGGCTCCCGCAGGTCGTCGGGGGCGTCACGGTCCATATTGACCTTTCCGACATAGCTCGCCAGCCCTGCAGCTTCCAGCTTGTCCATGAGAAGGATCGTTGCACCGCGGTGGACGGTGGCGAAAACGGAAGCCCTTGTGGTGGCGCTGCGCTTCATCCGGTCGGAAAAAATCCCATATGTTTTATCAGCATAGGCAAGGTCGGCATACTTGGCTTCTTCGGGGAAAGTGTAGGTTTTCAGCCAGTCAAGAAGCTCCATATCCATACCGAGCCCCCGGAAGGCATACTGCGGGGCGTGGATATGCAGATCAGCCATCCCGGGGATGACCAGCTTGCCGCTGTAATCTAGCAGGGGAAGAGCTGCATATTCTTCCGGCAGTTCACGGAAAACGCCCTTGGAGATGCCGTTGGCACAGACAAGATAAGAATTATCGAAAGCCGCGAGTTCTTTTCTGTTTTTACTCCAGCATATATCGCCCTTTATTATAAAAGATTTCATAAAAACCTCACAATGTGTTGTTTTGGAGGAAAAAGGATTTACCGGCATTTTTTCTGTTATTATAGCAGACGCATAATTCCATGTCAAAATAATGTATCCCCTCAGAAAAGTGTTGATATTATTCAGCTAATTGAATATAATATAAACAGAATAAATAAAGGAGCTGTATGGATGAGCAAATTCATGTCTACCAGCCAAGCTGCTCAGAAATGGGGACTTTCCGCCCGCCGAGTGGCAACACTTTGCGAGGGAAATAGAATAGAGGGCGTTGAAAAGGTTGGAAATTCATGGGCAATTCCTGCTGATGCAGTCAAGCCCGGCGATGGCCGCATTAAGTCCGGCAAGTATATCAAGAGGGAGGGAAATAACTATGGGATTGCCGACGAGCATTAAAACCTTACTTTCCGGCGAGGTCGTTGAATGGGCCCGAATTGAATTTAAAGAAACATGGGATCCGGATGCATCCCTGAAAACGATCTGCGCATTTGCCAACGATATTGATAACTGGGGCGGAGGATACCTTGTCATCGGTGTCCGTGATGAAGCTGGAAAACCCAAGGAGTTGATCGGCGTTCCAGCGGAAAAGATTGACGCTTATCTCAAGGATATGCTCAATAAATGCAAACGAATGCAGCCCGAATATATGCCGATCACAGAGGTAGCCGATTATAAGGGAAAAAAGTTTATTGTTGTCTGGGCTCCGGGCGGCAGTGTCCGCCCATACTCCTCTCCGAAGACCATGGCAAAGGACTGCAAAGAGCGCGTATATTACATTCGCAAAATGGCAAGCACCATTACGCCCAGCGAAGAGGAGATTCGGGAACTGTTTGCACTGTCCAACAATATTCCCTTTGATGACCGCATCAACCACGAAGCCGACATCACCGATTTGAATATCACGCTGATCCAAAGTTATCTGAAAGAAGTCGGCAGCTCTCTGTATAAAAGCTCAAAGGAGATGGATTTTGTTGATCTATGCAAAAGCATGAACATCGTCAACTCCCTGCCCGAATATACAAAGCCAAAAAATGTTGGGTTGATGTTCTTCTGTCTTGAGCCGGAGAAGTTCTTTCCCTATGCTCAAATAGATGTGGTAGAGTTCCCGGAAGGACTTGGTGGGGATAGGATCATTGAGCACATATTCAAGGGACCTTTGCATCAGCAGCTCCGGGAAGCTCTCCAGTATATCCGCAACAGTGTTCTTCAGGAATTCGTCATCAAGCAGCCAGATGTGGCAGAAGCGAGAAGATTTTTTAATTATCCGTATGTTGCCATTGAAGAAGCGCTCTCCAATGCTGTCTATCATAAGGGCTATGATGTACGGGAGCCGATTGAGGTCAGGGTTTTACCGGATCGTATTGAAATTCTCAGTCACCCGGGTGCGGATCGGTCGATCTCCTTGGAGGGGCTGCGGAATTATCACGTATTCAGCCGCCGCTATCGCAATCGGCGGATCGGTGAATTTCTGAAAGAGATGCACCTTACTGAAGGAAGAAATACCGGTTTTCAAAAGATAATAGAGGCGCTGAATTTTAACGGTTCTCCCAAACCTCTGTTTGAAACAGATGAAGAACGAACCTATTTTGCCACTACGCTTTATATCCATCCGGATGCAGGTGCCACACTTGGCGGTAAGATTGGCGGTAATGGCGGTAAGATTGGCGGTAATATGGAATCAGAAACGGATGCTGCCTATGAAGAATTGAAAGACAATGAGCTTACCGTGTTTCGCGCTATAGTGAACTGCCCGACAGCTACAGCGTCAGAGATATCTGAAATTGTGGGTATTTCCAAGAGAAGCGTTGAAAGAAACATAAAGACTCTGAAAGAGCTTGGATATATAGTGCGAGACGGCTCTACTTATGGCCAATGGATTATCCAGAAGTAGAATAAAAAATGAAGGAAATATCAGCTGATGGAAATATCTAAAAATGATTGGAAGCTATACAGAAACAAGATCGCTGCTTGGCAAGAAGCATACATGGAAAAGCTGTGTGAAGAATACGCTGCCCTTTTGGGAGACGATAGCATTAAGGCATCCGAGCGATTTTGGGCTTTAGAGCAGAGAATAAGAGAGGACAAGCGTAAACCAGGCGTCCAAGTGCAAATGAGTAAGTCAAATATGTTATTTGATGTTGCACGTCTTATTACGGATAGCGCAATCACCATTGATGATCTATCAGAATTCAGCCTTGAACTCCGGGAAGCTGTAAAACGGATTATAGACTCATACTATGAAATCGAAGGAATAGCCCCTCCAAAAAACAACTGATAGAAGTCAGATTAATGGTCGGCATATTGCATTCTAAATGAGTGTAATACGCCGACCCTTTTATTATATTTCCGAGTTTTATTCCTTAGTCTTTTTGAACTGCGTATGAGTCATTGCTTCGGCGATCTGTGTCATTGACCCGTGGGCATAGATCTGCGTCGAAGAAGGGGAGGCGTGGCCGAGAACGCGGCCGATGGTCAGAGTATCGGCAACACCGCTCTGAAACATCTTGGTGGCTGTTGTGTGCCTGAGTTTATGGGCAGAATAACCGCGCCCGTCGAGGCCGGAGTTCTTCAGTGCCCGTTCGACGATCTCTTCGATGGCTCTGTCGCCCAACCGTTTGCCGGTTCTTGGAGAGATAAAAACAGCCTTTTCGTCATAATCCTTTGCGTAACCACTCCTTTCTGTCCGGTATGCGTTAAAGGCTTCAATACAGGCATCGTTAAGAAGGAGCGTTCTCTCTTTATTGCCTTTGCCTCTGAGAAGTAAAGTGACCATATCATTGTCTTTACGGATGTCGGGGAAATTGATGCCTTTCAGCTCTGCAAGCCGCATCCCGCAGTTAAGAAACCATGTGATAATGCAGACGTCTCTTTTAACTGTCGGATTAGGTCGTGAGCAGCCCGAGACGGTCACAGTTTCCGGGATACCGGCATCAAGCAGCTCCTGCGCCTCAGAGTCAGACAGATATTTCGGGACACGGTGGGCTTGTTTTGGGTGGGGGATATTACTCACGGGATTAACAGTCGTGATCCTCGGCACAACGTCAGTATAGTATTTATAAAAGGCTTTCAATGCGCTCAGCTTGGTGGCGCGGCTGTCAGAGGAATTAGAGCGGTCATAATCACAGAAAGCGAGAAAGTCCATAATATCCTGCTTGGTAATTTCTTCAACCTTTGAGAAGGGGAGGGGAGAGATGTCTATCTCATCAAAAGAAAGAGATTCATCCTCACGATAAATGATCCATCTGAAAAAAACCCTGAGAGATACGTAGTAATTGAATACCGTTCTCATAGAGAGGTTTTCAATCTGACGCTTATAGTCAAGAAACTCTTTCAGATAGCTCGGGCCTTCCGTTTGAGTCGGGTTAAAGGATTTGTTAAAGTATGTACTCATGCAACACCGCCTAAAGTTAATACAGCAGACTCAGTTTCAAGAAATACAGTATAAGTCCAGGTAATCTGTTCATTCAGTTTTTCAAAGTAGGAAATATAATTTGACCCTGAGAACGCAGTCGGAGTTCTCCAGGAATACTCATTCCTGCTATCCCAGTCGGTGTCACAGTACCGGAATGAGCGTTTGTAAGAAGCGAGAATACAGGCCGTTGGATATTCAGCAAGCTTGTACAAATACGCTTTCAAAGAAGCGTGTACAGCTTGTAAGGCATAATAATCTTCCGGGATATGATTGGCAGTCAGCCAGTCATCCAATTTCTTGATATCCGACTGCAGGGAAGCGATAGACTCCTGAGAAGCAGAAATCAGCCTTGACCTTGAAAAAGGGAGAAACGAAATTCTCTTTGGATTCGAAACAAAAGCACGACAGACAGGGACTTCTGTAATATCACAGGTATCCGGTATGACGGAATGGGCAAAAGAGAGATACTCGGAGACGGATGCAGCTTCGGCAGGGGAGGGGTAATGCGGAAGGCTATTGGTATACGAAAAAACAGAGCGAAGAAGTATGCCGTACTGATCCATACAGTCATAAACCTGTTTTTCGGCATTTATGATCTCAGCGTCTCGGGAAATGAAAAACGCCGGCCGACCGTCCAGATTATATGACGGGTTAAGAAAATTATCGAAGAAGAAATCAAAAAGAATAAACAAGAATAAGGCAACAGCCAATACGGAGATAGCCTTAGACAGTTTCGGGTTATTGCGGCGATATTTGTCGTTGCGAAAAAGAAACATAGAAAACACCTCTTGTTCGGGCTGATAATCAAAATCAGGAGATTGTAATAGGGGAGGGCTGAATTGATCTGACAATACAAGCACAAACAATCGGTATATGAATTATACCACAAAATTGGTCCAATTGCAAGTAAAAAGTAGACTTAGCCAATCTTGTCGGAACAGTATACTGAAAAGCGCAAGTCATCAGTGTGCTGCAATGCAGAGTACATCTTTCAGAGCATCAGGAGAAAGGTTGGATAATGAAAAACGCCGTATCCCGGACTGTCGAAAACACAAAGCAGATAATAGAGGTTGACGTCCAACATTATAGGGCGTATAGTATATGCAACACTTCTGTTATTGGGTCTACTGCTCGTCTATATGGACGGAATTTATCTTGGCTGGATCCCGTAAAAAGGAAGCTGCACTAAGACCGGAAGGACGCTTCTATGAATAAAGAAAACCGGAAAACAAGAAAACTGGGAACCGTGGAAAAGGTCTTTGCGTACGGAAAGTGCGGCTTTATCTGTACGGGGCTGGGGGAACACTATTATTTCTCCCCAAAATCCTTCCCTTCGGGAGCGAGAAGGCTGGAAGAAGGGAATATCGTTTCTTTCACTG
>JAZLGK010000056.1:0-17376 GCA_045616265.1 Candidatus Limivicinus sp. | reverse complement strand
GCAATACACAAAGTATTCCTGCGAAAAAATGCCTTCATCATAAGTGAGCGTCCAAATCTTCGATTTGGCTTACGCGAACTTATGCAAAGCCGAACCCATTTTCTCTCGCCATCTGCTCTTGCCGCATTATGCGGTATTGCCATAACTTTTTGGATAAAATGAAATCCCGCTCTTTTTCGGTAAAAGCGGGATTTGTTCTTTATACGTCAAACATACACGATAATCAAGTGTACAAAGCGGGCAATTTAGTCTGCTTATGGCTTTTCTTCTGCAGCGGTTTCGTGTATCCCCTGATAGATCGACTTTTGCAGATGCTCTTTGTTGATCTCAAAATCCGGAACGGCATAGTAACCGTTGCTGTCATTCTGGGAGGTATAGGCGCCGTCTATGGGGACGCGGTCGGAGATCCTGTTATAAGATCTCAGCATGGGGGCATGGAGCGTAATTTTCAGAATATCGCCTGCGGTCATGTCCGTTTCAATCTTTGACAGCACCATAGCGGCAAAATTTATTTTTCCCGACAGCGGTTTTTT
The DNA here is from genome assembly GCA_045616265.1 of Candidatus Limivicinus sp. Classification (GTDB taxonomy): domain Bacteria; phylum Bacillota; class Clostridia; order Oscillospirales; family Oscillospiraceae; genus Limivicinus. Next base: position 16,843 of record JAZLGK010000056.1, on the reverse strand, counting down.
GTAAAGCTTGTCCATAAGACAGGCAGCTACGGTTCTTGCACGTTCCGTTCTGCCTGCGTCATAGTTTCCGAATGTCGGACGAATACGCATATAGCCCGCTGTCTGTACCCCGTTGAGATGGATCATTCCCGGACCGTACCAGTTGATGAGATAATCCACGTAATCAAGCCCTTTCAGCTCCGCTACACTTCGTATCTTTGCTTCCGCCTCCGGAAACTCCTCTTCCGCGATCTCCACATCGATACCGCCGAGTGCATCAACGATGTCGATGATGTCAAGATAGTTAAAAAGAGCATAATCATCAATGTGAATGCCGAAATTATTCTCAAAAACCTCTTTGAAAACCTCGATCCCATTCTCATGGTAGACGTTTGTAAGCTTGTCGCGCCTGTATGGATCAACACTCACCTTGGTGTCGCGCATGAATGAGGTGAGAACGATCTCCCTTGTTTTCGTGTTGATCGAGACAAGCATGATCCCGTCCGCATTGCCGCGCGCCTCAAAATTTTCGTTGTTGTCATTGTCCACACCCAGCAGGAGAATATTTGTCACACCGTTGAGACGGATATTACCGCCGAAAACTTCCGAAAAGGATGAACCGCCGATGGCTGAGCTGAGTCTGATAAAGGAGAAAACGGTGATCAGCAGAACGGAAATGAGAATTGCGGCAAGGGATGCAAAGACGATCCTGTCCCTTTTTTTCATTTGAATCACCTCTTCATACAGATGGTACAATTATAATCATGAGTCTGTCCGATGTCAAACTGCAGATCCGCATTTTAAAATAAGCAAGCGCCTCGTTTTTTCAAAGGTCATATTCCGATGATTCCCTCTGCAGTGCTTTTCCGTTATTGCACTTATAGCTTCTGCATGATATTTGTATGCCAGCTTTGAAACATACCAAACACGATAGCCGCTGATTTCTGCTGTTTACACTTCTTTTTTGAAATCAGTATCAGACATACGGAACGGGAACCGTTATTCCTTCCCGGGAGCTGCGGTAGGCGGCGTCTATAATCCTCTGTACCTGCACGGCATCCATCGGGTCTACCTCTGCCGGAGTTCCGTTTATGACAGAAAGACTGAAGCTGTCGATCTCCGAGCGGTACATATTCCCGAAGCTGCCTTCGATGTTCTTTCCGATGCCGTATCCGGCTTCCGGCTGTATAAACAGATCGTCCGTATCCGAAAGAGTAATGGCATTGAGGATACCGCCGTCTTCCTGAGCAACGATCATATCGCCGAGAAGACGTCCTCCGGTGCCGTAGAAATCAATGCGCCATTTTGCGGCTGTGTCGGGTATGTTGAAATTTGTCTGCACAACGAACTGCGCCCCGTTTTCCATGCGCAGGATCAGAGTGGAGGAGTCATCGACCGTGTAATCCTCTCCCGAGAAAGTGATGCGTTCCTGCATGGCGGTAACGGCGGTCACTTTCATTCCGGTCACATACTGCATGAGGTCGATAAGATGAAACCCCATGTCCATGACCGGCCCGCCGCCTGCTTTTTCGGCGTTGTGGAGCCAGCGCCCGGGCGTATAGGGCGTCCAGCAGGAGAATCTGCCGTTGCCGGAAACGACCTGACCGATCCCGCCTTCGGAGATAATTTTCTTTACATTGCGGATATGCGTTCCATAGCGCATCATCAGTCCGACGGAGAGAAGTACGCCCTTTTCGCGGCAGTACCCCACCGCGCTGAGCGCATCCTCCGTATCCATTCCCAGCGGCTTTTCGCACAGTACGTGTTTTCCGCAGTCGGCGGCTTTTTTCGTGAGAGCGGTATGGAGATAGACGGGCGACGCTATATAAACGGCATCAATAGTGCTGTCGGCAAGAAGCGCGTCGACCGAATCGTAGGCATCCGGTATTCCGAACCGCTCACAGATCTTCCGCGCTTTTTCGATTCCGGTGTTCATAACGGCCGCCGGAACCGCATACTCACATTCCAGCATGGCCGGGATCGTGCGCGTTACGGCAATCTCTCCCGCGCCGATGATCCCGAAACGAAGTTTTTTCATGATACGGACACACCATCCTTTTACAATACTGATTAAACTCCCCTGCGCCAAATGTGCACCACGATAAATGAAAGCTGACTGCGCATGGGAGTTTTTTCGCATCCGTTCCGGTTGCCCCGTCTGTGCGCCCGCAGGCGCCATGCAAGCGAGCAACCGCCGCAGGCGGCTCTTAGCGAGTCGCAAGGGGCGAGGATAAGGGCGATTATAAAAGTGTTTACTGTGGAAGCGGAGCTTTCACAGTAAATATGATAACATTCCGGGAAAAATTTTGCAATGTATATTTCCGGGAAAGCGAAAAGCCGTATAAAAAGGCAGAAAATACAATCCACTGTTGATTTTTGCTTCTTTTCATGATAGAATCAAAATAGAGACAGAATGGTTTTTGTACATTCTGACAAAAAAATATTTTACGGAGGATCCCCATGAAAAAAATCATCGCAGCCATCCTTACCGTCGTTATGATCTGCGCACTGCTCAGCACCTGCGCATTTGCAGAAGACAAGATCAAGATCGGTATCTCCATGCCCACCTTCGCAGAAGAGCGCTGGTCTATCGATGAAGCCGCCATGAAGGCTCACTGTGACGAGCTCGGCATCGAGTATGTCACCGCCTGCGCCGAGGGCGACAGCAACAAGCAGAAGGATCAGGTTTCCACCATGATCATGCAGGGCATCAAGGCTCTCATCATCGCTCCCAATGACGGCAACGCCGCCGCAGCCATCGTTGAGGAATGCAAGGAAGCCGGTATTTTCGTCATCTCCTATGACCGTATGATCACCGGTACTTCCGACCTCGATATGTACATCACTTTCGACTCCTGGTATCAGGGTCAGCTCCAGGGCAAGTACATTGTTGACAACCTCAAGGTCAAGTACGGCGAAGTCAAGGGCAACATCGTCATTCTCCACGGCGACCCCGGTGACTCCTGCGCACCCCTTTACTACGGCGGCGCATACGAGCAGATCGCTGAGTATGTTGACGCAGGCGCAATCAATGTCATTTCCGACAACGACTGCATCGGCTGGGATCCTTCTCAGGCAACCAAGCACGTTGAGAACGCCATGGCCATTGCAGACGCAAAGGGCATCGTCATTGACGCCGTTCTCTCCCCCAACGACGGTCTTGCCTCCGGTGCCATTGCAGCTCTCGGCGACGACCTCGCAAAGGAGACCTTCATCACCGGTATGGACTGCGAAGTCGCAGCCTGCCAGAGAATCCTTGCCGGTACCCAGTCCATGACCGTGTTCGGTGACTCCCGTGAGATGGGCAAGGTCGCTGTCGATATCGCTGCCGAGTTCGTAAAGAACGGCGCATACGCAACCGACAAGACCATGGAAGGTCTGGATGCCGACGGCAATCCCATTGATGTTCCCGCTGTCCTCGTTACCTGCGAATTCATCGACGAGAACAACATGAATGTTGTTTACGAGTCCGGCTACCACACCGAAGCTGAGATTCTCGGCTAATTCAGCATAATTGATTTTTAAGGGTCCGGTCAGCCTTTTGGCTGATCGGGCTTATATTTCAGCACGAAAATTTATAAAAGGATCGTTTTACCTATGGAAGACTTCATTCTGCAAATGAAGAACATTACAAAGACTTTCCCGGGCGTAAAGGCGCTGGATAACGTCAGCTTCAGTGTCCGACGCGGCGAGATCCACGCACTCGTCGGAGAGAACGGTGCGGGCAAGTCGACTCTGATGAAGGTGCTCAGCGGTATTTACGGCGCCGGTACATACGAAGGAGAGATCGTTCTGAACGGCGAGGTTCAGAATTTCACCAGCATCAGAGACAGTGAAAACAAAGGCATAGCCATTATTTATCAGGAGCTTGCCCTCTGCAAGAACATGAATGTTGCGGAAAGCATTTTCCTCGGCTCGGAAATCAAAAACAAAAGAGGTCTGATCGACTGGGAAGAGACCTATAAGAAGACTGCCGAATACCTGAAGGTCGTCCATCTTAATCTCAACCCGGAGACGTTAGTGGTCAATCTGGGCGTCGGTCAGATGCAGCTCCTTGAAATCTGCAAAGCCATCAGCAAAAACGCAAAGCTTCTGATTTTCGACGAACCTACGGCGGCCCTTACCGATGACGAATCCGAACGCCTGCTGAATTTGATCGAGGAGTTCAAATCTCAGGGTGTAACGTGTATTTATATTTCCCACAAGCTGGACGAGGTTTTGAAAATAGCCGATACCGTCACCGTCCTCCGCGACGGGCAGACGGTCGCTACCAGAGACAAATCCGAGATCACAAAAAGTCAGATGATCTCCTTCATGGTCGGCCGCGAGCTTTCTCAGATGTTCCCTCGGCAGGAGCATCACCCCGGCGAGGTCGTGTTCGAGATGAAAAACTGGAACGTCAATCACCCGCAGATCAAGGACAAGAGGATCATCAAAGATGTCAATATCAATGTCCGAAAAGGTGAGATCGTCGGTATTGCCGGACTTATGGGCGCCGGGCGAACGGAGCTCATGATGAGTATGATGCACGAATACGGCTCCAATATCACCGGCGAGGTTTGGTTTGAAGGAAAGAAGATCAACATACGCAATGCGTCTGACGCCATAGAGCAGGGTATCTGCTATATGTCCGAGGACCGAAAGCGCTACGGTCTCGTCCAGATGCAGGATATCAAATTCAATGTCAGTCTGCCGGTTCTGAAAAGGCTTTCCAAAGGCGGCGTGATCGACGACAACCGGATCATCCGTGATGTCAGCGGATACGTAAAGGATCTGCGGATCAAGACGCCGAGCATTGAACAGCTCACCCGCAACCTCTCCGGCGGTAATATGCAGAAGGTCGTTCTCGCCAAGTGGCTCATCACCCAGCCCAAGGTGCTGATTATGGACGAACCCACGCGAGGAATAGACGTCGGCGCCAAGGTCGAGATCTATAATATTATGAATGATCTTGTCTCGAAGGGCATGAGCGTTATCATGATATCCTCCGAGCTCCCTGAAGTCCTCGGAATAAGCGACCGCATCTATGTTATGCATGAGGGCTCCATTACAGCCGAGCTTGACTGGAAGACCGCCACACAGGAAATCGTTATGCAGTACTGCACCGGCACAGAAGAAACGCCGAAAGCTGAGTAAGGAAGGGAAGAAACATGGAACAACTTAAAAGTACACTGAAAAAGAATGTCCAGCAGTACACAATGATCATCGCTCTGCTGATGATCTGGCTCGTGTTTACTGTGGCAACGGACGGCATTTTCCTGACTCCGAGAAACATCACAAACCTTTTCCTCCAAATGGCTTATGTCGGTATTGCATCAAGCACGATGGTGCTGATCATGGTCTGCGGTCATATAGACCTTTCCACAGGCTCCGTCATTGGTTTCTCCGGAGCGCTGATAGCCTATTTCCTCAAGTTTACAAACATGAACATCTGGATAGCGATCCTTGTTGTTCTTGCCTGCGGCGCTCTCATCGGCGTATGGCAGGGATTCTGGGTGGCTAAATTCGGTCTTCCCGCCTTCATCGTTACGCTTTCCTCCGAATGGGTATTCAGAGGACTCATCATCGGCGTTACGAACAGCACCACCATTCAGCCGAACAACAGTGTTTTTAAGGCGATCGGTCAGGGCTATCTCCCCAACATTCTCGGGGAGGAAGCGAGCGTGAACCTCACAGCCCTGCTCATCGGCGCGATCTGCATCATAGTATTTATTGCTTCTCAGATCAGCAACCGAAGGAAAAAACAGCGCTATGACTTCCAGGTGGAGTCCACGGGACTGTTCATTGCCCGTGTTGCTCTCATCAGTATCGTCATCGCCGTATTCTTCTATGTGTTCAATCTGGACAGAGGTGTTGCGATCCCGCTGGTGATCCTTGCTGTCATTGTATTTGCCATCAGCTTCATTTCCAAGAAGACGGCGTTCGGCCGCCACGTTTACGCCATCGGCGGAAACCGTGAAGCTGCCGCTCTTTCCGGCGTGAATGTGCAGAAGGTCACCTGGCTCGTATTCGTCCTGATGGGTCTGATGTCCGCCGCCTCCGGTATCGTCTATACGGCAAGACTGAACTCTGCCGCGATTGCCGCCGGTACCGGCGCCGAGACCGATATCATCGCTGCCGCCATTATCGGCGGGACCTCTCCCGCCGGCGGCAAAGGTTCCGTTGTCGGATGCGTCATCGGCGCACTGGTCATGGCCTCTCTCGAAAACGGTATGTCCATTCTCTCTATGGGCTCCTTCGAGAAATACCTGGCCAAAGGTCTTGTCCTTCTTTTCGCAGTCGCTATTGACTTCTTCACCAAGGACAGCCAGCACTGATAAAGCAGAATGGCATGTCGATTGTCGGGATATGACAAATTTTTCGGATGCCGCACTTCTCTCTTGACGGAGAGAAAATGTGTAGATATAATAATAATATGAGATTGCGGAGATGAGATGGCTTCTCGTCTCCGCTTTTTTAAATCCCGTTTATGGAGGTAGTTCAATGCTCGGTCAGATCTCACGCGATGAAGTTCGCAGCGCCATAGAGGATAAACTGTGCGCGGCTTTTTCCGTTGCCGGTACCGCTGCAACCGATGAACAGATCTTTCAGGCTACGGCCATTGTTATACGCGAAATCATGAGCCGGTTCCTTGCGGCGGAGAATCCCACCCACGCCAACAAGGAAGTTCACTATATGTCCATGGAGTTCCTCATGGGGCGCAGTCTTATGAAGAACGCCTACAATCTCGGCATTCTCGACGCCGTCAAGGGCGCTTTGGAGGATATGGGGCGCAGTGCCGCCGATATCTTTGAGGAAGAGCCGGACGCGGGACTCGGCAACGGCGGTCTCGGGAGACTCGCCGCCTGCTATATGGACAGCATGGCGACGCTCGGTATGGAAGCGACCGGATATTCGATCTGCTACGAGCTGGGTATTTTCAAGCAGAAATTTGCCGACGGCCGACAGACCGAGGTTGCCGACAACTGGCGCAGTGCCGCCGAAAGCTGGCTTATTCCCCGCCATGAGGACGAGGTCGAGGTGCGCTTCGGCGGACAGATCTCCCCGCACTGGGACAATTACGGTCATTATACCGCCGAGCATACCGGCTACACCTCCGTTACCGCTCTGCCGCGTGATATGCTGATCGCGGGCTACGGCGGCAAAGAGATCAACACCCTCCGTCTCTGGGACGCGAAGAGTCCCAACTCTCTGGATATGTTTCTCTTCTCCGAAGGCGCTTATGTCAAGAGTATGGAGCAGCGTACCATGGCAGAGGTCATCACGAAGGTGCTCTATCCCGCTGATGAGCACATCGAGGGTAAGGAGCTGAGACTGAAACAGCAGTATTTCTTCGTCTCCGCCTCCGCACAGGATATTGTCCGCAAGCACATCAAAAAATGGGGCGATGTGCGCAACTTTGCGGAGCATCACGTCATTCAGATCAACGATACCCATCCCACGCTCATCATTCCCGAGCTGATGAGACTGTTCATGGATGAGCACGGTCTCGGCTGGGATGAGGCATGGGGTATCGTCCGCAAGAGCGTTGCCTACACCAACCATACTGTCATGAGCGAGGCTCTGGAGCGCTGGCCGCAGTCTCTTGTACAGCAGCTTCTGCCCCGCGTCTGGGAGATCATGTGTGAGATCAACCGCCGTTGGTGCGAGTATCTTGTCATGCATTTCGGTCCGGGCGAGAAGAGCGGACGCAACCTCATCATCCGCGACGGGCAGGTCTACATGGCCAATATGTGTCTGGCTGCCTGCTACCGCGTCAACGGCGTTTCGAGACTCCACGGCGATATTCTGAAAAACGATATTTTCCGGGACGTCTGCGAGATCCGTGCCGAGCGCTTTACATACGTCACCAACGGTATCGACCACCGCCGGTGGCTCGCACAGATCAACCCGGGTCTGCACGCTCTTGTGTGTGAGCTTCTGGGCGATGACAGCTACCTTCTTCAGCCTGAGAAAATGGAGGAGCTGGTCCGCTTTGCCGATAATGACTACGCCAGGAACCGTATGCTCTCCATCAAGCACGACAACAAGCTCCGTTTTGCCGGATTTGCACGCAGAAACGATAATTTCACGCTCAATACCGATGCGATAATGGACGTTCAGGTCAAGCGTCTGCATGAATACAAACGTCAGCTTCTGTGCGCCATGAGCATCGCTTCTCTGCAGATGCAGCTCCACGATGACCCCAACCGGGACTTTGTCCCCCGCACCTTTGTGTTCGGCGCGAAAGCCGCCGCCGGATATAAGACCGCCAAGCGCATTATTGAGCTTCTTCTCAGCATGGCGGATGATATTAACAACGACCCCGTGTGCAGGGATAAGCTGCAGGTCTATTTTGTGGAGAACTACCGTGTCTCTGCCGCCGAAGCCATCGTTCCCGCCGCGCAGGTTTCCGAGCAGATCTCCACGGCCGGCAAGGAAGCCTCCGGTACCGGCTGTATGAAGCTTATGATGAACGGCGCCGTTACCATCGGCACGCTGGACGGCGCTAACGTCGAAATGTACGAACGCCTCGGCGACGAAAATATGTTCCTGTTCGGCCTGCACACCGATGAGATCGCCTCTCTTCGCGCAAACGGCTACGACCCCGCCGCCGCTGCCAACAGCGACGCGGAGATCAAACGCATTTTCGACCGGTTTTCGCAGGGCTTCCGGGACGGCAAGAGCTATTCCGACCTCGTTTCCGGCCTCATCTGGGGCGGCGATCCCTATATGCTCGTTGCCGACTACCGCGCCTATGCGGACTGCCAGCGCAGGCTCTATGAGCGCATCCGTGATAACGGTGAGCTTGGCCGCCTCGCCATCATGAACACCGCTCAGAGCGGCGTATTTGCCGCCGACAGAGCAATCAGAGAATACGCTCAGAACATATGGAATTTATAAGAAAAACAAATCACGCCGCCGTCATTCTCGGCGGCGTGAATATGGATATATGCGGAAAACCGTATAAACGCACCGTGAAGCGCGACTCGAACCCCGGCATCATCTCCGCCTGTCCCGGCGGTGTGGGGAGAAATATCGCGCACGATCTGCGCCTTTTGGGGATGGAGGCGGAGCTGATCGCCGCCGTCGGTGGGGATATTTACGGCGCGGAGCTTCTGGAAAGCTGTAAAAATCTCGGCATCGGCATGGAGATGAGTCCGGTTTTCAATGATGCAAGAAGCTCGACCTATCTCTACATCACCGACGAGCAGGGCGATATGCAGTTAGCCGTGGCGGATATGGACATCACAAAGCGCATAACGAGCGAATTTCTGGCACAGTATATAGACAGAATAAACACCTACGCCTGTGCGGTATTTGATGCAAATCTGGAAGCGGAGACGCTTGAATACGCGGCAAAGCATATCACCGTTCCGATGTATGCCGATACCGTTTCCACTGCGAAAGCGCCTCGCATTAAGAATATTCTGTCTTTCCTCACCGCCGTCAAGCCCAATCTTATCGAGGCGCAGACTCTCACCGGCAAAATATGGCCGGAGGACTGCGCAAAGGTATTGCTGGATATGGGAGTAAAGAAAGTCTTTTTAAGTCTCGGTGCGGAAGGTGCGCTTGCCGCGGACAACAGCGAAATCATAAGAATTCCCTGTGATCGCTGTAAGATCGTCAACACCACCGGCGCGGGCGACGCGGCTATGGCGGCGATCGTCTGGGCGGATACAAAAGGATTCTCTCTGGAAGAGACGGCAAGGCTCGGAGTCAGAGCCGGAACGGTCACCTGTATGGACGAAAGTGCCAACAGCAGTAAACTCGCTCTGCTGACGGGAAACGGAGGACGCAATGGAAAATAAAAAAAAGAAGCATATTTTTTCCGGCTTCTTCGCGTCGCTGATCTTTGCTGCGGAGCTTTTTTTTATCGGAGACATGGCGCTTACCCGCAGCAATTCCAATATGCCCCCCATTCTGGCCATAACGGTTTTTGCGGCGGCATTTGTCGGTATGTTCTTTTTCAGCAGGATCAACCCGAAAATCGCTAGACGCGGAGCGTATACCCTCTTTGTTCTCATGCTGACCGCTGCGATCGCCGGAGGAATGCTGTGGTACGGGCTTTACAAGCACGGCGTTTATGCCGACGAGGACAACGGCAAAATGGGGCTTTATCAGGGAAGGCGCGTCATGGTGCTTGTACCGCATCAGGATGATGAAATAAATCTGCTGGGCGGTGTGCTGGAGCAGTACGTCAAATATAACAGTGAAGTTTATATCGTTTACCTCACGAACGGCGATATGTCCGTCCCCGCCGAGCGTCGGTTTGCCGAAGCCATTGAGGGTATGGGAAAGGTCGGTATTCCCGAAAAGAACCTCATTTTCCTCGGCTACGGCGACAGCCTTTTCGAGGACGGTACGGAGATTTACTTCCTCGATGAAAACCAGGTCGTCACTTCCCGCGCCGGAAGAACGCAGACCTACGGCACCCCCACCCACCCCGCCTATCACGAGGGGAAAGATTATACCGTGGCCAATATGTACGAGGACATAAAAGGTGTTATCAACGAATACCGCCCCAATGTCATCTTCTGCAGTGACTACGACGAACACGCCGACCACAGACTTCTTTCCCTGCTCTTTGACCGGGCGATGGGAGAGTTATTTAAAAACTACCGCGATTACCGTCCCGACGTCTTCAAGGGCTTTGCCTATTCGACCTCCTACTACGGTAAACAGGATTTTTACGCCGACAATATCGGCTCCACTTATAATCCCGGCACGGAGGATTATATGCAGGAGAGCAACGTTTTCCTCTGGGGCGACAGGATCCGTTTCCCGGTAAAGGCCGGAACGCTGTCCCGCTCCATGTTTTCCAGCGAAATCTATAAAACGCTTGCCTGCTACACCTCCACCGAGACAAGAAAAATGGCGGACGGCATTATAAACGGCGACAAGGTCTTCTGGCAGAGAGATACAAGCTCCCTTTGTTATTACACCGACGTTGACGCCACCTCCGGCGACCCGAGCGCGATAAACGATTTCATGCTGGTGGACCGCAAGAACCCGAATGTGAGCTTTGAACCGTCGCAGAATGTGTGGATACCGGCAAAAAACGACCCGGAAAAAACCGTCACTTTACACTTTACCGACCCGATTCCCGTCTCCCGCGTGAAGCTCTACGACAATCCTTCTCTGGAGGATAATATACTCGACGCGATCATTACCCTCGACCGGGGAACAGAGATCCACACCGGCGCTCTGCCGAAAAACGGTTCCGCCGCAGAGTTTGAGTTTGGTGAGAGAAGCCTTACCAGCATTTCCGTGACGATCGTGGAGAGTGAGGGCGAGAGAGCGGGACTTGCAGAGGTCGAAGCGTTCAACAAACAGTTCACCAAAGATTATAAATTCGTCAAGCTCATGACCGAGGGCGGAGATTTTATCTACGATTACTATATAAATGACAGCGGTCACGAGTATTTCCGACTCTATATCCGCGGAGACAGCTACGCACAGCTTGATCTGAAGGTTTCCTGCTCCGGCGGCAGTGAGTGCCGTGCAAAGATAGAAAACGGTCTGGTGGACGTCACCTGTCCCGAAGGAGAGGAGTGTGTAGTCACCGTCGCCAGCGCGGACGGTACCGCCAGAGACAGTGTCCGCATTCGCAACAAGGACACCGCCGCCATACGGATCGGGCAGATGATCGAACGGTATTACCGCAAGGAGTTCCGCGAAGGCGTCATCCATAGCAACACATGGATCTTGCTCCGAAACGCAAAGGATTTCATCGTCAGCAAGCCTCCGAAAACAGCATAAAATGCGGCATCCCAACACGAAAAATGTTGGGATGCTGTTATTATAATTATGAAAAACAGTATCAGAAGCATCATTTCTTCACGACCGACGGCAGATTTCTCGGCGGAATGCGTTCAAATTCTACATCCGGATGACCGATCACGAGGGTGTAGTACGGCTTGCAGCCCTCGGGCAATTCAAGCGATTTGAAAATCTTTTCGTTTCTCAGTGCGGTAGAGGTGAAGTAGCCGCAGTAGAGCACGCCGAGACCGAGGCTTTCCGCCATAAGCTCCATGTACGCTGCGGCAAGGCCCGCGTTATCGCCTCTTGTTGCGGAAACGATAATGACAAGCGGTGCGCCGAAGAAAAAGAAATGGTCATCCACAGTGATATGCCTGTCAAATTCGTTTGCGGATGAGGCAAAGAAGGCTTTTATATCCCCGACCGCCTCTTTTTCGATTTCCGGCAGAGTTCTCTCAAGAACCGTGAAGTGGAGATCCTGCATATTCTTTGCGGTGGGTGAATAGCGCCCAGCATCGATTATCATACCGATATCCGCATCGCTGACCTTTTCATCTGTAAAGTGTCGGATGCTCCTGCGGCTTTTCATGAATCTGAGCATATTCTCCGGAGCAATACAGGAAATGTCTGCCTTTTCCTCCGGGCAGTCATAGCCGTCCATGCTTATCGCTCCCACAGGACATACCGAAAAGCAGTGGCCGCACTTCATGCAGTATTTTTTGCATACCTCGGCTTTGCCGTCACTTAGCTGAATTGTACCGAGAATACATTCCCCGGCGCACTGACCGCAGCCGATGCATTTTAATCTGTCAATTTTCACGGGACAAGGCATGGTGTTTCCTCCTGTAGCTCTGTTTAATAAAAAGGATAGTAAAAATGTGGATTTTGGTTGACATAATGATAAATCAATTGTAAAATAAACTTGGCTTCCATCGAAGCCGGGCGTTGCCATATTCGGTAGGCGGCTTCAGCCACATCTCCGCAAAGGAGGTGAGGATATGCCTGTTACTCTGACGTTTCATATCTCAGGATTCACGATAACGATTCAGATAAAAGGAAGAACCCGCCACTCCGCCAAGTGACGAGTTCTTAGTGCAAAAACTAATCTCGTAACATAGGGCTGAAACCGTTTACCGGCAGCGCCTTTTCTATGCTCAGTATATGCAAAATACCGCAAAAAGTCAAGTGTGTATTAACGGTGATCCGGTGATATTCAGGGAATAAACGTTTTGAAAAATTCCTCAATGCTCTCACGGCTGAATTTTGCGCTGCCCTGGATCATTTCCGGTCTTCCGCCGCCTCTGCCGCCGATACCGGCGTTTATTGCCTTGGAATTTACCCGAAGGTCGATATTTTTACTGCCGATAATGTAGTTATAGTCCTTTTCGTCGCTGCCGGAAAATGCCGCCGCCACGCCGCCGCACTTTTCCATGAGAAGGTTTACGAGCTCTCTGAGAGCCGTATCATCGAGCACACTGTCAAAAATGCAGATATTCCCGTCGGCTTTCTCAATGCTGTCGGCTTTCATGCGTGCAAGCTCCATGCTGAGTGCGGAAATACGCTCCTTCTGCTTTGCCGCGTCGGACAGCACGCGCTCAACGGCTTTGCCGCACTCGTGGCGCTTTGCGCTTAAAAGCTGAGAAACGGCGGTGACGTTTTCCTGCATGGTTCTCACCGTGTCGAGAGCATCCATGCCGCACACGAGCGATACGCGTATGCCGCCTCTGTGACGCATAAAATCAAGGATTTTGATAAATCCTACCTCGCCCGTACGGTACACATGGGGCGCACAGCAGGCACAGCGGTCAATGCCGGGGATCTCCACGATACGCACATCATGCGTAAGCTCCAGCTTGCTGCGGTATTCCATTGTTTCAAGCTCTGTGCTGTCCGGAAAGCGGGCGGAAACCGGCAGATCGGCGCGAACCGCCTCGTTTGCCCTGCGCTCTATTTCCATAAGCTCGTCCCATGTGAGCTCCCTGTCAAAGTCAATGGTCATGCCGTCCGCCCCCATGTGGAAGCCGACGTTTTCAACACCGTGCAGCTTATGCGATATACCGGAAACTATATGCTCGCCGCTGTGGTTCTGCATACGGCGGTATCTCTGCTCCCAGTCAAGGGAGCATTTGTATTTTTCGCCCACGTTCAGCGGCGCATCGACAAAATGGAGTATTTCTCCCTCACGCTCTCTCACGTCCGTAACGCATACATCCCCGATATGCCCCGTGTCAGCGCTCTGACCGCCGCCCTCGGGAAAGAAAGCGGTTCTGTCAAGTGTGACGGCAAGACCGTTTTTCGTCTCGGTGATTCCGGTGACAACAGCCTCAAACTCGTGAATATGGCTGTCCTCATAATAAAGCCTGCCGGAAACGCTGCTTATTTTATCGTTCATATGACTCTTACCCTCAGAACATTGTTCATATTTCTTATGGCATCTGCCACGTCACTGTCAATGCTTGTGCCAAGGTCAACGATGGTGTAGGCGTATTCCCCGCGCGGCTTGTTGATCATGTGCTCGACATTGATGTTCCTGTCGCCGATGAACTCAAGAATTTTTGTCAGCATACGCGGCACATTGCGGTGCAGAACACACAGGCGGCACACACCCATGCGGCTTAACGATGCGTTGGGGAGATTTACGGAGTTGCGGATGTTGCCGTTTAAGAGATAATCATACAGCTCGTCCGCCGCCATTTCGGCGCAGCGGTCTTCACTCTCCGGTGTGCAGGCTCCTAAGTGCGGCATGGCGATCACGTTCGGAGCCTTGAGAATCACCTCATTGGGGAAGTCAGTGACGTATTTGCCGACCCTGCCGCAGTCGAGAGCGGCGGTGATGGCTATATCGTCCACGACCTCGGCGCGGGATTCATTTATTATACGCACGCCGGTTTTCATCATGGAAAAGGCTTTTTCGTTCAGCAGATGATGGGTGCTCTCGGTGTAGGGAACATTGATACTGATAAAATCGCTGAGAGTGAAAATATCCGTAATGTCATTGCAGCGCTTTACCTCGCGGGAGAGCTGCCACGCCGCCTCAACGGACATATAGGGGTCGTAGCCATAGACCGTCATGCCGAATTCCAGCGCGATATTTGCCACCAGCGCACCGATCGCGCCGAGACCGATCACGCCGAGAGTTTTGCCCAGAAGCTCGGGACCGGCAAAGTTGGACTTGCCTTTTTCCACCAGCACGGGTATTTCCGCGCCCCTGTCAGCGATCGATCTGACCCACTCGACAGAGCCGATCACATCTCTGGACGCCATGACCATCGAGCAGATCTCCTGTTCCTTGACGGCCTGTGCGTTCGCGCCGGGTGTGTTGAAAACGACTATGCCCTTTTCGGCGCAATCTTCAACGGGGATATTGTTGAAGCCCGAACCGGCTCTTGCAATAGCCAGAAGATTATCGTTGAAGCCGTATTCGTGGAGGCTTGCCGAGCGGATCAGCAGTCCGTCCGGGTTTTCAACATTCGTGCCGACCTCACAGCCGTACTTTTCAAGTCTATCAATGCCGAAAGGGGAAATTGCGTTCATTGTCTTTATCTTAAACATGCCGTACCTCAAATTCTCTCATATATTCTGCAAGCTTTTGTGCGCCCTCGATGGGCATGGCATTATACAGGGAAGCTCTCATGCCGCCGACAAGCTTGTGCCCTTTAACATTCACAAGACCGCGCTCGGCGGCGCCCTTTATAAACTTCGCATCCAGCGCATCACTCGCGGTGCGGAAGGTGACGTTCATCTCACTGCGTGATTCTTTCTGAGCGTGGGAGATGAAAAGGCTGCTGTTGTCGAGCACATTGTATATGATTTCAGATCGCGCCGTGCGGAGCTGTGCCATACCTTCGACTCCGCCGTTTGCCTCGATCCAGTCGAGCGTCAGCCCGAGCATATAAATGCACCAGCAGGGAGGTGTATTGAGCATGGAGTCTTTTTCGATAAGAGTCTTGTAGCTCATGATCTCCGGGGTGATGTCCATCTCATGACCGGCAAGAGACTTGTCAATGATAACAACGGTTAAACCGGCAGGAGCCATATTCTTCTGCGCCCCGGCGTAGATGATGCCGTATTTTGAAATATTCACGGGTCTTGAGAGGATATCGGAGGACATATCGCAGACTATGGGTGCGGAGCACTCGGGCGTATACTGCCATTCCGTGCCGTAAATGGTGTTGTTGGCGCAATAATAGAAATACTTGCTCCCCTCGGTGAATTTAAGCTCGCTCTGTGTAGGAACGCGGTCGTGACCTGCTGCGGCGCTGTCGTATATCACGTTGACAGTGCCGTATTTTTTTGCCTCTTTTGCCGCCTTGCCGGAAAAGTTGCCGGTTATGGCATAATCAGCGCTGCCGCCGCAGAGAAGATTCATCGGTATCTGCGCAAACTGCAAGGTTGCTCCACCCTGTAAAAACAGGATCTCATGGGTGTCGGGGACGTTCAGCGCGGATCTGAGCTTTGCCTTGGTGCTGTCGAAAATCTCCTGAAACACCTTGCTGCGGTGGCTCATCTCCATGACGGACATCCCGCTGCCGTTATAATTCAATATCTCCTTCCCGGCTCTTTCCAGTACGCTCTCCGGCATAACAGATGGGCCGGCGGAAAAGTTATATACTCTGTCGTTCATTCTAATTCTCCAATCAGTTCGTTTCCCTCAACGCCGGTAATTCTGACGTTGAGCGTTTTTCCGCGCAGATTTTCACCCCTGACTTTTACCAGCACATAGGTATCGCTGTGCCCGGTGAAAGTTCCGTCCTCGCTCGTTTCAAAAAGCACGGGCAAAACCTGTCCCACCGACGCTTCCAAAAACTCTCTGTGCATCTCCTCACCGACCTTCTGCGCCTCGTGAGCGCGTTTTTCCTTGACGGCGCGGGTGCATTGACCCGGCATTTTGTCTGCCGGTGTTCCCGGACGGCGGGAGTAGGGGAAAATGTGCATGGCGGAGAAATCAGCCTTTTGAATCATGTCCAGCGTGGCGGAGAACTCCTCTTCCGTTTCGCCGGGGAAACCGCCGATCATGTCCGTTGTAATGGAGGGGCGGTCAAAGTGTTTGCGCAGGAGGGCGCAGGACTCCAAAAAGCGCTCGGTGGTATAGCGCCGGTGCATCCGCTTCAAGGTCTCATCA
>JAZLGK010000055.1:0-9322 GCA_045616265.1 Candidatus Limivicinus sp. | reverse complement strand
CTGCGGGCGCACACTCAGCGGCGTAGTTTTCGTATGAGACGCCTTTTGAAGCATTTACTATGCATAAGTTCGAGCAACCAAATCAAAGATTTGGGCTCTCACTTAAACCGCGCTTTGCGCGGCTCTTGAATGCTTCAAAAGAACTGATTAAAAATGTCTATTTTTAATCAGTTAATAGTATTACATAATGAAATTATCCAGATAGCGTTTGGAGAGCCGGATGGATTTGAGAATATCCTCGCGGCAGCTCTCGAAAGCCTTATCCTCGACCTCGATGACGGCGTCGCCGTTATAGCGGATGTCGTTGAGGGCGGAGACAAAGGCGCTCCAGTTCACATCGCCGAGTCCCGGGATCTTCGGGGACATGTACTCCAGAGGATACGCCAGTACGCCGACCTCGGCGAGCTTTTCAGGATAGAGCTTGATGTCCTTGAAATGGATGTGGAAAATACGGTCTTTGAACTCATAGACGGTTTTGATGTAGTCCATCTGCTGCCATACATAGTGGCTGGGGTCGAAGTTCAGACCAAAATTGGGGGAAGGAATGATCTCGAAAAGCTTCCGATAGATGGCGGGAGTGCACATCAGATTCTGTCCGCCGGGCCACTGGTCTTTGCCGAAAAGCATGGGGCAGTTTTCTATGGCGACCTTTACGTTGTTTTCCTCTGCCAGTTTAATAAGGCCCGGCCAGATTTCCTTGAAAAGCTCGATATTTTCTTCCGCTGTCTTATGCTGGTCGCGCCCGATGAAGGTGGTGACCATGCCGACGCCGAGCTTTCCGGAGGCGCGGATCACGGCCTTGAGATGCTCGATGGCTGCCGTGCGCTTATTGAGGTCAGGATCCATGGTGTTGGGATAGAATGCAAGGGAGGAGATCGTCATACCTTTGGAATGAACATAGTCATTGACGTACTTCGCGTATTCGTCATCCCCGCAGACACGCTCGCAGTCGATATGGGAAACCCCGGCGTAACGGCGCTCTGCCTTCCCGGCGGGCCAGCAGGCGACCTCAAGGCAGTGAAACCCCATCTCCGCCGCGGTATCCACGGCTTCCTCAAAGCTCCAGCCGTCTAAAATGGCTGTTAAAAGTCCGAAATTGATCATTTTCTTCTCCTTTTCTGTCATAAATAGTATAACAGGGCAAGAGGAAAATCCCCTCACCCGTTGTTTCCAAAATCTGTTTCGAGTTTACCATAGCTTCACTCTATTGTCAATCAAAAACGGGTTTTCAGACATTATAATAATTATGTAAATTATTTTATGTTAATCAGATCGCTTGCTCTATATTATGTTAATAATTTTATGTAAACAAAAATATGTTTCCAACATTATGTGAAATTTATATTCCAGAATTTACTGCTTGATTTTTTGTGTACGCTTCCCGTACAATATCCCCGGTGGTGTTGATATCGTGAAAAAGATTCTTTTCCGGATGCTGCGTATGTGCCCTGCTGCATGGTACATATTTATAAACGGAATAAAGCTATGTGCGATCCTGCTGATCGGCTGCGTTGTAGTTCTCGCTAATGCCGAGCTCTATCCCGATTTTCACTGTGCGCTGAAGCTCGCCGCCGCGCTCAACGAGACCGCTCAGTCCGTTTTGCTGCTTTCCGTTTTTTCCTCCGTATTGATCGAGGATGTTTCAACCAGCAGATAGAAATCTTCTTTCGTCATAATGGCGTTGAGGATATCCAGCAGCGCATCTGCCGAAAGCTTTGCGGGCAGGTCAAGTTTTTTTATCAGCTCGGCGCGTTTTTTACTGCTGTTCGCTCCCCCGCTCAGACCCAGTTTGAAAAAATCGGTCTTTGTGATCTTCTCTTTCCCCTCTGCGTTTTCAAAAAAGCTTGCCCCGGCCTGCCGAAGGGCTTTCAGAAGTACCTCCGGGCGCATTCCCTCCACGCCGAGGGTTCCCTCCTTCGAGCCGGTTTTTTTCCGTCTTTCCTTGCCCGCTATGTCGGGAATATAGGCGTGCTTGACATTTTTCGGGTCGGTACAGCCCTTGATGAAATTCCGGATCACAAAGCCCGCGCCGTCGGAGTCCGTCAGCACGATGAGTCCCCTCTCCTCCGCCATTTTCCGAAGGAGCTTCTGTTTCTGAGTATCGTTGAATATCCCGAAGCCGCCGGTCTCTATGATGACGGCGTCCACCACCTGGCTCAGAGCGTTTTTATCGTACCGCCCCTCGACCACGATGACCTCATTGATCTTCTCCATCGCTCTCCCCCGCCGCAATGCGCATAAATGTCTCCTTCAGCAGCTCCACATCATCCTCGGAGCTGCTTTTCATTTTGTAGTCCGCCTCGGCACAGAGCTCAACGGCCCGTTTAAGCTGTGCAAAGGAAAAAGCTCTCGACTGATCCACAAGCTGTCTCGCAAAGGTCTCAAAGCGCATATTACAGGTTGACATAACATATTTTATTCCCAAGCCCTCTTCCAGTGCAAGCTTCGCGGCGTAGAGCTTGCGCATCTGCGCTCCTATAAGGGCAAGGATCATGATCGGCTCACTGTTTTCATTTCCGGAGATCAGCTCCGCGAGCATTCCGGCTGCCACGTTGTATTCCTGCTTTGCAATATGTCCGATCATTTCAAACACATCCGCCTCCGGGATATGGTGCGCCACAGCATCGACCTCGGCGCACTTCACGCAATCTCCCTTTGTATAGGCGGCGATTTTTTCGATCTCCGGAATGAGCTGGTTCATCAGGGAGCCGCTGACAAAGATAAGCCGCTCCACTGCTTCAAATTCGATCCGCTTTCCGGCGGCGGCAAAGCGGCGGCTGATCCAGTTGTACAGAAGGCTTTTCGACTGCACGGAAAAGCACAGATCACAGGCGAGCTCCAAAATCCCCTTTGTGAATTTCAGGCGTCTGTCAAGCTCATAATCCGCATCAAGAATGAATACAACCGTGCAGTAATCCGGGATATCTCTCAAAAGCTTCAGGAACTGTTCCCCGTCTTTGAGCTTGTTGATATCCGCGTTTCGCACCTCAATAAAGGTGCGCTCGGTCATAAACGGAAGAGAATCGATCGCCTCTTCGAACTTTGGATAGGCAAGCTCCTCCTCATCAAAACGCTTATAGCTGAAATCGTCTTCCCCGTCCGGAAGACAGACGCTTTTCAGGACGCTCAGAAACTGCTCACGCAGATAATCCTCCTCCCCGCGGAGAAGATACAGGTTCTTCGGCCCCTCACTTTTAAGTTTTTTGACTTCAGCGCTGTAATCCGCTTTATTCTCGGTCGGTTTTTTCTTTGCCATATGCTTTTACCTCACACGTATTTCAACCGTGCCGTTGAGATCGGTTCGAAGGATATTATATCCGTATGCCGTCAGACGCGCAAGAGTTTCCTCCGAAGGATGACCGTAAGTATTATAGCCCACACTGATGATCGCCGTTTTACCGCTCACCGCTTTCAGAAGCTCTCCGCCGCTTGAAGTGCGTGAGCCGTGGTGTCCGGCGATCATGTATTCTATTCCTTTCAGCTCCGCACGTTCGACAAGCTCCTTTTCGGCGGAAATGGGTGCATCGGCGGTAATCAGCATATCTTTATCAAAAGCCCCGACGCGGCACATCAGGCATCTTTCATTGGCTCCGCCCTTTTCGCCCGGTGCAAACAGTGTAAGTCCTATATTGCCGAAGCTCATTTCCCTGTCGCTGTCGATCAGCACAATTTCGCTTCCGTGCCGTTTTGCACTTTCTGTGATCTCCGTCAGAAATTTCTCGTCATCATCGACATTTTCCGGTAAAATGGCCTTTTCAACTTTTGTCTTTTCCATCAGATCCGTCACACCGTTCACATGGTCGCTGTGAAGATGTGTCAGCACGAGCGCGCTGATCTTCCGTCTGCCCCGGCTCAGAAGAACCGCGGAGGCTATCTGTCCTGCGCCTCTGTCCTTTGCCCCTCCTCCGCAGTCGATCACAATGGTATCGTCACCCGACATGATCGCTATGCTCTGTCCCTGTCCGACATCCATCACCGAAAAGCAGCATTTATCCATAGAATAGGACAGTGCCGCTGCCGCATTCGCCGTGAACAGCAGAAGCAGAACCGAAACAACAGAGGCGATCAGCTTTGCTTTGCCGGAAAGCTTGGAAAGGAGAAATACTAAAACGACAGCAAGGGAGGCGAGCAGCCAGACGGTCATCGCCTTATCCGTAAGATACACCGTTGAAAACGGAAGCTTTGTGAGTGCGAGCACAACAGCAAAGATAACCTTTTCTGCGGCAGAAGCTGCCCATACAAACACAACGCCCATCGGTGGGATAACAAAAGAGAGCAGCAGCCCCGCAAAGCCCGCACAGAAGCAAAAGCTCACCGCCCACATGGTCAGCACATTGACGATCGGAGCAAGCACCGGCACACAGCCGAAATAAAGGACCGTCAACGGCAAAGTAAAGACCATGACTGCCAGAGAGCTTGAGATAACGGCGATAGGATAATTCAATATTTTCTTAACGCAGTCGTTAAGCCCGGAGCTCAGAGCTCTGTATATTTTTCCCGAAAAGCACATTATCCCCGCCATCGCACCGAAGGAGAGCTGTAAGCTGAGACTGGCCGCAGCATAGGGATTCTCGATAAGCACCAGCGCCAGCACAGTGGAGAGAGAAGTCAAAGGATCGTTTTCTCTTCGGAAGACCGGAGCCAACAGCAGAAGCGACTGCATAAAGCCAGCTCTCACCGCCGAAGGGGACGCGCCGGTAATAAAGACGAAAGCCCAGATAATAATTACAGAAACAGTCACGCCGACTTTTCCCCTACCGAAAGCAAAGCCCAGCAGACTTACCAGAAAGGCTATATGCATCCCGGAAACCGCCGCGACGTGCATAATGCCCGCATCACTCAAAGCGTTATAAAGCTCCGTTTCCTCATAGAGTGCCGATTTGTCTCCTAAGAGCAGAGCCTTCATGAAAGCCGCCTCCCGGGGCTTATAAAACCTGTCCGCCTGTTCTCCCAGAGTTCTGCGTATCCCGGATGATAAAGCCGGAACGCTCAGCTTTGTCTCGCCGGTGCTGACGGCGCTTCCGGCATTGACCGTGAGAAAAATATTCTTGGCGTTATAACGGTCATACTCCTTGCCGTAACGCCGATCCGCCGTGCGAAGCTTTCCGCTGATCTCGAGTATCTGTCCCGGTCCGACATCTTTTAAAGACAGGTCGTTTACATACAGCAGCGCGTTAACGGCAGGCAGGTTTTCGTCGGATACTTTTACTTCCGCACGGCAATAGTCCTCATAAACATCGGGATAGTCCAGAAGACAGGCGCGAAAGGTCAGGCTCTGCCCGTCGAGTTTGTGACACGGAACGGTCACGGTTTTGTATTTTATCAGGAAAACACTCAACCCGACTGCAAGACCGAACAGAACAAGCTCGATCCCTCTTAACCATTTGCGCCGGAAAAGAAGCAGCAGCGCACCGGAAAGAAGGAAGCACAGTGCCAGAGGGAGAAGCGCTGAAGCGGGAAGCAGATAGTTCGCCGCAAATACCGCCGCCGACAGCGACAGTGAAAAAATTGCAAGGATCCGCATTTTCGTTCCTCCTCTCTTTTTCTCATTATACCGTCAATGCCGCAGGAAAACCACCTGCGGCATTGAATTGGTTGTATTATACCATCTTTTCGGTCATTTTCACACCGCCGAGGATGTGGAAATGAAGGTGCTTGACCGTTTGTCCGGCGTCGTCACCGCAGTTGCAGATGACGCGGTAGCCGCTGTCGAGTCCTTCGGACTTGGCGATCTTCGCAATGGCCTCGTAAGCCTTGGCAACATAGACGGAGTTTGTCTCATCAATGTCCGCTGTGCAGGCGATATGCACCTTGGGGACAACAAGCACATGCACGGGAGCCTGAGGATTGATATCCCGGAAAGCGTAAACATATTCATCCTCATAGACCTTGGTGCTGGGAATATCACCGTTGATGATCATACAGAAAATGCAGTCAGCCATAATTCTTCTCCTTTATTGTTTAATCCTTTGCGTTTTCAAAAACATATTCATCGACTGTGGCAAGCGCATTGTCGAGCTTCAGAATATCCTTGCAGCCGCCCATGGCGGATTCGGGCTTCCCGCCGCCGCTGCCGCCGCACTGAGAGCAGACATATTTTACAAGCGCGCCTGCCTTTATGCCCTTCTGAACGGCAAGCTTTCCACAGACGGCAAGGATGGTGCCCTTCTCACCGTCCACCGTAGAGAGAACTGCAACCACGTTTTCATACTTATCGCGCATCTTGTCGCCCATCTGGCGCAGATCGTCGATCGTCATGGAGCTGTCGGTAAAGGTGAGGACTCTCAGCCCCTTTACCACCTTGGAGTTGAGCATAACATTGTCTGCTTTGCCGGAGACGAGCGTTTCCTTCGCCTTGCTGAGGGACTTGCGAAGGTCGTGCGTCTCTTCAAGATTGGCTTCCAGCTTGGAGAGAAGCTCGTCCGGTCTGGTCTTGAGCATCCCGGCGGCTTCCTCCATGATCGCGTTGATCCGGTCGTAGTGCCGGACGGATTCCAGACCCGTACAGGCCTCGATACGGCGCACGCCGGAAGCGACGGAACCCTCGGAGAGTATGGTGATCCTGCCGGTCTTGGCGGTATTGTCAAGATGTGTGCCGCCGCAGAATTCGATCGACTTGTCGCCCATCTTCACAACGCGGACGACCGCGCCGTATTTTTCTCCGAACAGAGCCGTTGCACCCAGCTTCTTTGCTTCATCAATAAGCATTACCTTGGTCTCAATGGCGTCGCCGTCCAGAGTCATGGTATCCAGAAGATAAGAGACCTTCTTCAATTCCTCCGAAGTGAGGGCGGAGAAATGGGTGAAGTCAAAGCGCAGACGGTCGGGCTCCACCAGAGAACCGGCCTGATGCACATGGTCGCCCAGCACCTTGACGAGAGCCGCCTGCAGAAGGTGTGTCGCACTGTGGGCGCGGCGGATCGCCTGGCGGCGTTCGAGGTCGATGGAGGCGATGACCTTGTCGCCCAGCTTAAGTTCGCCGGAGCTCATCACGCCGTAGTGCATATACTTGCCGCCCTTGTTCTTCTGGACATTGTTGACGATGAAAACGGCATTGCCGCAGGTAATCGTGCCGTGGTCGGCAACCTGTCCGCCCATCTCGGCGTACATAGTAGTCTTATCCAGAACGATGATGGCTTCCTTGCCCTCGCCCAGTGTTCCGGAAAACTCGCCGTCCTCCACGATGGCAAGGATCTTGCTCTCGCAGGAATCCTTATCATACCCTTCAAAAACGGTCTCGGGCATCTCCTTGCCGAAGTCGATCCCGGCCCAGCCGAGGTCGCCCAGAGCCTTTCTCGCCTCTCTTGCTCTGACGCGCTGTTCCTCCATGAGTGCTTTAAAGCCGGTCTCGTCAACGCTCATACCCTCATCCTCGCACATCTCGATGGTGAGGTCGATGGGAAAGCCGTAGGTATCGTAAAGCTTGAACGCGTCCGCGCCGGAGAAAACGGTCTCGTTCTTTTCCTTATGCTCCACCAGAAGCACTTTGAATATCTCCATACCGGCGTCGATGGTCTTGGCGAAGTTTTCTTCCTCGCTCAAAACGACGCGGGTGATGTAGCTCTGCTTTTCGCGCAGCTCAGGATACTGGCATTCGTTCTCATGCACAACGGTGTCAATTACATTATAAAGGAAAGGCTTGTTCACACCCAGGAGCTTGCCGTGGCGGGCAGCTCTTCTCAGAAGGCGGCGGAGAACATAGCCGCGTCCCTCGTTGGAGGGCAGAACGCCGTCGCAGATCATGAAGGTGGCTGAGCGGATATGGTCGGTAATGACGCGCAGGGAAACGTCCATCTTCTGGGTCTTGCCGTAGTAGGCGCCGGTGATCTCGCTGACCTTATGAGTAATATTCATAACGGTGTCCACGTCGAACAGGGAGTTGACCCCCTGGCAGACGACAGCCAGACGTTCCAGACCCATGCCGGTGTCGATATTTTTCTGCTTTAGCTCAGTATAGTTGTTGTGACCGTCGTTATCGAACTGGGAGAAGACATTGTTCCAGACCTCCATGTAGCGGTCGCAGTCGCAGCCGACGGTGCAGTCCGGCTTGCCGCAGCCGTACTGTTCGCCGCGGTCGAAGTAGATTTCCGAGCAGGGGCCGCAGGGACCGGCACCGTGCTCCCAGAAGTTGTCCTCCTTGCCGAAGCGGAAGATACGCTCGGCGGGGATGCCGATCTCTTTGTTCCAGATCTCAAACGCCTCATCATCGTCCACATAGATGGAGGGATAAAGACGGTCGGGATCAATGCCGACCCACTTGGGAGAGGTCAGAAATTCCCAGCTCCACGCTATGGCTTCATGTTTAAAATAGTCGCCGAAGGAGAAGTTGCCCAGCATCTCAAAATAGGTGCCGTGACGGGCGGTCTTGCCGATATTCTCGATATCGCCGGTGCGGATGCACTTCTGGCAGGTGCAGACGCGGTGGCGGGGAGGTTCCTGCTCGCCCTTGAAATAGGGCTTCATAGGGGCCATGCCGGAGTTAATAAGCAGCAGGGATGCGTCATTCTGGGGTATAAGCGAAAAGCTGGGGAGACGGAGGTGATCCTTGCTCTCAAAAAAGCTCAGGAACATTTCACGAAGCTGATTCAGACCGTATTTTTCCATTATATCCTCCAAACAATAATTAATTTTTCTACATTACTCCGCACGCCAATGTAGGGAATGGTCTTGACCATTCCGAAAATTTGCGGCATTCTGGCGGAACAGTCAAGATTGTTCCCTACCGTGTTTAGTTTACATAACTTTTTTCGTCAGGTTTTCAGAATTACCTGACAAAAAAATAAACCCCGCCCCTGAAACAGGGGCGAAGGTCAATTCACGGTACCACCCTGATTATCGCACAGCGCGACATCTCAAGTCTGCCCTTAACGCGGACAAAACGTCCCGGTCATCCCGGGCAGGCTCGGAAACGGCTGTCGGAAATCGCACAAAGCCTCTCACCGCCCGGCTTCTCTCTGAAGTGCTGTCTCACCGACTCTTTTCGTCATCGCCATTTTGCTTAAAAAAGTTTATCACAAGATACTGATTTGTCAAGAGCTTTGCTTGTTGAAAAGCAGCAAAAACTACGGTTTTTTTCAGAAACTTTATTTTGTCGCAGGTTTTGCAAAAAATATGCTGTCTGCATAAAAAATGTTAGTTTTATTCTCTATTCATTGTTTCTATCATTTCGATTAATATTATTTAGAGGGCACCTCTAAAAATACACATCAAGCATAGAAAAATCAGCCGAAAAATGGTATAATAAGACCAACTAAAACAAAGGCGGTAAGGCGGAATGCAATTCAATATATTTGCCGAAGAAACACAACTGCAAAGACTGTCA
>JAZLGK010000054.1:0-18906 GCA_045616265.1 Candidatus Limivicinus sp. | reverse complement strand
AATCCACGTATATCAGAGTGGCCAATGCCGGAGACTGATACCGAGGCTCTTTCAGTATGCCTTCCGAAATAATATAAATTTTGCGATGACTCTGTTTCGGGCATTTTGCCTCTTGACAACGGTCATTTCATATCAGTTTTCAGTATGAAGTGCCGGCTTTGCCGACGGATCAGATTTTTTTCGATATATTTCCAAATATAAAAAACCTTGACTTTTGTACAGTCAAGGTTTTTTTATAGATACAGGTATAGACCGTTAGAAATATTTAATTGCCGCGAAGCGGCTCCATAATTCCTCATTCCACATTCCACATTCTCAGGCTGATCGGCTCGTATTCATTCTTGAGCCGAGCGAGCAGGATCATGGCGTAGTGTTCGGGCGAGTAGGCGGAATGCTTCGGCAGGATGTCCATGCTTTCCAGCTTTTGCCCGCTCTTTTCCTCCATGAGCTTCAATACGTGCTCCTTCATTTTGTGTACGTTAGCGCGGGGATCGTAGAAATAGAGCCCGCTGTAATTCGGGAACTGCGCTTCCTGCCGGTGCTCCATGCGGAACATCCCGGGCGGGAGCACGCTCTGAATGAGGTAAGCCAGCTCCTGAATACGTTCCGGAGTGTCGATGACGCGCATGAAAGCGATACGGTCGGCGTCGGTATAGCTTCCCTCCATATAGTTGCGATAGGGCGAGCGCTTCATTTTGCGGTACTCCTCGCGTTCCGCCTCACTGATGGGACCGTTGCGGTAGATGCAGAGGCTCCGCTCCCGCACGGTGTAAAAGCTGCAGAAGCTACCGAAGCCCAGAATGATCTCGCTGAGGCGGGCGGCGTTTTCATGCGGGATATCGATGACCTCTAAATACTTGTTCTCCTGAATGTCGTACATAGCCGCGCCGTCCATGACGATCAGCGGCGTGTTGACGTTCAGAAGCCCCATCTGCGAGATGATGAACGCCGGCGCCCAGCGGGACACGAGGCAGATCTTCGCCCCGTCGTTATAAAGCCGTTCGAGCGTGATATGTACCGAAGAGGGGAGCTGACGGTAGCGATCGGGGACAAGATCCATTGTCCGTACAAAGAAAAGCTTTTCCGGACGCTTCCGCCGCGGCAGATGGCTGTTGTTGACCCCGATGGCGACAAGCACGCCAACGAAAGTATCCGCCACGGTGATAAGAGTATCCGTCAGAGTCGTCGCGGAAAAGGGATATTCGATCACCATCCCGAGGAACACGATCGCCACGAGTCCTGCGGTGCCTGCGCGTTTCATGAGAACGGCGGCATACATTGCCAGCATCACGAAAAGCGCCATCACCGCGTATGCCGTGAGCATCATCAGGAGACTCTCCTGCGGCGCGGCGGGCATGATAAGGAGATACGCAAAGCCCCAGAGCGAGCCGTGCAGCGTCCCCATGATACGCTCGACGGCATAGGTGCGGCTGTCGGTGGCGTAGGGCTGCATACAGATAATGGCGGAGATCGCCGCCGAGGAGACCGTCCCGCGGTAGCCGCTGAGGATGTGCAGCAGAAGGCAGATAAACACAGCCGCGGCGGTCTTGATGATCCGGTGCCCCAAAGGAGGGAGAAAATGTTTTTCTTTTTTTCCTTTTTGCTTCATAAAAAGAATCCTTTAGAAATGCAGAATGCAGAAATTAATGCATAATGCAGAATGCATAATTGATGAGTCGGCTGCGCCGACAGATTGTATTTTTCTCAATTGACTGACATTTTTAAATTCTGTACGGCAAAAGTCACGGCTTTCCTTAATTCTGCATTCTGCATTATGCATTATGAATTCTGAATTAATATCAAAGGGACGCCTCATCGGGCGTCCCTTTGATATGAGATTTTAAGCCATCTCGTTGAGCTTCTGAGCCATAGCGGACTTCTTGTGTGCTGCATTGTTCTTGTGCAGCAGACCCTTGCCTGCCGCGCGGTCAACTGTCTTGACAGCAACTTTATAGGCACTGACGGCTGCATCGTTGTTTCCTTCGGCAACTGCTGCGTCAAACTTTTTCATCATAGTTTTGAGCTCGGTCTTCTCAGCGCGGTTCTTTGCTCTGAGTTCCTTGGACTTCTCGTCTCTCTTAGCAGAAGATTTAATGTTGGCCATGCTTAAACGCTACCTCCTCCTATAAAGTCGAATTAACATATCTGTCAACCCGCGTTTTGGTATTATAGCAAAGAACGCAAGGAAAATCAATAGTTTTTTCAAAAAAAGTTTATTATTTTTCGTTTTATGCGGGAATACTATATCTTGTGATTTTTCCAGGAAGCCCCACAATCTGATGTTTCAATGTAGGGAACGGTCTTGACCGTTCCGGGAATTTGCAGTCGGGGGGGGGGGGAACGGTCAAGACCGTTCCCTACGGTATGAAAGACGCAGCAACGAACAGGAGGATGTTATATGTCCAATACAGGGCGGACGGATATGGCGAAGGAGCTTTTGGGCGATGTGGAAGGAGAGCTCACGGCGGAACGGGGGATTATTGCAAGAGAAACGCAGATGGATGACTTTACCGTTTCCGAAGTGGAAGTCCTCAACGCACACGGCGCGTCTCTTCTGGGACGCGATATCGGGAAGTATTATACTCTCGCTCTTCCGTCCCATGCCGTCGACTTTGCCAACGCCGAGTCTCTTTTGGCAAAGCTTCTTACTCGCCTTTTCCCTCCCGCGCCGCGCGGCTTTTCCGTTCTCGTCGCAGCTCTCGGCAATCCGGACATTACACCGGATGCTTTGGGTCCGCTGTGCGCGTCAAGCCTGATCGTTTCGCACCATCTTAAATCTGCCGAACCGGAGAAGTTCTCTTTTCTGTCGGACGTTTCTCTCTGCCGCCCGGGTGTTTTGGGTACTTCCGGCGTGGAGAGCGCAAGACAGATCTTTTCGTTCTGCTCTCTTGTAAAGCCTGACTTTGTGATCGTCATTGACGCGCTTGCCTGTCGGGAGGCAGAGGGGCTTTGCCGCAGCATCCAGATCAGCGACACGGGCATCGCTCCCGGCTCCGGCGTCGGCAACGACCGGGAGAAGATCGATCGGGATTTTTTGAGCGTTCCCGTCCTCTCCCTCGGCGTGCCCACCGTTATGGACGCGTCACCGTATTTTTCTTCGGAGAACGGCGCTCCGATGTTTATCACCCCACGGGATATTGACGCGCAGGTAAGAAGGCTTTCCAGGCTCGTTTCCCGGGCACTTAATTTCGCGCTGCATCCGGGACTGACGGCGGAGGACGTCGATATGCTGTTGGGATAGTGTTTCACGTGAAACACCACTTTCTGATTTGTGTTTGATGCTTAAATCAAGAAATGTTTTACGTGAAACTATTGAAAAACAAAAAATCTCCTGTTATAATAACTCGAAAACATTTTTGCAGCTAAGAAAACGCTCTTTGAAGTACCATCCCTGCCATTGCGCAACCGGTGCGCACACTGGTTGTGGCAATCCGTTTCCCCTTTTGCTGGAACAAGCAAACATTCTAAGGCAACACCGCACAATACGTCTGCGGCAGCTGACGGATAAAATGTGCTCAGATTTTGTCATTTTTTCTTGCAATACACAAAGTATTCCTGCGAAAAAATGCCTTCATCAAAACCCATTTTCTCTCGCCATCTGCTCTTGCCGCATTATGCGGTATTGCCCTAACCTTCTGCCTGCTAAAAGAGACGGATTCCCAGTTCTGCCCTTTAGGGTACACCGGTGACATCGGTCACTGGTTCGGAAAGACAGATACGAAAGTCGGAGCGAAACATTTTCACTTTCCGCTTTCGGAACGGTCAAGACCGTTCCCTACCGTGAGCAGATGGGCGGAACGGTCAAGACCGTTCCCTGCGGTGGGCAGATGGGCGGAACGGTCAAGACCGTTCCCTGCGGTGGGCAGATGGGCGGAACGGTCAAGACCGTTCCCTACCGTGAGCGAATAATTACGCATTACGAATTACGAATTACGAATTGGAATTATTCCGCATTGGAAAAACGCTGCATATTTGGAGAGAGATATGGCAAAGATCATTGCTGTGGCGAACCAGAAGGGCGGGGTCGGAAAGACCACGACCGCGGTAAATTTGTGCGCCGCGCTGGGAGCGTATGGGAAAAAGGTGCTGCTCGTGGACTGCGATCCGCAGGGAAACGCCACGACCGGCATGGGCGTTCTCAAAAGCACCCGACCGAATACCTACGACATGATGACCGGGGAGGTAAGCCCGGAAAAATGCGTGGTACATACAAAATTCGGGGATGTGATCCCGTCGAGCAAGGAACTGGCGGCATCATCCGTGGAACTGATCCACGCCGAGAGCCGGGAATACGTCCTCAAAACCGCGCTGATGAAGCTCTACACCGACTATGACTGCATTTTTATTGACTGTCCCCCGTCGCTTGAGCTTATAACGGTCAACGCGCTTGTGGCGGCAGACAGCGTGCTTATTCCCATGCAGTGCGAATACTACGCGCTGGAGGGTATCGCCGACCTGCTCACGAGTATTAAAATGTGCAAAAAGCGGCTCAACAAGCGCCTGGAGGTGGAGGGGATCGTGCTGACGATGTACGATGCCCGTGCCAATCTCACCACGCAGGTCGCGGCGGAGCTGCGAAAGTATCTGGAAGACAAGGTGTATGACACGGTCGTCCCCCGGAGTGTGCGGCTTTCGGAAGCTCCAAGCCACGGTATCCCGGGCGTTGCCTATGACCGCTTCAACAAGGGCAGCCGCGCCTATATGCAGCTTGCCGAAGAATTTATCAGAAAGACAGAGAGGTGATATGGTGGCAAAGGAAAAGAAAGGCTTAGGCACAGGACTGGCAGCTCTTTTCGGCGAGGACGATCCGGACGAACAGAGCGAGCTGATAACGCTTCCGATCACCAAGGTCGAGCCACGCAAGGACCAGCCGCGAGAATACTTTGATGAGGACGCACTCCGAGAGCTGGCCGATTCCATCACACAGTACGGACTTATTCAACCCATCGTGGCGAGAAAGCTTCCGAGCGGCTATTATCAGATCATCGCCGGCGAGCGCCGCTGGCGGGCGAGTCGGCTGGCGGGACTGACGGAGATCCCGGTGCGCGTCATAGAGGCGGACGACCGGACGACCGCCGAGCTTGCGCTGGTGGAGAATTTACAGAGGGAAAACCTCAACCCCATTGAGGAAGCCAAGGGCTACAAGACGCTGATCGAGGTCTACGGCCTGACGCAGGAGGAAACAGCCAGGAGCGTGGGACGCTCCCGCCCCTCGATCACCAATTCCATGCGTCTTTTAAGTCTGAGCGACGACGTTTTGAAGCTGGTGGAAGAGGGAAAGCTCTCCGCCGGACACGCAAGAGCGCTCATTCCCATTACCGACAGCAAAAAACAGCTTGACGCCGCCAATGAGGTCATTTCCAAAAACCTCTCTGTGCGCAAGACCGAGACGATGGCGGCAAAGCTTACACAGGAATCCAAAGAGGAAAAAGAAAAGAAAAAACCCTTTGTGGACTACGCCGCCGAGGTCGAAAGGGAGCTGGGTGCGATTCTCGGCCGCAGAGTCTACCTTGTGGACGGCAGGAAAACCGGAAAGATCGAAATCGAATTCTACGGCCCGGACGACAGGGAAAACCTCATTGAGGTTCTGCGTAAGTTAAAATAACAGCAACATATTAAAACAGAAATAATCAAAAGTGAAAAGTTGAAAGTGAAAAGTGAAATGAAGTAAAATTCCACTTTCCACTTTTCACTTTCCACTTTACCGTAAATGATAAAGTATAAGGAGAAGCAAGAATGTTAGACATCAGATTTGTCCGCGAAAACCCCAAGATCGTTAAGGAAAACATAAAGAAAAAGTTTCAGGATGCAAAGCTCCCCATGGTGGACGAGGTCATAGAGCTTGATGCTCTCAACCGCGCCGCCATCACCGAGGCCAGTGAGCTCCGCGCCAGCCGCAACACCCTTTCCAAACAGATCGGAATGCTCATGGGACAGGCCAAGAAGGACCCGAGCAAGCTCGAAGAGGCTGAAAAGGTCAAGGAGCAGGTCAAAAAGAACGCCGACCGCCTTGCGGAGCTGGAAAAACTGGAAGAGGAATACGCGGAGAAAATTCACCGCCTCATGCTCAATATTCCGAACATCATCGACCCTTCCGTTCCCATCGGTCCCGATGACAGCGCCAATGTTGAGGTGGAGCGCTTCGGCGAGCCCAAAGTTCCCGATTACCCCATCCCCTACCACACCGAGATCATGGAGAGCTTCAACGGCGTCGATATGGACAGCGCCGGACGCGTGGCGGGCAACGGGTTTTACTACCTCATGGGCGACGTGGCGAGACTGCACAGCGCAATTTTAGCTTACGCCCGTGACTTTATGATAAACAAAGGCTTTATTTACTGCATTCCTCCCTTCATGATCCACGGCAACGTGGTCGAGGGCGTCATGTCCCAGACCGATATGGACGCGATGATGTACAAGATCGAGGGCGAAGACCTCTATCTCATCGGCACCTCCGAGCACTCCATGATCGGCAAGTTCATCGATCAGGTCATCCCCGAAGAGACTCTGCCCCAGACTCTCACCTCCTACTCCCCCTGTTTCCGCAAGGAAAAGGGCGCACACGGAATTGAAGAGAGGGGTGTGTACAGAATTCACCAATTTGAAAAGCAGGAAATGATCGTCGTCTGCAAGCCCGAGGACTCCATGGCATGGTATGAAAAGATGTGGCGCTTCTCCGTGGAGCTGTTCCGTTCAATGGATATCCCCGTTCGGCAGTTGGAGTGCTGCTCCGGTGACCTCGCCGATCTCAAGGTGAAATCCTGCGATATCGAGGCGTGGTCTCCCCGCCAGCAGAAGTATTTTGAGGTCTGCTCCTGCTCCAACCTCGGCGACGCACAGTCCAGAAGACTCAAAATGCGCGTCAAGGGCGCAGACGGCAAGATGTACCTGCCCCACACCCTCAACAACACCGTCGTCGCCCCGCCCCGTATGCTTATCGCCTTCCTGGAAAACCACCTGCAGGCGGATGGCAGCGTGACTGTTCCCGAGGTGTTCTGGCCCTATATGGGCGGCACCAGGGTGCTGACACCGAAAAAGTGACGGACAAAGAACAAAAAGGAAGAATCGCTAAAGTGAAAAGAAGATTTTCGTCAAAAATAGAAAAATGCGCTCTTTCCCCCATGCGCAAATTCAGCGCCATGGTGGAGAAAGCCAAAGAACAGGGGAAAAGGGTCTATCCGCTCAACATCGGTCAGCCCGATGTGAAGACCCCGCCGATATTCTTCGACACGGTGAAGGCCTTTGACGCGCCGGTGCTGGAATATGCTCCCTCCGACGGTATCCCGGAGCTTCTTGACGCGGTAAAAGGATATTATAAGAGAATAGGCGTGGAGCTGGAGAGAAAAGATATCCTTGTAACTGCCGGCGGCAGCGAGGCATTCCAGCTTATTCTGGCCTGCCTTTTGGACGACGGGGATGAGATCATTATCCCCGAGCCGTACTACCCCAACTACGCCTCCTGTGTTAATTTAGCGGGCGCGAAGATCGTCCCGATCCCGACTTCCCCGCTGGACGGCTACTTTTACGCGGACAGGGAAAAGATCGAGAGCTGCATCACCGAAAAAACGAAAGCGATGTTCATCACCTCTCCCGGCAATCCCACCGGCAATGTCCTTTCCGAAGATGAATTGAAGCTTGTTCTGGATATTGTGAAGGAGCACGACCTGTTTCTGATCTGCGACGAGGTGTACCGGGAATTTGTCTACTCCGACGCCCCGCTTTTAAGCTCCCTGCAGTTTGAAGGCTATGAGGACAACGTCATCGTCATCGATTCCGTTTCCAAGCGCTTCTCCGCCTGCGGGGCAAGGATCGGCATGGTCATCTCCAAAAACGGGGAGTTTATGGAGCAGGCGCTCAAATGGTGCCAGTGCCGTCTGTGCGTGGCGACCATCGACCAGCTCGCCGCCGCCGCGCTCTATTCTCTGCCCGCAAACTACTTTGACAGTGTAAAAGAGGAATACAACCGCCGCCGCGATACGATGCTGAGAAAGCTGCGCGAGATCCCGGGTGTGATCTGCGAGATGCCGAAGGGCGCGTTCTACATCATGGCGGCTCTCCCCATCGACGACGCGGACAAGCTGCAGAATTTCCTCCTGACCGAATTCGACGACAACGGCGATACTGTCCTTTTCGCCTGCGGCGAGCCCTTCTACGGCACTCCCGGTAAAGGCAAAAACGAAGTCCGCCTTGCCTACACGACCTGCTGTGAGGACATCGAACGGGCGATCGACATTTTGAAAAAAGGCATTGAGGCATACAATAATAAAAAGTGAAAAGTGAAAAGTGAAAAGTGAAATGAGTGACTGCTTTTATTTCCACTTTCCACTTTTAACTTTCCACTTTCATAATTCAAAAGAATTATCGGAAGGCGGTATATAAAATGAATTCCGCGAATGGTATAAACTTAACAATGCTATGCGATTTTTATGAGCTGACCATGGGCAACGGGTACTTCAAAGGCGGAATGCAGGATGTGATCACCTATTTTGACATATTCTACCGCGATGTGCCTGACAAGGGCGGTTTTGCCATTGCCGCGGGGCTGGAACAGATCATCGACTATGTGCAGAAGCTTCATTTTGGCGAGGAAGATATCAAATATCTCCGATCCCGAAATCTCTTTGACGAGGGCTTTCTGGAATATCTCAGAAACTTTAAGTTTACCGGCGATATCTGGGCGGTTCCGGAAGGTACACCGATCTTCCCGAGAGAGCCGATAATAACAGTCCGCGCCCCCGCCATTCAGGCGCAGCTTTTGGAGACCTATATGCTTCTG
Organism: Candidatus Limivicinus sp.; assembly: GCA_045616265.1. GTDB lineage: Bacteria > Bacillota > Clostridia > Oscillospirales > Oscillospiraceae > Limivicinus. The sequence continues at coordinate 10,130 of JAZLGK010000054.1, read as the reverse complement.
GAGATCAATCACCAGAGCCTGATCGCCACCAAAGCCAACCGCATCTGCCGCGCCGCCGACGGAAGGGCGGTGCTGGAATTCGGTTCGAGAAGAGCGCAGGGCATTGCGGGCGCCGTCACCGGAGCGAGGGCGGCATTTATCGGCGGCTGCGCCGGTACCGCCTGCACCGTGTCCGATCAGATCTACGGCGTTCCGGCGGCGGGTACGATGGCACATTCCTGGGTGCAGATGTTCCCCACGGAGCTGGACGCGTTCCTCTCCTACTGCCGCAGCTATCCGCAGTCGGCGACTCTGCTGGTAGACACCTACGATACGCTCCGCTCCGGTGTCCCCAACGCGATCAGGGCTTTCGACGAGGTGCTGAAGCCGCTGGGAATCACAAAATGCGGCATCCGCATCGACTCCGGCGACATGGCCTATCTCACCAAAAAAGCGCGCGAAATGCTGGATGACGCCGGCTGGACGGACTGCGCCATCACCGTCTCCAACTCTCTCGATGAAAATCTCATCACCGAGCTTCTCTCGCAGGGCGCGTGCATCAACTCTTTCGGTGTGGGCGAGCGGCTCATCACCTCCCGCAGCAGTCCCGTGTTCGGCGGGGTATACAAGCTCTGCGCCATCGAGGATCAGGACGGCAACATCATCCCCAAGATCAAGATCAGCGGGAACGTGGACAAGATCACAAACCCCGGGTTTAAAAATGTCTTCCGTCTTTATAACCGCTCTACCGGCATGGCGGAGGCGGACTATATCACCCTGCGCGGCGAGACGGTGGACGATACGCGGCCTTTGGAGCTTTGCGACCCGAACGCCCGCTGGAAAACCAAGGTTATGGAGAACTTTGAGGCGAAGGAGCTTCTGGTGCCGATCTTCAAAAACGGCGAGCTCGTATACGACTGCCCGGGGCTTATCGACATCAAACGTTTCTGCGCCTATCAGGTCAGCACCCTCTGGCCGGAGGTCAAACGTTTTTCCAATCCTCACAACTATTATGTGGATCACTCCCCCGCGCTCATGGAGCTGAAGGACAATATGCTCAACAGCTCCCTGAAAGGACTGAGATAATGCGGAATGCGGAATTATGGAGCCGCATTGCGGCGATAAAATTCCTCATTTGACAAATAGCGAAATACCCGCTAAAATAGGAAGCACAGAATTTTCCGACGAGGTTTGATACAATGCTTGATAAAGAAATATACGGGATCATTGCGGCGCTGGGCTGCTTACTTGCCATATTTTTTGTCTTTTTTTATATGCTCAACCTGTTTTCATCCAACCGGAAGCTCACAAAAAGATATAGAAATGCTCCCGATATGCAGGAGTATATCAAAGGACAGCGCCTGAAAGCACTCTTGATGTTCGCCCTGCTGGTTTTCCTCTGTGCCATGCTTCTGCTTATAAAAAAGCTTTTCCTTTAAAAATAACTTCCTCCGAAGATTTGATGATTTCTTCGGAGGAAATTTTTTCATTATGCATTCTGCATTATGCATTATTTTTTGTATCCCGTCTCAAAGTCCACGATGTTTTTAAGCTCTTTCCCGTTCATAAAACGATCGAGATTCTCTGCGGCGATATCGACGATGCGCTCGAAGGTCTCGGGCAGGTGGTAGTAACCGGAGACGTGGGGCGTCAGCAGGAGATTGTCAAGCTGCCAGAGCCTATGATCCTTCGGCAGAGGCTCCGGTTCGGTCACATCGATCGCGGCGGCATAGATTTTGCCCTCGGTGAGAGCTTCATAGAGCGCATCCTGATCCACCGCGCCGCCCCGACCGTCGTTGATGAAAACGGCGGTCTTTTTCATTTTTGCAAAACGCTCGGCGTTATAGAGATGATAGACCTCTTTTGTGCCGGGGAGAATGGAGAAAACCACGTCCGCCCGGGGGAGAAGTCCATCTAAGCTCTCCATCGTATAAAGCTCATCCACGCCCTCGGGCTTGGCGGAGGGTCTTCTCTTCACGCCGATGACAGTCGCCCCCATCGCCTTGCAGAGACGGGCAAAATGACAGCCGATATCGCCGAGACCGACGACCAGCACCGTGGCGTCCGCCATGGAAGTAACAGTGCCGAATTCCGACCACGCGCCGGTTCTCTGCGCGTCTCTGTATAGATGCAGCTTCTTCTGCAGCATCAGTGCCGAAGCAAAGCCGTGCTCCGCGACAGCCTTGCTGTAAGCGCCCGTGGCGTTGGTGAGGACGGTCTTTTCCGCGAGCACGCCCTTGACGATATAGGGATCGGCTCCGGCGGTGTTTAATTGCAGCAGCTCTAACTTTTCGCTGCCCTTTATCATGGCGGCGGGTACGCAGCCGAGGATGATCTCCGCCGACTGTACCTGCGCCTCGGTCACTTCTTTCGCGGGGACATAGATAAATTCGCAGTCTTTTCCTGTTTTTTCCAGCTTTTCCTTATGGCGCTGTTCCACGGGCAATACACAGAGAACTTTTTTCATGTTTATTTTCTCCTTATATCAAAAAAATTAGTCACTTGTAAAACTCAAAAGAACTTGAAAAATCAAGGATTTTTAAGTGTCTGATTATTGATTTTTCTCCGCCGCACCGTAGGGAACTCCGCCGCACCGTAGGGAACTCCACCGCACCGTAGGGAGCTCCACCGCACCGTAGGGAACGCTCTTGAGCGTTCCGCAGACAAGCCGCAGCTCCGGAGTTTTCGGAACGGTCAAGACCGTTCCCTACCGTGATTGGGGCATAACGCCGTGGTTAATTGCCCGACTTTTACAATCGCCTATCAAAAAAATAGAAAGCAGAAATCAGGAATTATGGAGGCGCTGCTCGACCGATGCCCCTCATTCCGCATTTTACAGAAGCTTTTCCAGCTCCTCAATATCCTGCTCGGTCGTCGCCCAGTCGGTGACGAAGCGGATGGCGGTGCGGTTTTCGTCGATGTACTCCCAGAAGGAGAAAACCACCTTTTCGGCAAGCTCCGCTTTTTTCTTGTTATCCACAATGATGTAGATCTGATTGGTGGGGGAGTCGATATAGAACTCATACCCTTTTCTTTTCAGTATTTTCTTAATAAGGTTTGCCTTTTCCACTGTTTCGCGGCCGATCTCCAGATACAGCCCGTCGGTGAAAAGCGCGTCGAACTGGACGCCCATGAGTCTCCCCTTTGCGCTCATCGCTCCGTGTTGCTTGACGCGGGTGATGAAGTAGCGGGGCATATTGTTTTTCGTGAACACCAGCGCCTCGCCGTAGAGAGCGCCGCACTTCGTTCCGCCGATGTAGAACGCGTCGGTAAGGCGGGCAATGTCGGGCAGCGTCAGATCGTTTTCTTTGCAGCCGAGGCCGTAGGCGAGCCGCGCCCCGTCCAGATAAAGAACGAGCTTATATTCGTCGCAGACCTTCCGCAATTCTTCCAGCTCCGCTTTTGTGTAGATGCCGCCGAGCTCGGTCGCGTGGGTGATGTACACGCCGCCGGGGAAGACCTCGTGCTCATGGCTTTCGTCGGCGTAGAAGCGGAGGCAGTAATCTTTGACCTGCTCCGCGGTGATCTTACCGTTTTCCGTGGGCAGGGCTAAGACCTTGTGCCCGCAGAACTCGATCGCGCCGGCCTCATGGATGTTGATATGCCCGGTGGAAGCGCAGAGCATCCCCTCGCAGGGGGCGAGCATGGTGTCGATGGCGATCTGATTGGTCTGGGTGCCGCCCTGTAAAAAGTATATCTCCGCTTCCGGACATTCGCAGGCCGCCCGGATCTTCTCCTTGGCCGATGCGCAGTACTCGTCCTCACCGTAGCCGACGGTCTTAACCGCGTTGGTTTTCGCCAGAGCCTCAAATACCCTGGGATGCGCCCCGGCAGAGTAGTCGTTTACAAATGATAACATTTTTTCAGTCTCCTTGATTTTTAATATTTCGGGTAAATTTGATGTCGATGTAATCTGAATGAGGAATTAGGAGTGAGGAATGAGGAATTGATGTGTCGGCTGCGCCGACGATTATAATTTGCCGCAAGGCGGCTCCATAATTCCTAATTCCTAACTCCTAATTCCTAATTGATTAAAAGATCATCGTTATCGCCGTGAAGCCTGCGGCGAGGACAGCCATGATGCCGAGATGCAGGAGCGCTCTTTCCGCCAGCAGACCGAGGATCTCTCTTGCGAAGGCGTTGGGCCAGAAGTACCATTTCGTTTTGCTGCCCATGCCGTCGATCTCCCAGTCAGCCTGCCGAGCCAGCATTCCGCTGCGAAACACGTGGTAGTTGTTGGTGGAAAAGGCGACTTTGGCGTCTTTATTGAGGCTTTCCACAATGGCCTTGCTGAATTTCATGTTCTCCCAGGTGGTGGCGGAGCGGTTTTCGATCACGATGCGCCCGTCCTCAATGCCCTGTTCGCGGAGATATTTTGCCATACCCTCGGCCTCCGCTATGCACTCGTCACTGCCTTTGCCGCCGGAGGGGAGAAACACGGCCTTTTTGCCGGTTGCTTCCTCCTGCAGCCGCGCAAACTCCAGGGCTCTGTCCACGCGCGAGCGGATCATGGGATAGAGCGTTCCGTCCGGGCGGATGCGGCAGCCGAGGATAACGATATAATCCTTGTCAAAATCGGGCAGATGCTTTGCGGCGATGAGCGCCGAGAGCATCACGGAGAACATCATACATTCAAAGTAGCAGAAGATCGCCGCGTAGGTATTGCAGACGGCGTTTCGCAGAGGAAAGCTCCGGCGCGAATAGAAAAGGAAGATGCCGAACGCCACACCGCCGAGCGCGAACAGCGACACAAGGATGCCCAGCAGATTGTTCAGCGAAAAGCCCTCCCGCCGCAGCAGAACGATATTGCTGACGCATAATGCCGAAGCGAAGATCACCACGAAAGGCGAGGACCATACGACAAAATTCTGGCAAGCGGTGGCAAGACGCAGGATCATCAGCCACAGCGTCATATTTTCAACGAAAATTCCCTCCACCGCAAAGACCAGCGCGAAAACACCGAGTACAAAGGTGAACAGACCGAGACCGGCGCAGAGGACGGTGACATAGGAGAAAAGCCTGTCTTTTCTCCTATGGTTGAAAGCGTAAAAAAGCGCTCCGGATGCGGCAAAGAAAAACAGCATCAGCCCTACGGGAAGAGCCTTCCAGCCGGTAAAGGTGCCGCTCACGCTCTCTCTGACCCCGCCGAGGGGCGTGACGGAGAGAGGCATATCAAAGCTGTAAAAGCTCAGTTCTTCATCATCGGCGGGTTCCCAGAGAATGTGCGCGAGTGTACTGCCTTTGCCGACAGCCTTCAAAAGAACATGCGCCATACCGTCTCTGCACTCGACGGATACGACCTGCACGATGCCGTCCTCGTCTGCGGCGACGCTGATGCCGGAAGCCTCTGCGGGCATTTCCAGGGAGACAGTCAGTTCGTCTCCGCAGCAGAGCATATATACGAATACTCCCGCCGTGATGATCAGCACTGCGGCAAGAAAAGCTTTGAGTTCTCCGGACATTTTTCTTTTCCCTTTTAGGGCACCTCTAAAAATTCTCCTGTGCTCATCTTGCTTGACCTTTTCCGTCATATTTCATAAAAATGCTCGGAAATACACAAAGTATTCCCTGCGCTTTTTATTTCATCTGCCGAAAAAATCTCTGCGCAATCTGAACACATCGAATTATTAGAGGTTGCCTTTATATATTTTCTCTATTCTATAATACTGCATCCTTCAAAAAGGCGCAAGAGATTTTTTGAGTGTGGAGTGAGGAGTGAGGAATTAGGAATTAGGAGTTAGGAGTTAGGAGTTAGGGGTTAAGGTGCCGCTTCGCGGCGATTGTATTTTCCTCAATAATTTTTCCTTATAATAAAAGCCTTGACATTTGATGTAATGCCAAGGCTTTAAAACTATGTAAGGCGATTGAGGAAAATCCAATTTGTCGGCGCAGCCGACACCTCAATTCCTCATTTTTTCACAGTTCTTCGATCGCCGCTCTCAGCTTCTCGTTGACCTCGGCGGGAGTGAGTCCCTCGGCGGAGAAAGGCTTGCCGAAGACGACCTGGATTTTGTTGCCGACGCCGAGCTTCGGGAGAAACTTTGTGTCATCGATCAGCTGCGGCAGAACGCCCTTGATGTGTACCGGCACGATGGGCTTGCCCGTGGCGATGGCAAGACGGGCGGGACCTTCCTTGAGCGGCATGAGGGAATGTGCGTTCTCAAAATTTGTACCTTCCGGAAAGATCAGCACATTCCAGCCCTCTTCCAAAAGCTCCCGACAGCGGTTGAGCGTGGGCAGAGAGTTGCCCGTTCTGTCCACCGGCACAAGGTTCTGACTGCGCACGATGTTTTTCAGCGCTTTGTCGTACATCACGTCGATCTTGCCGACGATGGCGGTATTGTGCCGCTGCTCCTTCGTCATGCAGGAGCAGATCCAGCCGGGATCGAGCACCGTAAGGTGGTTGGAGCAGAGAAGGAAATTCGTATCGGTCGGGATATTCTCCGTGCCGCAGGCACTGACGCCGTAGAGCGTTTTGGCAAACATCTCCAGTCCCCCGAAGATGATCTGCTCGGACTTTTTGACCGGCTCCGGGAAGCGGGAGAGATCGACTTCGGGTTTGTCGTTCTTGTCGATCTGATCGTAGTTGTTGACGGCGTCCAGAAGCTCCCCAAAGGTCTCGGGCTGCTTGGCAAGACGGAAGATGTCGGTGCCGAAGTGATCCTGCACGGCGACAAAGAGATCCATCATCTGCAGGGAGTCGAGATTGAGGATCAATCCCTCGGTCAGCTCCTCGTTTTTCCAGGACTGACCGCCGACGGTGATTAAAATCTGCCGCAGCTCCGCCACGGTGTCGTCCTCATCGATCCTGCGCTGTGAAGCCTCGGTCGTCGGAGCGCTCATGCCCTCGATCACCATTTCGGTCAGGCGGAAGCGCTGTACCTTATGCGAAGAGCTCAAAGGCAGCTCGTGAACCATGTAAACCTCCGTAGGCTGATACATGGCGGGCAGGGTGGAGGCCCTGTCCAGAATTCCCAGCCGGATCACCGAATCGGGCAGACCCTTGGTCTTGTTCTTCACGGCGGCTATCGCAAACGCGTCGCAGCCGCCCTCACCCGGAACGCGGAAAGCGCAAAGCTCCTCCACGTCCTTGATGTTTTCGTACTGCGCTTCGATCTCCTCGGGCAGGAGCTTTTCGCCGTTACGCAAAACGATGGCTTCCTTGGCGCGGCCGCAGATAACGAGACAGTTTTCCGTGTCAAAATAGCCGAGGTCGCCGGAGCGGAAATACCCGTCCTCGGTAAAACAGCCCTCGTTGTCCTCTTTTTCGAGATAACCTATCATGCGGTAGGGGGAAAGAATTTCCACTTCGCCGCGCCCCTTTTCATCGGGATGCACAATGCGGATATCCATTTTTTCGGTGTGGCGCAGCACTCTCCCGGTGGTGCCCGGATAATAACCGCGTCCCGTGACGGCGAGCGGGGCGCCCAGCTCCGTCAGCCCGTAGGCGAGGGAGACGTCGATACCCATATTGAGGAAAAATTTCATCGTCTCCGCGTCGCAGGGCGAGCCGCCGATCATAAAGCCGTCGAGCTTCCCGCCGAAGGCCTGCCGGTTCACGGAGCCGAGAAGCCGCCGACCGATGTTCCAGCCCAGTTTTTTCCGGCAGAAGCCGCTGAAGCGCAGGAGAAATTCCACAAAGCCCTTCGCAAATTTCTTCCCCGCAAGCTGCGTTTTTATCTTCTTCATGAGCATGGTGAGCATGGAAGGGACGGTGCAGATATTGTCGGGTCTGAGCTCCTGCAGGGCGGTGACCAGCACATTCGGCGTGAGACGCTCAAACATGATCATTTCGGTATTGCAGTAGACGTCGTACACCGCGCACAGAAGTCCCGCTATATGGTAAGGCGGGAAGAGCATCAGGTCGCGCTTTCTTACGGTGTAGGCAGAATAGTTTTTATAAATTCCCGCGTCCCGGCTCATGCCGTATTCGATGCCGAGCGTGACGGTGGTGTGCGGAAGCAGAACACCTTTTCTCTTTTCACCGGTCGTGCCGGAGGAAAAGAGGATGAAAAAGACGTCTTCCGGGAGCTTTTCGGAGCTTTCCAGCAGGATGTCCACCTTGTCCACACCGTTTAAACCCGGGAAATCTCTGTCCACCGCATAAACGGGGATCTTGCCGTCATAGCGCCGGGGGAGCCTGACGGAAGACCCTGTTGTAAAAACCGCCCTTACCTGCGTGCGGCGCATCATGCTCTCGACCTGCTTTTCGGGCACGCCGGGATCGATGCAGACCATGCGGTATCCGCCCATAAGCGCCGCGTACAGGACGCAGTACCACCAGGGGCGGAGTGCGGAGATCACGGCGAGCCGGTCACCCTTTTTCACTCCCGCGCTGCGGAGCTTAAAAAGAAGCTGCTCGCCCTGTTCTTTTATTTCGGAGTATTTGATTTCTTCTCTTGTCCCGTCGCTGCGGACAAAAAAGACAAAGGTCTTATCCCCGCCGCGGCTGAGCCCATCGGACACCATATCCGGCATCCACAGCTTTTTCCCTTCAAACAGTTCCATACTCTATCTCTTTGCTTTCCCTGTTTTTTTATACCGCAAATTATATAAAAAATTTGAATTATTTTCAAGAGGCGGAAGCGGATTTTTTATTCATCGCCGAAAAAGTCGGCGCTCTCTTTTGCAAAGACTTCGTTTTTCTTTTTCCAGTTTCTTTTGAAAACCGGATCGCAGAAAACCGAGGGGAAGTCATACGCGCCCCATTTTGCGAAGAATTCTTTTTCTTCTTCCGCACAGTTTTCGCTAAGCTCGTAAAAATCCGCCTTGCCGGAGCAGCTTTCCGCCAGCGTGATCCAGCGGCTCTGTATTTCGTTAAGCTCTTGATAGTATTCCCCGGGCAAGACCTTTCCGATGAGCGAGCGGCGGAAGTTTTCGCTCTTTCTCCAGTATTCCTCGCTTCTCCGATCGTTATCCGCGAACACCGGGCAAACGGGCTTATCCGAAAAGAGCCACGGTTTGAAAAGAGAAACACAGGGGCAGGAGGAACCGGTCAGCCAGAGCAGAGTTCTTTCTTTTGTAATATCCGCCGCCATGGAGGACGTTGTGTGATCGCCCACCAAGCCGCCGAAGTGCATACAGGGACCGGCAACGCTCCCTTTGGCAAACGGAGCATCCGTGTTGTGTGCCCGGAGCGCCGTCATCATATCCGAAACATTTTTTGCCGTTTCAAGTGCTTTTGCCGTGGTTTTCCGACGCTTATCCGCCCTTGCGCCGAAGGTGAAGAGCGGGTCGGAGTGTTTTGCCGCGAAATCACAGCGCTCACCGGAATATTTGTCGGCGTCGCTTCCGAGGGAGAGAGCGTTGGAAATAGCCGCCCTCTCAACTTTCTTCCACGCCCATTCCTTTCGGAAGGTATCCAGAATATAAATCTCTTCCGCATCGGCGATCAGAAAGGAATTATTATAGAAAAACTCATGGTCGTACCCGCAGTTACCGCCCTGTCCGTATTTTTCCAGATTATTTATAATAGTATGCAGAGCGACCGCCGCGGAATCGCTCCGCTCCAGCGCAAGGCGGAGAAGATCCATCCCGGTCAGACCCTCTCTGGAGTATTGCCCTTTGGTGAATACGGCCTCATTGCCTATGCACACCCCGCAGTCGTTCACGCCCATCTCCGCGCCCCATATCCATTTCGGACGGGAGAGGAAAACGACGTGGCTCTCCGTCACCTGCTCGACCTCGGTATAGGTCGTCTTCTGCGTGGCCTTCTGCGTGTGCGTGACCGGCTTTTTGTCCTCATAGGTGATAAAAACATCGTTATCAAAATGCAGCAGCGCATCGCGGTATTCCAGTACCTGCACCTCATTGGGACTGCGGTCACTGTTCTTGGCAAAGATCGTCCGCCCGTTCTCTGTAAAGCCTAAAGTATCACACATTTTTCCGTTTCTCCATCGTTTTACCGGGAAAGCCCTCTGTTCGGCCCATCGGAGGGAGGATATTATCTTCCCCTGCATCGGTGCGTGACTTTCCTTTGCGGCTGTGCTGTTTTCAGCATGAAAAATTAGTTTAAGGCAATACCGCATAATGCGGCAAGAGCAGATGGCGAGAGAAAATGGGTTCAGCTTTGCATAAGTTCGCGTAAGCCAAATCGAAGATTTGGACGCTCACTTATGATGAAGGCATTTTTTCGCAGGAATACTTTGTGT
>JAZLGK010000053.1:0-10524 GCA_045616265.1 Candidatus Limivicinus sp. | reverse complement strand
CGCTATGGATAAGATAACACAAACCGCCCGGTATAGGCAATCCCTAATTTTGTACTCAGAGAAATATGGAGTGACAAAAGCAGCCATTCGTTACCACACAAACCGGCAGTACATCTACCGATGGAAGAAACGGTATGACGGAACGTTGAAGTCGCTGGAAGATCGCTCCCATCGGCCACACAGCCATGCGAACCAGCACCGTCCCGACGAGATCCAGCTCATAGACAATATGCGCCGACGTAATCCGAATGCGGGATTGGTAGTGTTTTGGGTGAAACTGAGGCAGCGAGGCTACAGCCGATCCATCTCCGGTCTGTATCAGTTTTTGAGAAAAAGAGGACAAATGGCGGTAAAGCTTCCGAATCCTAAATACAAACCAAAGAAGTATAAAGCCGCAGATTATCCTGGTCAGAAAGTACAGATCGATGTGAAATATGTTCCACAGTCCTGCTTGGTTGGAGCAGCGGTCGAAGATGCCAAAGAGAATGGTGGATATTACTACCAGTACACATTTATTGATGAATACAGTCGCTTTCGTTATTTAGAAGCCTTCAAAGAGCATAACTCTTATTCTTCCTCTGAATTCATTAAGCACTGTGTTAAGCGATTTCCTTATGCAATTGAATGTGTGCAAACGGATAATGGTCCTGAGTTTACCAATCGCCTCACCAGTCATGCAGATAAGAAGACTCTTTTTGAGACTACATTGGAGAAGCTTTGCATTGACTATAAGTGCATCAAGCCGTATACTCCTCGCCACAATGGTAAGGTCGAACGAAGCCACCGCAAGGATAATGAATATTTTTATGCCTCTCACAAATTCTTTTCTTTTGATGATTTTCAAAAACAGCTTGCTGTATGGAACAGATTTTATAACAATTTCCCTATGCGTCCTCTTAATTGGCGCTCGCCCAAGCTGGTGCTTTCTTCATTTGGCTCTCCCTGATTTACCGCCACAGAATTACGGAATGAACTCGTCGCCTCCGGCTCCTCTTTCATTCCGTAATTCTGTAACACATCATTGACAAACCTACAATAACAAATATAATTATATGTGCTTCCTCTGTTGACAAATATAATTATATGTGTTATACTTATATCTGTCAGGAGGGGAAAGGATTGAAAAGCTATTCATCAAGAGAAGTCATAGCAAAGCTTCTGGAAGACGGGTGGTATGAAGTGAACTGCGTGGGAAGTCACCACCAGTTCAAGCACCAGGAAAAGAAAGGGCGCGTTACAGTAAAGCACCCGGACAGAGACATTCCGAGAAAGACGCTGGACAGTATCGAAAGACAATCAGGGCTTTTCTTCCGATAAGCCCTGATTCCCTCCGACAATTCAGAAAGGAGCACGAGCATGAAAAAACCGGACAGATATTTTTACCCTGCCGTATTTACCTATGAGGAGGGGCAGGAGATCGCCGTCACATTCCCCGATCTCGACGCGGCTACAAGCGGGACGGATCAGAACGATGCGCTGTTGTCGGCGCGGGAGCTGCTTGGCTGCGTATTATTCGGGCTTGAGGAAGACGGCGAAACGATCCCGGAACCGTCAAAGCTTCACACAATCCACGCGGCGGAAAACGAAAGCGTTCAGCTTGTGGATGTGTTCATGCCGAGCATCCGGGCGGCGCAGACAAACCGGAGCGTCAACCGCACCGTGACGCTTCCGGCATGGCTCAACGCAGCGGCGCTGGAACACAACATCAACTTTTCGGCAATTTTACAGAAAGCGATCAAAGCGGAACTGAACATCTGATCTCTTCCCTCCGGAAACGGAGGGAGTTTTTTATCTATACCGCCTGAACGGAATTATCCCCTTGCTGATATTTCGGCAGGGCGGCAAGATCGCGGAGGGTTTCAAGGGCGCGTTCCTTGCCGTAATCGTTCAGAGTGCGATATGTCCCCAGCAGCTCCGCTTCATCCTCTGTCAGACGCTCATCCTCAACGACGGTTGGCGTTTTTTTGCTTTCTATTGGCACAACAAGTCCTAATAAAACAGCGACAGTAGTATCCAAAGCGTTCGCAATAGCTTTTAATTTGCTTTCCGTCAAATCAACACGACCGGCTTCTATTTTTGCAATAGATGAACGGTCTGTGTAACCAGCCTTTTTCGCGAGTTCGTCCTGCGACATATTTGCTTCCGTTCTAAGCTGTTTAATAATTTCTCTTGTTTCCATACATTCACCCTCTTTACTATAAGATAGCATAAAAATACTAAGCAAGTCAATAAATATTTTATTTTTTTGCAAAAAATTGTTGACTTAAATTCACTTATGTGTTATATTATGACCGTGAATTAAATTCACGGATTGGAGGTGAGAGAATGAACCGTGCAGAACTCAGAGCGGAAATTGCCAAAAAAATGATTACCCAGCGCGAGATCGCATCTGCGTTAGGAATATCTGAATCGTCGCTCCGCAACAAAATGGTGGGAGATAACGAATTTAAGGAGTCGGAAATTAGAAAGCTTGTCCAACTTCTCGAATTGTCTCCCGAACGTGTCAACGAAATTTTTTTAACCTAATGCGTGAATTTAATTCACGTCCCGCCAAAAGGCAGCGAGGAAAAGGAGGATGAAACATGACAACAAAAGAAATCAGAGAACAGCTGCCGCCGGTGGCGGTCTGGATGGCGGACGCAACGATCCGCCGGGCGCGGATGGCTTTGTGCGGATGCACCGGTTGGCCTGACGTGAAACGCGCCGATTACAATCTCCCCGAAGTCGAAATGGCAAGCGCGATTCTGTGCAACCTGTTTGCCACGTTCGAGGCGGCGATCCGGATTGCGCTGATCAATATGCCGAAGGACATGGATGGAATAAGAAACACAGCCGGAAGACGTTATTTTGACAAGTTTGTTGAAACGCTGGATGAATTTCTGAATTCCAGCACACCACCGGAAAAAGTTAAGCTTCGGGAAGCGGACTGGATTCTGAACAACCTTTAAGACGGATGAGAGAAAGGAGAACCGCATGGCAAGAGACGTATTGACCGATGAAGAAGTTGAGATCGAGGCGGCAACGGCAAAGGCGGAGCGGCTTATTGAGCTGCTGACAGAGGTCAAAAGGCTTATAAGCGGTCTGGCCTCTGTGCAGGTCGATGCGGTGTTAGAAGTCAAAGACAAAGAAACGCCCTGACGGGCGCGGAAAATAAAAAGAAGGAGGAGAGAAAATGTTCAACGTAGACATGAACGACGGCTCCGGGCGGTATCTGGCCGAACGGGTCGCCATTGAGGACGGGGAGGCGGTTTTCTGTGGCAGCTTCATGGGTGACATCCAGAAGGTCAGCGCCCACGACTGCAAGCCGTGTCCCTACGGGGCCACGACCTGGTGTTCCGGGAGGGGTTAAATGAGCAGGGAAAACGAAAACTACCGGGATGTGCTTGAAAATCTCAAGGCAACATTCGGGGAAAAGACCTTTATCACCACGGGTGAGATCGCCGCCGCCGACGGGTGCTGCCCACGGACGGCGCGTAACCGATACCGCATATTCAGATAATGCCGAGATACCTTTCAATGCCCTCCTGCAAAATAACGGAGTACGGCACATGAGCTTCCTCCGCTTTGCGGTTGAGCCATGAGGGAATTGTGAGCGTTTTCTTGACGGCGGCCTGCGTGTAGAGAGGCTTGGCATCGACAAGAAGAACAGAAGCGCCATCCGTGTTCTTTACATCGTTCAGAGAAGACGCTTTCGGCAAGCTCAGACCGCGCTCGAGCACAGACGCGGAATAACCTGCCAAAGCTTCTTTTGCGTTGAGAAACGCTTCCTCAATGGTTTCACCATACGTGAGGCAGCCTTCCAGATCGGGAAACTCAACATTATAGCTGCTGCCATCAAAGGTGAAGATCGCAGGATAAATACAGGTCATAATATACCTCCTTATTATTTTGAGAAGCGAGGGGCTTATTTCAGCCCCATAAGCTTCATGAGTTTTTCAGCCGTCCCTTTCGGGATTTCCCTTCCGCTGTGGACGGGGATGGAAATTGTTTTGTCGCCCTTTACCATGATGTGGTGACTGCCGGTTATACGGTCTAATCGGTAGCCCTGCTTTTCGGCAAGCTTTACAAGCTCTTTCCCGTACATATTATCTGTCCTCCTTACGATGTTTATTATAGCACGTATATACGTATAAGTCAAGAGAAAGTGTGGAAAAATGGATATTATTTATAAAAGCATAAAAGAGTTGATCCCCTACGAAAAGAACGCGAAGAAGCACGACGCGGAACAGATAAAGCGCATTGCTCTGAGCCTTGACCGCTACGGGTGGAAGCAGCCGGTAGTGATCGACAAGGACAATGTTATAGTTGTCGGCCACGGGCGTTTGCTGGGCGCGAAGAAATCGCAGAAATGGAAGAACAAGCCCGTGCCGTGCGTTGTCACCGACGATCTCACCGAGGAAGAGATCAAAGAATACCGCCTTGCCGACAACAAGCTCAACGAGAGCGGCTGGGACATTGAGCTGCTTGACGTGGAGCTTGAGGATATAGAATTTGATATGTCGGAGTTTGGGTTTGAGCTGCCGGAGGAAGAAAAGGAAATCGTTGAGGATGAAGCACCGGAGGTCAACGAGGACGCGGAACCGATTTGTCAGATCGGAGATATATGGCAGCTGGGGCGGCACCGGCTGATGTGCGGGGACAGCACCAAGGCCGAGGACGTGGAAAAGCTCATGGACGGGGAACGGGCGCGGCTCGTGCTGACAGACCCGCCGTACGGCATTGGCATTGTAAAAGTCCAGAACAATGGTAAAATCGACGGTGATAAATCGTTTGGAGCAACTCATGGAAAACATACAAAGCCTCCTATGGGAAAAGTACACGGAGCGAAAGGAAAAAACGCAATACTTGAAAGCAAAGAATATATGCCGATAATCGGCGATGAAACGACCGAGGCGGCAAAGAAAAACTATGAAATCATAAAAGACATTTCAGACAATCAAATTCTTTTCGGTGGAAATTACTTCACCGATTTTTTATTCCCCTCCCGCTGCTGGATAGTATGGGACAAAGAAAACAGCGGAAGTTTCGCCGACGCAGAACTGGCGTGGACTTCCTTTGACAGGACGGTAAAGCTGTATCATTGGTTGTGGAACGGATTGTGCAGAAAGGGAGACAGGGAAACAGAAGGCAGGACAAGAGTTCATCCGACACAGAAGCCGGTCGGGATGCTCGCCGAAATCCTGAAAGACTTCTCCGAGGAAGACGATTTAATTCTCGACTGTTTCGGTGGCTCCGGTTCGACGCTCATAGCCTGTGAACAACTCGACCGCCAATGCCGCATGATGGAACTCAGCCCTCATTACTGCGACGTTATCATTCAGCGATGGGAAAACATCACGGGAGAAAAGGCGGTGCGATTATGACACCGACAGAGACCGTCGCGGACATTCGCAGGATGCAGCACGCGATCCACATAACAAAAAGCGAAAAGCTGAAAAACGATTATAGAAAATCTATCAAGAGAAAATCAAAAGAGCTACGAGAATATTGCCGGTTTACCGGCACGAATTACGAAGCTCTGTGGAAGGTGGTTTAAGTGCCGAAGGGCATACCGAAGAACGGACGAAAGCCGGGGAACCCGAATATACGCAACATCGGAAAAGAAACGAGGTTTACAAAAGAGAATGCGGCAGAGAACGGGAAAAAGGGTACATCATCGGCAACCGCGCTGAAAAAAACTTTTTCGGACTATTTTGAAGATGTATTGTCGCGAAAAAATTCAAAAGGCGCGACATACAAAGAGGGCATAGCGATGGCAATCACCAACCGCGCTTTGAACGGCGACGCTCAAGCGGCACAGCTATGTATGCGCATGGTTCACGAATTGCCGAATGAAAAGGTCAATCTGTCCGTTGAAAAACTCGACACAGCCGCGCTGGACGAATTGGAAGGTGTGGTTCTCAATGACCAGAGAACAGGCGATTAAATTACTGCTGGAACGCCCGGCGGTTCTCGGCCACGCTTTAGGCTTTACCAAGCTGCAGGTCATGCACAATGAGTGGATCATCGACATGGTGCGCGGCACGGAGGACAAGACGCTGCAGGCGCACCGAGGGAGCTACAAGACCACCTGTGTTTCCATCGCCCTTGCCATTATAATCATTCTCCTGCCAAATAAAAAAACGCTGTTTCTCCGAAAAACGGACACGGACGTGAAGGAAATTATACGACAGGTGCAGAACATTCTGCGGTCGGATGAAATAAAAACGCTTGTGCGCATTATCCACGGGGTTGAACTTGAACTCACCGCCGAGAGCGCGACGGAGATCAACACCAATCTGCCGTCCGACAATAAGGGCACGTCGCAGCTTGTGGCCATCGGTATCAACGGTTCACTGACCGGCAAACATTATGACCGTATCTTCACTGACGATATTGTAAACGTCAAAGACCGACTTTCCAAGGCTGAGCGCGACCACACGAAGGTCATTTATCAGGAATTGCAGAACGTCCGCAACCGTGGCGGACGTATATACAACACCGGTACGCCTTGGCACAAGGATGACGCATTTTCGATCATGCCGTCCCCGGTCAAATATGATTGCTATCATACCGGCATCATTGATAAAGATCAACTTGCGGAAATCCGGGCAAGCATGACGGCTTCTCTTTTTGCCGCCAACTATGAGCTGCGGCACATCGCCTCCGATGACGTGATATTCTTCGACCCTCAGACCGGCGCTGACCCGGCACTTGTTGAAAACGGTGACTGCCATATTGACGCGGCCTACGGAGGGGAAGATTTCACCGCCTTTACGATTTTCACGAAAAAGGACGGGAAATATTATCTTTTCGGGAAGCTGTGGCAAAGGCACGTTGACGATGTCATGCCGGAGATCGAGCAATATTACCGTGCTTTTCTATGCGGAAAAGCGTTTTGTGAAGACAACGGCGACAAAGGGTATCTTGCCAAGGACTTGAGGAAACGCGGAATCCGCTGCGTCGTTTATCACGAAAAACAGAATAAATTTATAAAAATCACGTCTTACCTGAAGTCTGTCTGGAAGGACGTGATTTTTGTTGCCGGGACAGACCCGGAATATATAGCCCAGATATGCGATTACAACGAAAACGCCGAGCACGACGACGCGCCGGATTCCGCCGCGTGTGCCGTGCGCCGTCTCTGGGGCAAAAAGGAAAACGATTATCAACCGATCTGGAACAAGTGAGGGAAACATGAAAACATATCAGGATTTATTAAAAGTACCGCAGAGCGACGAGGAACGCATGAGATTTGTCCGCGCCGTAATTGACGATCACCGAAGCAGTGATCTCTATAAAACCGCTGAACTGGCGGACGATTATGCCCGAAAAATGAACAGAACTATCAGGGAGTATCAAAAGCTTCTCTACACCGTCAGTGGGAACGCCGTGCCGGATAATTTCTCCGCCAATTATAAAATAGCGTCCAGCTTCTTTGACCGATTTATTACGCAGGAAAACCAGACGCTTCTGGCCAACGGCGTGACATTTCGCAATGAGGAAACAAAAAAGAAACTCGGCGCGGACTTTGATAACAAGGTCTCTCAGATCGGTAAATACGCCCTTGCCGCGTCCGTGTGCTTCACTTTCTTCAATTTCGACCATATAGAGATATTCCCGGTGTATTCACGTAATATCCCGTGCTTCGCTCCGCTTCTGGACGAGGAAACTGGCACAGTGAGCGCCGGTGTGCGCTTCTGGCAGCTTGCGGATGATAAACCGCTCCGGGCTACGCTCTATGAGCTTGACGGCTACACGGAATATATCTGGCGGCAATACGGCAAGGGCGAAGTACTCAAGGAGAAACAGGCATATATCGTGCGTGTGCGCGGCGATCAGATGGACGCGGCAAATGGAACGCTCGAGTATGCTTATGAGAATTACCCGTCCTTCCCCATTGTCCCACTCTGGGGCAATTTCAACCACCAGAGCGAATTGACAGGACTTCGGGAAGGGATAGATTGTTACGACCTTATCAAGAGCGGGTTTGCCAACACGGTGGACGAGGCGTCATTGATCTACTGGACGATCTCCAACGCCGGAGGCATGGACGATTTCGACCTTGTGAAATTCGTGGAACACATGAAGACGGTGAAGGCCGCCGTTGTCGATGACGAGGGCGCGAGGGCTGAAAGCCACACGCTTGCCGTTCCGTTTGAGTCACACGAGGCTATATTGAACCGCCTGGAAAAAGACCTTTACCGTGACGCAATGGCTGTTAATACCGAAGATATAGCTGCCGGAAACGTGACTGCAACGCAAATCAGAGCCGCATACGATGCGCTCAACAGCAAAGTAGACCAGTATGAAACCTGCGTAAACGACTTTATACTTGGCATTTTGTCCGTTGCCGGTATTGAGGACGAGCCGACATTCACACGCTCCCAGATCGTCAATCAGACGGAAATGATCACCAACGTCATAGCCGCCGGACAGTATCTGCCGGACGAATACGTCACGCAGAAGCTTTTGCAGTTTTTCGGTGACGGCGACCGCTCCGATGAGCTGATAGCGCAGATAGACGCGGAAGAAATAGAGCGAGGGCGCGATCTGCGGAAAGAAGCGGAAAACGAGCCGGAAGAAGACGGTGAAGAATAATGCGTGATATTGCCGCCGAAGAAACAGACACTCTCCTTGCAAGGCTTGAAAAGAGAATAGCATCCGAATATAAAGGCGCTTACGATGCGGCAGAGGAAAAATGGCAGAAGTATTTAGCGTCCTTTGAAAAGCAGGACAAAATAGAGGCACAGCGCCTTGCCGACGGCGAAATAACAAAGCAGCAGTATCAGGCATGGCGCACACGGCAGATCGCCAACGGGAAGCGGTACGAGGAAATGCGGAACGTGATCGCGCAAGACCTCCACAATGCCAACCTGAAAGCCGCGAAGCTTGCGAACAACTCCATGGCCGACGTGTACGCGCTCAACGCCAACTATGGAACGTATATCGTGGAGCATGGAGGGAAAATAGATACAGGCTTCACTTTATATAACCATGACGCCGCTGATGATTTATTAAAAAAGGAATGGAGCATCAGCCCGGAAACGGGGAGAAACAGCTTCCTGCCGAAGCCGAGCGCAAAGAAGCAGAAGGAGCTGGCCGGATTAAAAAGCACGAACCCGGATGTCCTGTGGAACTCGAACAAAATACAGTCTGCCATGTTCCAAGGCATCCTCACCGGGGAACCGTTGACCGACCTTGCAAAGCGTCTCGCTTCCGTTGCCGTGATGGATAAAAATCAGGCGATACGAAACGCCAGAACGCTGACAACCAACGTGCAGAACAAGGGCAGAATGGACGCGTTTGACCGCGCTTCCAAGCTGGGCGTTGATCTTGTCGATGAATGGGTTTCTATCCTTGACGGGGCAACGCGCCATTCCCACCGAATGATGCACGGAGAGAGAAGACCGCACGACTCCAAGGAGCCGTTTTCCAACGGCTGCCGCTGGCCGGGCGATCCTCACGCACCCGCTGCCGAGACATACAACTGTCGATGCCGTCTCGTCTCATGGGTCAAGGGCTTTGAGGGCGAAACCGTCAAGTATAACGAAGCTATGGGCAACATGAGCTTCGAGGAATGGCAGAACGCCAAAGCACCGGAAAAGAAGGATGTTTCAGTTGATAAAGTTGCTGAAACGAGGTATAATGGCAATGTAGAAAACCGAGAAGAATACTTTTATATTGGACGCAGCGTTGGAGCGAAAGCACTGAATTACGAAGTGGAAGACAAAGCCACAGGAGAAATTTATAATTTCATTGAAGGTCAACGCATAGAAAATGTAAAAGTTTTCGCCGGATATCGCTCTTCTAAACCATTGCACGAAGAAACAATAGCCGGTTTGGTCGATGAATTTCCAAATAGCAATCCTGAAAAATGGCAACACAAAAAAGGATTTGGATATTTGGATGTAGACGGAGAATCAACAAAGGCGGAAATACATTGGTTCGAAGAAGAAAACATTGGCAAGTGTAAATTTAAAGTTAAGGAGTGGTTATACGATGAAAGTTAAATATACAGGGAAAACAGAAAAACTCGTATTAACCAACGATAAAATATACGATGTAAAGAGCATTGAACGCGGTTGGTATAGAATTGTAGACGATAGCAATGAGGACTATCTTTATCCACCGAAACTGTTTGAAATCGTGGAGGAATAGAACGTTATGTATGTTGTAGAGAACGGTTCTAAATACGCTGTAAACATAGACAACGCAGAAAGAATACAGGCCGTGTTTGACGTTGAAACAAAAGAATATTGCATTGATCTGCAAAAATATGACGGAACTTATATATGCACACTCGGAAAATATGACGATAAAGAAGCCGCTGAATGTGCGTTAAGCAATCTACTTTTTGAAATATCAAGAGGTGGTAAACTATATCATATGCTCGAAAGAAAGTTAGACAATATGAAATGACCTCCAATTTGTAGGAACGTGGATTTACCTGTATAATGTAGGTGTCCACACTACAAAACAGGGATTACCGCATACAAATGGAGGTCATGAAATGTATTATAGCACAGTTTACGTCGGAATGGA
>JAZLGK010000052.1:0-3282 GCA_045616265.1 Candidatus Limivicinus sp. | reverse complement strand
ATGCACGCGGTTGAAATGGCGTTGTTCGATACGGACAAATAAAAAGATAAGCGGCAAAAACGAACCCGGAAACGGGCTAATTTTTGTCGCTTATTTGTCGCTTAAATCTATTAAATGTCGCTTGAAGATACTTGAAGATAGTAGATTTCTTGTGTTTTTATAATGCTATAAACCACTATATATTGTGTTTTATGTGGTATCTTTTAGTATCGTATAGTGGGGTGTTACTCTGAAAAGGAAAACATTTACACCCTTGATGCAAAGGGAGAATTGCTTCTGACGATCATGAGCTCCCTGGCTCAAGAAGAAAGCCGCTCCATTAGTGAAAATACCTCGTGGGGTCGCAGAAAGTCCTTTGCGGACGGAAAAGTCAGTCTCGGATACTCCAATTTTCTCGGTTATGACAAAGGTCCCGATGGGGAGCTTGTGATAAACGAGGAACAGGCAAAGGTCGTAAGACGGATATACGCAGAGTTCCTTGCCGGGAAGACCCCCGGCGGCATTGCACGAGGGCTGACTGAGGACGGTGTCGAAACCCCCGGTCATAAGAAAATATGGCAGGACAGTACGGTGTTGAGCATCCTGAAAAACGAGAAATATTACGGGGCCGCCATACTACAGAAGCAGATTACAACATCGTTTTTATCTCATGCGAAAAAGCCGAATGAGGGAGAATTGCCCATGTACTATATCGAGGACGATCATGAGGCAATCATCCCTCCGGAAACCTATCAGATGGTACAGGAGGAAATGCAACGTAGAAAGGACGCCGGGAGCAATATGCAGTGCGTTTCCATATTCTCAAGCAGAATCATCTGCGGAGACTGCGGAGGCTATTACGGCAGAAAGATATGGCACTCCAACGGCCCCAACCCTTCCTGGCATTGGCACTGCAACGCAAAGTTTCAGAAAAGGAAATACTGCGAAACGCCCACTTTGAAGGAGGAAAGCCTCGAGGAAACTTTCGTGGAAGTGTTTAATGGCTTGATAGCCAACAGAAAGGTAATCGAGGAAAACTACCGTCAGTGCATCGATGCCATCACGGATGACAGCGAATACCGCCGCCAGCTTGATGAACTGAACGAGGGCTGCGGTGAGGTACAGACGCTGATCAGAAGCCTTCTGATGACTTACAGCAAAAAGGACTCAGATGAAGATATCGGCGAAAAGCTGAAGGAATACGAAGAACGTCTGGACACGATGGCCTTGCTCAAGCAGGAGCTGGACATGAAGATTGCCGCCTGCGCTGCGAAGAGAACCCAGATCACCGGTTTTCTGAAAGAACTCAAAAAGCATGGCCATCCGCTTTCAAATTTTGACCCGCTCGTATGGCAGGCTGTCATTCATCACGCACAGGTCAATAAGGACTGCACGATTACCTTCGTGTTCCGTGACGGGACAGAAAGAACGGTTCCGATAAAGAACGGTGTCAGACCTTATAAGAAACGCTCTGATAAATGGGAGGAAAAGAAGTGTGACGAATAAGGATTTAATCACTATCACCCCTCGGAAGAAAGAACCCGGCAAAATGAGAACTGCAGCGTATTGCCGTGTTTCAAGTCAAAGCGATGAGCAGCGTAACAGCCTGAAAAACCAGATGGACTTCTACCATCAGAAATTTGCTGAAGATGACAGCATTATCTTTATTGGCATCTATGCAGACGAAGGTATTTCCGGCACTCGAGCCGAGAGGCGGCCGCAGTTCATGCAAATGATAGAAGACTGCCGGAACGGACAGATTGACTCAATATGGACAAAAAGCGTATCCCGGTTCGGAAGAAACACCGTGGATACGCTTATTTACACCCGTGAACTTCGTTCTCTCGGAATAGATGTCTATTTTGAAAAAGAGAACATCCACTCCACGGAATCGTCCGGCGAACTCATGCTCACGCTCATGGCTGCCTTTGCCGAGTCTGAATCAGAGTCCATGTCGGAAAATATCAAATGGGGTAAACGACGGAGATACGAGCAAGGCATCACCGGAAGCATTACACTCAATGGAATGTACGGATTCCGGCAAAGCAAAGGTGTCGTTACCATTGTTGAAGATGAAGCAGATCTGGTTCGGCGGATATACAAGGACTTCATTGACGGGTATAGCTACGGAGAAATTGCTGACAAACTTATAGCTGAGGGAGTGCCAACACGGAAACCGAATGCGACATGGGCAAAAACTACAATTCAGCACATCATCCGCAACGAGAAGTACTGTGGTGACTGCCTGTTTCAAAAAGCATATATTGCCAGTCCAATTACGCATCGGCAGGTCAGAAATACTGGAGAACTTCCGAAATTCCTTGTGGAGGACTGCCTTCCGGCAATTGTGGATAAAGATACCTGGAAACTGGCACAGGAAGTCGCAGAAAAGCATACTCCGCATAAGCAGGCACCGAATCAGCGATATCCCTTTACCGGGAAACTAATCTGCGGCGTCTGTGGAAAGCCCTACTATTACTATCATTACACGACCACCAACAAACAGTCTCAGTGGGTGTATCGCTGCATGAGCCGCAGGACGCAATCCGCAGTCGAAATACCCGGACAGCTTTACACCCCTTCTCACAAAGCCAATTACATCAAGAATGCATCGCCGGAGCTGATTGCCTACAGAGAGCGTTACTGCCCGCCACCGAAAAGCCGACCGATGCTCTGTACGGATGTCCGTATTCCAATAGACCTTCCTCAGAAAGCATTCATCAGGGCATGGAATTTGATGGTTTCCAAGCAGACACGGTACAAAGCTACGCTGAGATCCGCCGTGGATACTGCCGATGATATTCTCACAAGATACCGGGCAGAGGAAATGCTGACGCTGATCGATGAGGTCGGCAAAATAACAGAATTTGACTACCCGCTTATGCTGCGAACCCTCGATGTAGTTCAAGTCCGGACGGATGGAAAGCTGACATTCATTTTCCAATCTGGAATAAAAATCACCGTGTGACCACTCCGAAAAGCCAGAATCCTACGATAATTATGATAAGATTACCGTAGGATTTTTTTGCTCATTTCCATGTGTCGGGGCAGAATCCAATATTTTTCTACAGTCAGAATAGTACAAATGATTTTCACATATTGACAAATCGAAAAATGTCGATATAATATATAGCGTGATCACAAAATCGTTTTAAGGAGGTGTTCGGGTGGAGCTTGACGAAAAGCGTACTCCCGTTGTTTTCAAAGCGTTATGCGATGAAAACCGTGTGCGGATACTCAAATATCTGATGGGCGGAGAGAAATGCGCCTGCAAGCTGCTGGACGATCTGAATATCGCACAGT
>JAZLGK010000051.1:0-3849 GCA_045616265.1 Candidatus Limivicinus sp. | reverse complement strand
GCTTATGAATAAATTCGATAAGTATATGTAAAAACATGAAACTGTGAAATGTATGCAGCCTGTCACCGGTTAACCGGTGACAGGCTGCATACATTTCACAGTTTCATGTTTTTACATATACTTATCGAATTTATTCATAAGCTCTTCAAAATCGGAGGGTTTATCATAACGCTCTTCGGTGTCAACTTTTATATATTTTCCGCTGTCATGCCTGCCGCTCGGCCGTTTACTCGGGTATTCCTCCTCCGACGGCGGATTTCGACGGACATATTCCGCCTCCACCTTTTTCTGTTTTGCGCGCATTCTCTCCCGCTCGATCCGCCTCTGCTCTTCGGCACGGCGGCGCTCCCGCAGATGCTTGCGTCTTAACCGGCGGTATCTTGCCACGAGCACAAAGTAAACCATCGCCAGGGCAACGATGATAACAATCAAAGCGATGACCCACTTCTGTGCAAAGAAACTTCTTATGCGCATCTTGATGTACTCGCTTCTGGACATATCGATATCGTTACGGTTCACAAGATCGATCCTGCCGTATTCTCTTCCGTTCGCGCTGACCCGTACTTCACCCAGAACGGTACCCGCCGCGATGGGCGCTACAAGCTTCTCCTTATACACTGTCACCGCCGTCTCTATGGAATCGTTGCTGACGTCATTGGGGAGAAGAACGGTCACATTCTCCTCGGGACGGATGGTGAAATTGCCATCCCCCTCCGCAAGCTCCACGTGTACCATCTCGCCGAAAGCGGCGCTGTCGAGGATCGTTCGGTAGGAGAAGTTGTCAAACACCCAGTCATAGAGGTCGATCGTCGCAACAAAGTTGTAGAAATGTCCGTCCCAGTCCGCACCGGTATTGAGCTGACCCTTACAGCCCATGACGATGGCTATGGCGTTGATGTCATTTCTCTGTGCAGTGGAAACGAGGCAGTAGCCGGCAGCGCGGGTATAGCCGGTCTTTATGCCCGCCGCACCGTCATAGAGATACTGATCCCCATAATAGCCGCCGGTGGTGATGAGGGCGTTGGAGTTAAACATATGCCGCGGCTCGTTGACGTTGGTAGGTTGAGTATCATAGGAAACGGTATTGCAGGCCGTCATGAAATCCGGGTGCTTGAGAGCCTCGCGGGTAATAAGATACAGATCGTGGGCAGTCGTGTAATGCCCGTCGTTGGAAAGACCGTTGGTATCCAGAAAGTGGGTATTCTCACAGCCGAGCTGGGCGGCCCGTTCATTCATTTTTTCCACAAAGGCGCTGATGCTGCCGCAGAGATAGGTGCCGATCACGTTGCAGGCTTCGTTGGCTGAGTGGAGCATGGCGCAGTAGAAAAGATCCTTGAAGCTCATTGTCTCTCCCGGAACGATGCCGGCAGTACTGCTGTCCTCGGCAAGACCGGTGAGACAGTCCTGACCGGCAGTGACCATGTCGGTCATGCTGCACTGGCCGTTATCCAGAGCCTCGACCGCCAGAAGACCGGTCATGATCTTGGTCAGGCTGGCCGGGGAACGCCGATCGTAAATGTTCTTCTCATATAATATTTCTCCCGCGTCCAGATCTGCCAGAAGCACAGCCTCTGCCGGTAAAACCGGATCGTCGAGCGCCGATGCCGCCGGTGTAAACGCGGAAAACACCAGACTCAACAGAAGGATCAGGGAAAAAAAGCGGTTTTTTTTCATTTGGCTCTCCCATTTTTGCAGGAATGTGGTATAGTATCTCTATATATACAAAGTGTATTATAAGAGTTTTTCGGTGAAAATGCAATAGTGCGTAGAATTAAGTGTAGAGTTAATGCGGAATGCGGAATTATTGAAGCAGCGGAGGGGGGAACTGGATATGAAAAAAGTATACTCATTTCTGCTGGCCGGGGCGGTGTTTCTGGGAGCGGTGGTATTGTGCTTTGCTCTCAGCAGTATAGACGAAGGTGAAAACATAATTGTTCAGCGGGAATACGATCCTCTGCCGGTGCGCAGCGGTTTTCCCTCCACCAAAGGTTATATCGAGCTTCTTCCCGGGGAAACGGTGAATATAAATACTGCCGATGTGGAGGAGCTCAGGAAGCTGCCCGGAATCGGCGAGGTACTCGCTCAGCGCATCATTGATCACAGGGATACGCACGGTCCTTTCCGGAGCATCGAAGAGATCATGGAAATTGAGGACATCGGTGAGGGTCGGTTTGAAAGAATTCGTCTGCTGATCGTGGCGGGAAATGAGAATTGAGGGCGTTCTCATCCTGAATGGCTTATCTTTTTTGTCTTTTTTCATCTGACAAGAAAAAAATCAGTAAAAACTATTGCAAAAAAAATTTTTTTACTGTAAAATATATGAGTTGAATTTGCAAAATTATATGGGAGGACCATTTTATGATTACAGCAGGCGATTTCAGAAACGGCGTTACCTTTGAGATGGACGGAAACGTCATGCAGGTTGTTGAGTTCCAGCACGTAAAGCCCGGTAAAGGCGCTGCATTTGTCCGCACCAAGATGAAGAACGTCATCACCGGTGCCGTTACCGAAACTTCTTTCAACCCCACCGCAAAGTTCGAGAACGCTACCGTTGAGCGTCAGACCATGGAGTATCTGTATGCCGACGGCAACCTCTACTACTTCATGAATCCCGAGACCTATGAGCAGGAGCCCGTGGACTCTTCCGTTCTGGGCGACAACTTTAAGTTTGTCAAGGAAAACATGGAATGCACCATTTATTCCTACAAAGGTAAGGTCTTCAATGTAGAGCCTCCCTTCTTCGTAGAGCTTCAGGTCACACAGACCGACCCCGGCTTTGCAGGCAACACCGCTACCAATGCCACCAAACCCGCCACCGTAGAGACCGGCGCTGAGATCAAGGTTCCTCTGTTCATTGAAGAGGGCGAAATGATCAAGATCGATACCCGCACCGGCGAGTATCTTTCCCGCGCATAATCTTACTGTACAGGGAATAATAACGGGAGGCGTGCTGCGTCTCCCATTTCTATTCGATTGTAAAACCTGCGTTTTCCAATCGAGAACTCGCGCTTATCGCGCCCCTTGCGGGTGCTTGGTCGGCGCGAGGGCTCGCTTGCTCGCCTCAGGGTGGTTTTAAGGCGGCAAAGCTGCCTTAAAAACGTATTGAAATCTAAAAAAGTTATTCGACCGGTGCACGCCGGTTATTTTAAAAGGAGGTTTTCATTATGACGGTTGTAGAAAAGGCTGCATATCTGAAAGGACTTACAGAGGGTCTCGGGGTCGATCCCGACACTAAGGAAGGCAAGCTGTGGGGTGCTCTTTGTGATCTGGTCTCCGACATGGCGCATGAGCTTGAAGACCTTCAGGACGCCAACATGGATTTTGCCGATGCTATCGACGAGATCGGCGATGAACTGAGTTATCTGGAAGAACTCACCTGCGACCTCGATATGCCCAAGGACGAGTGCGACGGCAACTGCGATTTCTGCTCCGGCTGCGACGATATCACCGACGACTATTACGATGAAGATGAGGACATGGACTATGACGGCGTGATCTACGACGTGGTCTGCCCCAAGTGCGGCGAAGAGATCACCTTTGACGAGGAAACTCTCGATGCCGGTTCCATCGAATGCCCCAAGTGCGGTGAAAATCTGGAATTTGATCTTGACTCTCTCGAAGACAGAAAGGACGACGAAGAGATTCCTTTCTGAAATCCTGTATGAACAGCGCCCTCTGCGGAATACTTTCCCGCAGAGGGCGCTTTCTGTTTAAGGCAATACCGCATAATGCGGCAAGAGCAGATGGCGAGAGAAAATGGGTTCTGATGAAGGCATTTTTTCGCAGGAATACTTTGTGTATTGCAAGAAAAAATGACAAAATCTGAGCACATTTTATCCGTCAGCTGCC
>JAZLGK010000050.1:0-49683 GCA_045616265.1 Candidatus Limivicinus sp. | reverse complement strand
AGAATTCGACCCGTTTACGGGTAGCAAGTAATAATCCCCTTCGCGTGTGCCAGACCGTATATACGCCTTCAGGCGTGGCTAGTAATATGAGGGCAAGGCCCGAAAATGAAAAGCCCCCGGCTTAGCCGGGGGATATTTACTATGTGTATGTTATTCTTTCCAGATCTTTTCCGCGGTGATCTCCTTGAGATTGGCAGCGCCGCACATGGTCATGGTGGACTTGAGCTCACCGACGATCTTGTCCATGTAGACCTTATATCCTTCGGCTCCCGCTCCGTAGACTGCCGTGAGGATGGGACGGCCTATAAGAACAGCGTCTGCACCCAGAGCCAGAGCGCGGAACACATCAACGCCGGAACGGATACCGCCGTCAACGATGATGACGGTCTTGCCCTTGACAGCCTTTGCAATGGCGGGGAGGACCTCACAGGTGGAGGGAACACCGCCCTGCACTCTGCCGCCGTGGTTGGAGACGACGATTGCGTCCGCACCGGCCTCGACAGCCTTGAGAGCGCCCGCGGGGGTCATTATGCCTTTAATGATAAAGGGCATTTTTGCATAGTCGATGATCTCCTTCATCTCTTCCACGGTCTTGCTGCCCGCGTTGGGATTCATCTTCTTGAGGAAGGGGAGACCGGCGCCGTCCACGTCCATGGCAGCGGCAAAGCTTCCCGCCTCGTTGAGAATGTCCAGCTTTTCAAAAACGGCTTCCTTGTTCCAGGGCTTGATGGTGGGGATGCTCATGCCGCCGAATTCCTTCGCGTCGCGCACGGCGGATTTCATGATGTCCGGGTTTACGCCGTCGCCGGTGAGAGCCAGAACACCGTAGTCGTATGCGGCTTTCATAAGCACCTTGTTGTAGTCCTGATCGACATATTTGTCGCCGTAATGCATATCGAGAGCGCCGAGCGGGGCGGCAAAGATGGGAGCGGAGAACTTGTGCCCGAACAGCTCAAAGGACACGTCGGGATCGGCAAAATTGGGGCAGAGAGTGTCCATGTTGACGCAGATCTCCTGCCATTTGTCGTAGTTACGCGCGGCGACATTGCCGGGGGCTTTACACCCAGGACCGGGCATGGCGTTGGCGCAGGCTTTTCCGTTGCACACGGGACAGGCTTTGCAGTAAGGACCCACACAGTCCTTCGCAGCTGCTAAAACTTCATTATAATTCATGGTTGACCTCCTTAGCAATATAATGCAGAATTTAGAATGGATAATGCAGAATTAAACGCAAGATGCGAAACTGACAAAAGACAATACGAAAATTAATCATATTATCACTCAAAAACGTACATATGTCAATCGGACATTTTTATTCCGGTGTAGTCAAAATCGGGTATCATTTCCTCCGTGGCGGAGCTTTCGTCCTGCCAGTAGCCGTTGGTGAGACCGCAGTTCACCATGTATTTATAAAGGTGAGAAGAGGATTTCTTGTCCACACGCTTCTGAAGCTCCGGAAATTTCTCAAGCCCGGGCATGGGTGTATACTGGCTCATAAGAGAAAAAAGAACGGAGCCTTCGGGGAAGGCGTCGGATATGCGGTCAATGACCTCCATGGAGTTTATATCCTGCTCCGGCAGAATAAGATGCCGTATGAGAACGCCGGAGAGGAGCATTCCTTCACCGTCAAGCTTATAGGCTCCGCGTTGACGGAACATTTCTTTTACCGCCTCCAAAGCGACCTCCGGATAGTCCTTTGCGGCGGAGTATTTTTTTGCCAATTCTGCGTCAGAATATTTATAATCCGGCATATAGACCTGCACAAGGCCTTCAAGCATTTTAAGCGTCTCGACCGATTCATAGCCCGAGGAATTCCACACCACGGGAATGCCTAAATCCAGCCCTGAAAGCGCCTCGGCGATTGCCCGGGAAAAGTGCGTGGGTGTCACAAGGTTGATGTTATGAACGCCTTCGTCCCGAAGTCTGAGCATGATCTCACGCAGCCCGGAGATGCTGACGGTCTTTCCAAGCGAAGAAGGGCGGCTGATCTCGTGATTCTGACAGAAGCAGCAGCGGAGATTACAGCCGGAGAAGAAGATCGTCCCGGAACCTCGCTTGCCGCTTATACACGGTTCCTCTCCGAAATGCGCTGCGGCTCTGGCGATCACCGGCAGAGCGGGGCTTGCGCAGATCCCGCCGGGCGTATTATCATTTCTCCTAACGCCGCAGTGTCTCGGACAGTCATTGCAGATAAATTCCATTGTATTTGTTCCCCCCGGCAGACTAAAAGTATACAAAAATAACAAAAATAACAAAGGATACACGCTGATTATAACGCTGTTTTGTCTAATATGCAAGAAAACGTAAAAATCAAAAAAAAGTACATGATTTTCCGAAAATTTGTGATAAAATGAACAGGATTACAGGGATGTAATCAGAGAAACGGAAGTTAAACCTGCAATCGGAGAAAAAATGCTGAATATAGTTCTTGTAGAACCGGAAATACCGCATAACACCGGCGCCATTGCCCGGACCTGCGCCGCAACAGGCGCGAGACTTCATCTCGTGAAGCCGCTGGGATTTGATATTTCGGATAAAATGGTGAAGCGCTGCGGACTGGACTACTGGTATCTCGTGGACATTTCGGTCTATGAAAATTTAGATGAATATTTTGAAAAGAACGGTGACGGCAATATCTATCTTGCCACCACCAAGGCTCCGAGAGCGTATGCCGAGGCGGATATGAGCGGCGATGTGACGCTTATGTTCGGCAAGGAGACGGCGGGACTTCCCGAATGGCTCCGGGAAAAGTACCGCGAAAGGTGCATTCGCATCCCCATGATCAGTGAGGCGAGAAGCCTGAACCTATCCAATTCCGTTGCAATCCTCGCATATGAAGCCTTACGGCAGCAGGGCTTTCCGGGTCTGCTGGGAGTCGGCTCCATGAGCGGGAAATAATTGATCTGTTTTCCCACGGCGCGTGCCGTTTCATTTGTTTATTATTTTATTATTGGAGGAACTTATGAACTACAATAAGAAGACCGTCTGCGATGCGGACGTAAATGGCAAGAAAGTCCTTCTCCGCTGCGATTTCAATGTCCCCCAGGACAAGACCACCGGTGAGATCACCAGTGATAAGCGTATCCGTGCGGCTCTCCCCACCATCAAGTACCTGCTTGACAACGGCGCCGCTGTTATCGCCTGCTCTCATCTGGGCAAGCCCAACGCTACCTTCGATTCCTTTGTAAAGAAGCAGACCGAAAAGGGCAAGGATCCCGCCACCCTCACCGAGGAAGCATGGAAGAAGTCCCTCAAGAAGCTGACTCTCGCCCCCGTAGCAAAGCGTCTTGCTGAGCTCCTCGGCGTGGAAGTTATTTTCGCCTCCGACACCGTCGGCGAGGATGCCGCTGCCAAGGCCGCCGCTCTCAAGCCCGGTCAGCTCCTGCTCCTTGAGAACCTCCGCTTCGACAAGGGCGAGACCAAGAACAACCCCGACTTTGCAAAGAAGCTTGCCGATATGGCGGAAGTTTATGTCTCCGATGCGTTCGGCACCGTTCACAGAGCACACGCTTCCACCGCCGGTGTTGCCGATTATCTGCCCGCTTATTCCGGTCTGCTCGTTGACAAGGAGCTGTCCGTCATGGGCAAGGCTCTCGACGATCCCGCACGTCCCTTCGTTGCCGTTCTCGGCGGCGCAAAGGTCTCCGATAAGATCAACGTCATCAACAACCTCCTCGAAAAGGCAGACACCATCATCATCGGCGGCGGCATGGCATACACCTTCAAGAAGGCACAGGGCTTTGAGATCGGCAAGTCTCTGCTGGAAGCTGACCGTATCGACTACGCAAAGGAAATGCTCGCCAAGGCCGAGGCAAAGGGTGTCAAGCTCCTTCTGCCCGTTGACAACTACTGCGCGAAGGAATTTTCCGCCGATGCAGAGCCTGTACTCTTTGAGGGCGACATCCCCGAGGATATGATGGGCATGGACATCGGCCCCAAGACCGTGGAGCTGTTCTCCGCAGCTGTCAAGGATGCCAAGACCATCGTATGGAACGGACCTATGGGCGTATTTGAGTTTGATAAGTTTGCCGAAGGCACCAAGGCTATGGCAAAGGCTCTGGCAGAGGCTGGCGCTTCCGGTGCTGTGACCATCGTCGGCGGCGGCGACAGCGCGGCAGCCGTTGAAAAGCTCGGCTTTGCCGATAAGATCAGCCACATTTCCACCGGCGGCGGCGCAAGCCTTGAATTCCTTGAAGGCAAGGAGCTTCCGGGCGTTGCTTGTCTGCAGGATAAGTAAGAAAGTCGATTGTAAAACGGACGTTTTATAATCGAGGACTCGCGCTTATCGTATCGGGCTGACGCCCTCTTTGGTCGGCGCGAGAGACTCACTTTGCTCGCCTAAGAGTGTTTTCGAGGCGGCAGAGCTGTCTCGAAAACGATTGTAATTTTTGGTTTTTCAATTGCTTGAAATGAGTATTATTTGATTATAAAAAACGGAGAAAGAAATGAACAGAAAGTATCGTAAAACCATCATCGCCGGCAACTGGAAGATGAATATGACCAATTCCGGCATCAAACCCTTTATGGAAGAGCTGAAAGCAAACCTCCCCAAGAGCAAGCAGTGCGAGATCGTTCTCTGCACCCCCGCCGTCATGATCCAGAACATGGTCAAGGCCGGCAAGGAATGCAAGGTCGCCGCCGGCGGTCAGGATGTCAGCACCTTTGAAAAGGGCGCATACACCGGTGAAGTCTCCGCCGCCATGCTCGCCGACATCGGCAGCAAGTACTGCATCGTCGGTCACTCCGAGCGCCGCCAGTACCACGGCGAGACCGATCAGCAGGTCAATGTCAAGGCAAAGGCTCTGCTCGAAAAGGGCATCTGCCCCATCATCTGCGTAGGCGAGAGCCTTGAGCAGCGTGAGATGGATCTCACCATGGAGTATGTCGCCTATCAGGTCAAGGCAGCTCTCTCCGGCATTGACGCCACCACTCTCCGCCGCTGCGTTATCGCCTATGAGCCGATCTGGGCCATCGGCACCGGCAAGACCGCTACCGCAGAGCAGGCACAGGAAGTCTGCGAGGGCATCCGTACCGTTATCCGCAAGATCTACGGCGCCCGGCCCGCCCGTGCCGCCTCCATCCTCTACGGCGGCAGCATGAACGCAAAGAACGCCTACGAGCTTCTTGCTCAGCCCGACATCGACGGCGGTCTCATCGGCGGCGCATCTCTCAAGCCCGCAGATTTTGCAACCATCGTAGCCGCAACCGCACAGAACTAAAGCAGATTGAAATACTTTTGCATTTCAATCTGAGACTCATGCCCATCGCATCGGCTTTGCCGATTTGGTCGGCATGAGGGCTCATTTCATTCGCCTTAGTGAGTTTTTTCCCCGGCAAACCCGGGGAAAAAACGATTGAAAGTATTATTTGCAATATATCAAAGGCGTAAATAAAGTAATGGAGAACAAAATGACTAAAAAAGCTGTTCTTGTTATTATGGATGGCTTCGGCATAGCCCAGCCCACTGCGGGCAACGCGATCGCTCAGGCCAGAACCCCCAATCTTGACAAACTGTTTTCAACCTATCCCACTTCTCAGCTTCAGGCGTCCGGTCTTGATGTCGGTCTGCCTGAGGGACAGATGGGCAACTCCGAGGTCGGTCATACCAATATCGGCGCAGGCCGCGTCGTTTTCCAGATCCTGCCTAAGATGAGCCGGGAGATCAAAAACGGCAAATTCTTTGAAAACAAGGTCTATATCAAGGCCATGGAAGATGCCAAAGCAAACGGCAGGAAGCTCCATATCATGGGTCTTCTCTCCAACGGCGGCGTCCACAGCCATATTGAGCATATCTTCGGTATTCTTGACATGGCAAAGGCACGCGGCGTGGAGAAGGTCTATGTCCACTGCTTCCTGGACGGACGTGATGTTCCCCCCAAGAGCGGCGCAGGCTTTGTCGCTCAGCTTGCCGACAAGTGCAAAGAGCTCGGTAACGCTCAGATTGCCACCGTTCAGGGGCGTTTCTGGGGCATGGACAGAGACAAGCGCTGGGACCGCGTCGAGAAGGGCTATAACGCCATCGTTTGCGGCGAAGGCATTTTCAATTCCGATCCTGTCGGCGCAGTGGAAGAAAGCTACGCAAACGACAAGACCGACGAATTTGTCGAGCCCGTCGTCGTATGCCCGGAGGGCGTTATCGATCAGGGCGACAGCGTGATTTTCATGAACTTCCGCCCCGACCGCGCCAGAGAGATGACATGGGCGCTCAATCTTCCCGATTTTGACGGTTTTGAGCGCAAAAAGACCGTCTATCCTCTCTCCTATGTCTGCACCGCGCAGTATGATGAAGCTCTTCCTCTGCCTATCGCGTATCCTCCCGAGGTCATCGAAAACACTCTGGGCGACTTTGTGAGCGCTCAGGGACTCAAGCAGTTCCGTGTCGCCGAGACCGAGAAGTATGCGCACGTTACCTTCTTCTTCAACGGCGGTGTGGAAAAGCAGACCGAGGGCGAGGACCGCTGCCTTGTGCCTTCTCCCAAGGAGTTTGCGACCTATGATCTCGTGCCTCCCATGAGCGCCGTCAAGGTCTGCGACAAGCTGATCGAGGCAATCGCTTCCGATAAATACGACCTGATCGTCTGCAACTTCGCAAACTGCGACATGGTCGGTCATACCGGTGTGATGGCGGCGGCGGTTGAAGCCGTGGAGACGGTCGATACCTGCATGGGTCGCATCATGGCGGAGATGGAAAAGCACCCCGATTCCACCCTCCTTGTCACCGCAGACCACGGCAATGCCGACTGTATGTTTGACGGAAACGGCAAGGTCAACACCGCTCATACCACTAACCCCGTGCCCTTTACCGTATGTCAGACCGGTATTAAGCTCAGTAACGGCAGACTTGCCGATATCGCCCCCACCGTTCTGAATGTTATGGGACTGGAGCAGCCCGCCGAGATGACAGGCGAAGTATTAATTCATAATTCATAATGCTTAATTCATAATTATCTGTTTTATAATTCTGCATTCTGCATTCTACATTTTGCATTTTAAAAGAAGGGAGATCAATATGATCTATACCAGCGAAGTTAACAAGATGTGCCCCGTAGCAAAGGGAGCATATCACGGCCCCGCACCCATCCCCGAGGAGGGTAAATGGGTTCAGGCAAAGCAGATTTCCGACATTTCCGGCTTTACCCACGGTATCGGCTGGTGCGCACCTCAGCAGGGCGCCTGCAAGCTCACCCTCAACGTCAAGAACGGCGTGATCGAGGAAGCTCTCGTTGAGACTCTCGGTTGCTCCGGCATGACCCACTCCGCAGCAATGGCCTCCGAGATCCTCATCGGCAAGACCATTCTTGAGGCTCTCAACACCGACCTCGTCTGCGACGCTATCAACACCGCAATGCGCGAGCTGTTCCTGCAGATCGTTTACGGCCGTTCCCAGTCCGCTTTCTCCGAAGACGGTCTGGCAGTCGGCGCGTCCCTCGAGGACCTCGGCAAGGGTCTCCGCTCTCAGGTCGGCACCATGTTCGCCACCAAGGAAAAGGGTCCCCGCTACCTCGAACTCACCGAAGGCTATGTCACCCGCATCGCTCTCAACAAGGACGATGAGATCATCGGCTACGAATTTGTCAGCATCGGCAAGATGATGGACTTCATCAAGAAGGGCATTGACGCCAATGAGGCAATGGAGAAGGCAAAGGGTCATTACGGTCAGTGGGATGCCGCTGCCAAGTACATTGACCCCCGTCAGGAATAAGAGAAGGAGGACAAGATAATGGCACTTTTTGAAAATTACGAGAGAAGAATTGACAAAATAAACGGTGTCCTCGCTCAGTACGGCCTTGCTTCCGTTGAAGAGTGCAGAGAGCTCTGCAAGGCAAAGGGCTTTGACCCCTATGAGATCGCAGCAGGCATTCAGCCTATCTGCTTTGAAAATGTCCGCTGGGCATACTGCGTCGGCGCAGCCATCGCCCTCAAGTCCGGTGTCAAGACCGCAGCCGAGGCTGCAAAGTGCATCGGTATCGGTCTTCAGTGCTTCTGCCTGGACGGTTCCGTTGCGGAGGACCGCAAGGTCGGTCTCGGCCACGGCAACCTTGGCGCCATGCTTCTGAGCGATGAGACCAAGTGCTTTGCCTTCCTCGCAGGTCATGAGTCCTTCGCAGCGGCAGAAGGCGCTATCGGAATTGTCAAGAACGCAAACAAGGCCCGCAAGGAGCCCCTGCGCGTTATCCTCAACGGTCTTGGCAAGGATGCCGCTCAGATCATTTCCCGTATCAACGGCTTTACCTATGTTCAGACCCAGTTTGATTACTTCACCGGCGAGCTGAAGGTCGTCCGTGAGATCGCTTACTCCGACGGCGAGCGCAAGAACGTCCGCTGCTACGGCTGTGACGATGTCCGCGAGGGCGTTGCCATCATGCACTTTGAAGGTGTTGACGTCTCCATCACCGGCAACTCCACCAACCCCACCCGCTTCCAGCATCCCGTTGCAGGCACCTACAAGAAGGAATGCATCGAGCAGGGCAAGAAGTACTTCTCCGTTGCCTCCGGCGGCGGCACGGGCAGAACTCTGCATCCCGACAATATGGCAGCAGGTCCCGCTTCCTACGGCATGACTGATACCATGGGCCGTATGCACTCCGATGCTCAGTTCGCAGGCTCCTCCTCCGTCCCCGCACACGTGGAGATGATGGGCTTCCTCGGCGCAGGCAACAACCCGATGGTCGGTATGACCGTTGCCGTCGCCGTCGCCACCGCAGAGGCAGTAAAGTAATTTTCCGATTATAATTTTATAAAAGCAAAATGCAGGAAGCACGTCAGCTCTGATGTGCTTCCTGTTTGACTATTCTTTGAGAAAGACTATATCACAAATTTCAAAACCGAATAAATAACGCTATATATTGCATATTATCGTTTGGAATACACAATATTTAGCGTTTTCTTTGAATATTTTTTCAGGTGTTAAACGGGCTTGCAGCTTATTTGTCGCTTAAATCTACAAAGAGATACTAAAAAATACTTATCATTACTGAGTGTAACATAGTTCCATTAAGTCACCGCAAGGTACTTTTGCAAGTTCCCTCGGCTCTATTTTTTTAAGTCCGCCGCCGTAACCACGCCCTTCTTCTTCAATATTATTTCTACTAATGGATTTTAACAATTCCCATATTTTATATACAGAGTTTGGATTATCTGATATAGCTTTTTGCAACTGCTCTTTAGGGTAAAGCATTAAATACGAATTAGTGACAATCGCTTCAGACAGATTAAGAATAAAGCGTATAGGGGAGCCGTTATCTTTTCCTCTCCCCATGTAAGAACACAGAAAATAGGTTGCATCCCTCTGCTCTTGCCAGTACCATTTCTTTCTACTCTTGCAAAGATATTTTTTGCTTGTATTTTCTATCCCACTCTGTAGGTAATCCCATATAGCGGGTGACTGTTCCATTATTTCCCGCTCCGTCAATTCGCAATCGAGCAAAAAATATTGCGGTTCGATTTGTGGTATTCCATCAAAATCAGTTCCAACAAGGTCAGATTTTAAGTGTCTCGGGCTTGGAAGAATAGGCTTGAAGAAGGACATATCAAGCCCTAATTCGATTATTTTTTCCCGGCTCATTATAAAGAAACTGTTATCCCCGGTAGCAAGTCCTCTTTTTATCTCAAAATAATCGCCTAATCTTGTTTCCACTTTTTCCTCGCAACGGATTTCTTTTTGAGGAAAACGTGTCCATTTTCTTTCTTTAGTTAAAACCGATTTTTTTATTCGCTTGCTCTGCGCAGGGTTATTATGCGTACCGCCGAAAGAAAACTCAATTTCGTAATCATCATTGACTATTTCGTTTTTGAACCACACAACGCACGAAGAAACTAATGCGTCGGAAAACAATGAAGTCTCCGGGTCATATCTATGTATTCTCAACAAATGAACGTTCTGCAATAAGTATTCCTTAATCGCAGTTCCGTAATTTACATCCATGAACTCGCTCGGTATTAGCCATCCGCAAACAGCGCCGGGAGCAAGCCATTTGTGTGCAAGTAGAATAAAGTGACAATATAAGCCCGCCAATCCCGATAAGCCTATTCCTGTTTCTTCCTTTTCGCGTTCAAGTAGATATGACTTTTCTTCTTGTGTTAGATAATGGTGGCGTACATAAGGCGGATTAGTAATAACAAGATTGTATTTTTGCTTCGGGTCAATCCGTGCAAAGTCACCTTGTATAAGGTCTATCTCCGACTCTTTCCACAGTTTAGCTGCACAAGTATAATATGCAGGGTCTATTTCTATACCTGTAGCCGTTTGAATGCAATAGTTACTATTAACCATGCTCAATAGGGCGGAATAAAACGCGCCGCTCCCTATAAACGGTTCCAAAAAGGATATATCTTTCTTCGATAGGAGCCGCAAGCCATAGGAAATGATTTCTTGAGCTAATGCAAATGGTGTTGAAAACTGCCCGAATTTACGGCGTTCTTCAATATCTTTTTTAGAGTCTATTGTTTCCTGAATTAAACGGCGGGATTCTTCTAATGAATTTATATCCCTAATTGTTCCAAATCGTTTATTCTGTGCTCCCATATCCAATCTATCCCCTCTGCCGCTTCATATCCTAAATACCCGGAATCAAAGTATCCACATAAGAATAAGGAATAAGAAACGTCATTGCCGTAGGTATTTCTTAACT
The DNA here is from genome assembly GCA_045616265.1 of Candidatus Limivicinus sp. Lineage (GTDB taxonomy): Bacteria > Bacillota > Clostridia > Oscillospirales > Oscillospiraceae > Limivicinus. The sequence continues at coordinate 39,052 of JAZLGK010000050.1, read as the reverse complement.
GCTGCATTTTGACAGCTTCTTCTTTCCGGCGTTTGTTTACGTTGGTAAAGTCGCCTGCGGACTTTGCCTCTAACAATAAAGGCATATCTCCCGCTTGTGCTGAAAGCGGCATAATAGCAACATCAACAGGGATATTAACCGTTTCGCCTTGTTCGCCCGCAACATAAACCGGCACATTTGTATGAAATGAGAATGAACCGGGGTTCATTTCATCATAACGTACTCCGTTTTCAACTAATGTATATCCCTTGCTTTGTAGTAATTCAGTAATTGCCGCAAGCTGACGTTTTTCCTGCGCGTTACGGATGATAGGGTCTGCAACGGCTCCACATAATCTATCTGCAACGATAGTAGACGAACGCATTATTTCTGCTTCATCCGGGCTGCGCTTTTCTGGTAGCCATGTAAATATATCAGGATCAGCCATTTTCTTGATAATATCGGAAATACGCTGCAATTCAGTAATGAGTATTTCCCTCTGCATTCTCGGTGAAATATGCGGGTTCTCGGAATCTTCCATGTTTTGCACAAGGCTTTTAGATACTCCGGCAAGCCCTACTAATCTATCCCTTGCAATCGGGGGACAAGTGGACATCCGTAATATGGGTAAAACTTCGGGATGCCTTTGCAAGATAGCGGGAGAAACATCATTCAAATAGCTTGTTTCTTTTAGCGCTTCTTCAACGCTCTTTGCTGTTGAAACGCGGGTTTCTCTAAACGCTTTAGGTGCAAAATCCATGAACCATGAATTGTATAAATCCACAGATCGAATAATATCCTGTTTCCACAAATGCGGTTTATCAAGGTTGATACCCATTTCAATAACCCTTTCTTTTGTTCTGTATCTCAACAATATCGTCAAGTCCGCATTCAAGGGCGGTTGCGATCTTCGCTAACGTATCCATTGAAACCGTCTCATTCTTTCCCATTTTCGCAAGAACACTTGTGCTTATTCCGGCGCGTTTCCGCATTTCCGTTTTTGTAATGTGCTTGTCGATCAATAGTTTCCATAGCCTATCATAGCAAACCGCCATTGCAACACCCCCTACAAAGCATAAAAACACAATGATATTGTACCACAATAGCGGGTAAAGGTCAATATTTTGTTCGCAGTTGCAGATAATATGTTTTAGTTCTGCCTTGCCCGTCGGCAGCAATACAGGGTAATATCTTCCTTGTAGCCCTCAAACGTATCTACCCGCGTTATATCGTACAATACGCCGTTGTACCGTATAACGTGGGTGTTCGTTTTTACGGCGTTATTTTCGATATCCAATTGAAATTACACAGTAATCCGTAGGGCGGGAGCAGAATCCCCGCCCTACGAATTCTTTGGCAAGTTTCTTACTGCATAAACTATTTCTTATATTGAATATCGTTTGTAAAAAAGCTATAATGAAAAAAATACTCAATGGAGAGCGGGTATGACCGATATATTTACCCTTCTGAAAGATACAGACAACAAAAAAGCCTACGCTTTTTTTAAGGTGCTCAAGGCGGAATCCGAGGAAAGCGATATTCATTATGCGGACTTTGACGGTTTTCTGGAGCTTATCAGGGACGGAAGCTCCTATGTGCGGACCCGCGGCTTTTCCCTCTGCTGTGCGCAGGCGAAATGGGATAATGAGGGTAAGCTGCAAAGAAATCTCCCGCAGCTTTTAATTATGCTCAGCGACGACAGACCCACGGCGGTCAGACAGTGCATAAAAGCATTGTACGAAGTCATAGAATACAGGAGCGAATTATGCGGCAGGATAGAAGCGGGGCTTTCCGGGATCGAGCTTTCCGGATACAGTGACAGCATGAGGCCGCTTATCGAAAAAGATATCGACGGCCTGAAGAATATAATACATAAAAAATCTTTGTGAGGTGTCATTATGAGAATAATAACCATCAGCAGACAGTTCGGCAGCGGCGGGAGAGAGCTGGGAAAACGAATGTCGGATGTGCTCGGCTGGGACTACTATGACCGCGAGATCATAGAGCGGCTTTCGGAGAGCGAAGGACTCGATAAGGAATACGTAAGCCGGGTGCTTGCAAACCACGAGTGGAACACTCTGCCCATGACCTTCCGCAGCAGCTTTTCGCAGGATCAGTACACCTCCGGTGTAAAAACCGCTCTGCTTCTGCGCCAGAGGGAGATCATTGAAGACATCGCCAAAGCCGGGAACGACTGCATCATCGTCGGGCGGGACGCGGATATCATACTGAGCGACTGCAGGCCCTTCCGCATCTTTGTCTGCAACGATATGGATGCGAGAATTGCGAGATGTGTCAACTATGAAAAAAAGAAGCCGGAAGGGGAGCGCCTTTCCGAGCGGCAGATCATAAAATATGTAAAAAAGATCGACAAGAGACGGTCGCAGACGCGTGAGATCCTTACCGGGAAAGTCTGGGGCGACAGCACGAGCTTTGATATTACGGTCAATACGGGAAGCTGGAATATCAAGGAGCTTGCCTCTGCTATGGCAAAGCTTGCTTTGGGATGGTTTGGAGAGGAATGAATAACGACAGATCCGATCTGACAACAGGTGTTGTCTGGAAAAAGCTGTTCCGGTTTTTTCTGCCCATTGCGGCGGGAACCTGCATTCAGCAGCTTTATAATACGGTTGACGGGCTGGTTGTGGGCAAGTTTGTCGGGACGGTCGCTCTGGCCGCCGTCGGAGGAAGCTCCACGCAGGTGATCAATGTTCTGATCGGCTTTTTTACGGCCATGACGACCGGCGCCGCCGTGGTGATCGCCCAGATCTACGGAGCCGGGAAAGAGGAGGACATACAGAGGGCCTCCGGCAACGCGATAGCCGTCTGTACGCTGATGGGGGTTTTGCTTGCGCTCTTCGGCATAATTGCGACGCCGACGATGCTGCGCCTTCTGAAAACACCGGCGGACACCGTTGAGGAATCGCTCACCTATCTGCGCATCTACTTTATCGGCGTTCCGTTTATCCTTGTCCTCAATATGGAGTCGAATATCCTGCGTTCGGTGGGGGACTCATACAGCCCCTTTATATACATGGTCGCGGCCTGCGTGTCCAATATCGTTATGGACTTTGCGTTTGTCCTTCTTTTCCGTATGGGCGTTGCAGGCGTTGCTATTGCCACCGTTCTGGCGCAGATCATAAATCTGTCTCTGCTCACGCGAAAGCTTATGAAGACGGAAGCTCCGTATAAACTGAGGCTCGCAAATCTCAGACTCAGGGATCGGTATTTTGGTTATATGATGAAAATGGGGATCCCGGCGGGGCTTCAGTCCTCCATGTATTCGGTGTCGAATATGATCATCCAGATCGGCGTCAATACCCTCGGTACGGTCGTTGTCGCTTCGTGGGCGATGACAAACAAGGTAGACGGGATATGCTGGGCGGTCAACAACGCCATGGGCGCCGCCATTACAACCTTTATCGGTCAGAATATCGGAGCGGGGAAGCAGGAGCGTGTAAAGCTCTGCGTAAAACAGGGCTTTATCCTGACGGAAATTCTCACCGTGACCTTGTGCAGCGCTGTTATGCTGGTCGCAAAGCCGATGCTCGGTCTTCTTTCCGATGATCCCGCGGTAATCGACACGTCCTATTATATGCTTTGGTTCTTTGTGCCGTTTTATTTCACATGGACGGTCATCGAGGTCTTTTCCTCGGTCCTTCGCGGCGCGGGCGATGCGGTAAAGCCGGTCATTATCATAGGCCTCGGCGTGTGCCTTTTCCGGGTGATCTACATAGCGACCGTCTTTGCGTATTTTAAGACTCTTGAGGTACTGTGCCTTGCGTATCTAAGCTCCTGGGTCATCACCGGAGCGGCGCTTGTTATCTATTACAGGCACGGCAGTTGGATGAAAAGCGATCATCTCATACTGAAAACTGATTGAAACAAGACATTTTGTGTCTTGTTTCAGACTGTAGACAAACCTCAAAATCTGTCATTCCGAACCAGTGACCGATGTCACTGGTGTACCCTAAAGGGCAGACCTGGGAATCCGCGTCCTGAAAACGTTGAAATATCAATAATGTTAAGGAAAACGGATTCCGACTCGCCAAGAGCCGGCTTCGCCGGTTGCTCGCTGGATGCGCCTGCGGGCCCGATGCCACAACCAGAATGCGCACTGGTTTCGCAATGACATTGGTATCATACATGAAAAGCAGCTCGGAGGAAGCTCACGAACGGTAAACGCTCGTTTTCTAACACCTTTACGGTCAGAAGAAAACGAGCGTTTTCTAAGCCCCAAATTACCATAATCTTCTGATGATTCCGTTATGTTAACTCTTGAAATTGCTATAAAAATTTTCTAACAATCACTTGAAAAATGGTAAATCTTGTGCTGCAATCCATTGGAGCATGATAATGGGATTGTTATGTAAACTTTCCCACTTATGCGTCAAAAAAATACACAGATTTTCGAAAAGGAGATGATGCTGAAACGGGATTTTACCGTAGCTTTTATGGTAGAATTTTGCTTTCCCGATCGGTTCCTTTTCTCCCGCGTTATTTCATAGTGAACGGCTCAAACCGTTCCGAAAACCTTATCAACTGCAGGGAATGGTCTTGACTGTTCCGAAAACCCTATCAACTGTAGGGGATGGTCTTGACTGTTCCGAAAACCTTATCAACTGTAGGGAACGGTCTTGACCGTTCCGATGAATCCATGGAAAGGAGATGGTTCGGGCGCACGGGAACTGCGCCTCCGGTTATGCTTTTGTATCCGCATCCGATGCGGATGCGGAAATTCAGGCAAACAAAATGAACGAAAGGAAAAATGTATGAAGAAACGAATTTTGGCAATGTTCTTAGCGGTAGTCATGATTTTCTCCATGCTGCCCGCCCAGGCATTTGCACAGGAAGCAGATGAGGTCTATACAGCTTCTCCCGTCGAAGAGATCGCCGATCAGGCGCCGGCACAGGAGAACGCGGGACAGACCCCGGAAAACACTCGGGTTACAAAGTCTCAAGACGAGGTGGTCTTCGGCGTTGCCGACCTCGTCGGTATGCCAGAGGATGAATTCTCGGATTCTGCGGCTCAGACCGTCAACGAGACCGGCAGCGAGACCGGGAACGAGACCGAGACGCTCGCTCTTGAGCTGAAGGAAGCTCCCGCTGCGGGTGCTGAATCCGTCACGGTCATTTGTAAAAACCTCCCCGATGGCGCAAGCTTCCTTCTCGCTAAGGACGGCGCGGATGCTGTCGCCCTGACCGAGGAAGACTACAGCGTGGAGGGCAATGAGTACACCTTTGCTGTCGAGGTCGGTGAATATACGTTTACCGTTGTCGGCACGGAAGGCGTTCTGGCAAGCCTTGACTTTGCCGTCGAAGCGGCAGCTGACAAGGAAGAGTCGTCTGGCGAAGTGTCTATGCCCGAGGAAGCCACCACGGCTGTCAAAGCAGTAAAGTCTTATAGCAAGAGCGCAGCAAAGCGGCTCACCGCCTCTCCCAAGACCGATGCTGAGGAAGGCGAAAAGACTGAGTCGCTGTCGATGCTTGCCAACGGCAATCCCGCAGTCACCCTGTATGTTGATGCCGGTTGGTCGGAAGGTAACGTCCCCGAAGGCAAGACTTGGGGCGCTAACGCTTTCAACACCATTCAGGGCGCTGTTGACAAAGTCAATGCAGCACAGGGCGTGAACACGATCCGTGTCGCTGCAGGTACATACAACGGCAATGTTGAGCTGAATAAAAGCAACCTGAAATTCACGGCTGATTCCAAGGAATGGTACGGCAATGTTGCGTTTATTGCCGATGAGGGTGCTACGGTCACTCTTACCGGATACTTTACATTCGGCAATGACAGTGTAGAGAATATCGCAAACCTTACCGTTTCCGGTTTCACATGCACGAATGACAATTATCCGGTTTATCTGATGAACTCCGGCGGAACATCCTCCAATGTTGTTGTCGAAAACAACACGCTCACCGACGGACAGATTTACATCAATTCCGGTGTTGTGAAGGATGTGTGTGTCTCCGGTAATATCGTGACCGAAAATGATGTCACCTATTGTCTGAGTCTCGGCGGTACTTCCAGCATTATCAAAAACACCACCGTTTCCGGCAATACCTTCAACGGTAAGTATGTTGGCGTTTTCGGCCAGTTTGTCGATGAAGGTATTCAGATAACCAATAATACATTCAACTTAACCGATTATCTTTGGATCAACAACGGCAAAGCGGCAAATACCGGAAAGATGACGCTTTCCGGAAATGAGTTTAATACCAATAACCCGATATTTGCCTTTAGCACAAAATATACGGTGAAATCCGATATCGTGATCGGTGAAGACAACACCGCTAAGGAAAATGCATTCAGCGATTGGGCAGAGATTGCACCGGATAGTCGTAAATGACAAGGCTCACTTCTTTGCTGAAGTTGACGGATTCAGTGGAACTGCAACAGTACAGCCCAAGTACGTTACATATTATGTAAACAATAATGAAGTGGTAACATTGGTAACTCTATATGGTCCGACATTCGAAATAAGTAACTGATCAAAAAAATTTAGAATTAAGGAGGCAAAATAATGAAAAGATTTTACAATACCCCGGAAGCAATGATTGTCAAACTATACATTGATGAAGAGTTGCTTGATAATACTGGAACGCTAAGTGGTGATTCTACCCCAATAGGAACGGATCCGGAACCCTAATTTTTCGTAGTTCACAGACTCTCCTTGCGGAGAGTCTGTGAACAAAAGAAATAGTCTTCTGACTCTCCCTTTTGAGGGAGTCAGAAGACTATAGAGAGCGAAAGAGAAGAAACTTATGATTTGTAAAATTGCCGGGCTCGGCGTGGACGTGCCTCTCGTGGGAAATTTGCCCGAAAGGTGCAAACCGTATCTTGCCGATGTACCCGTAGATATCATAATAGACCCAGGTAAACTAAAGCCTGACAGAACACTGACTCTCAGCGCAGAGGATAACTATTATTTGGACAGCGGGTATCAGTTTTATGTAAACCTGCTTGGCTTTGACGGACTGATGCTCCACTCCTCCTGCGTGGTGGTGGACGGTTACGCCTATCTTTTCTCCGGTCCCTGCGGTATGGGGAAATCCACGCATACCGCAAAATATCTGAAAACCTTTCCAAACGCGGTTATAATTAACGACGATAAGCCCGCCCTCCGCCGGATCGATGGGAAGTGGTACGCTTTCGGTACCCCCTGGTGCGGCAAGGACAGGATCAACGAAAATTCTTACGCCCCCATCGCCGGTATCTGCTTCCTCCATCGGGGCGACACGCAGATAAACCGCCTGAAACCTCTTGAAGCGGTGGGATATATCCTCAAACAGACAAACGGAAGAAAAACCCCCGAACAGGCGAGAAAGCTGATGCGGCTTATCAATATGCTTGTCGCGGAGGTACCCTTTTTTGAATTCTATAACCATGCCGACGACGGCGCGGAGCGGATAACGTATGAAGTAATGCATAATGCATAATGCATAATGCAGAATGCAGAATTAAAAGTAACCTCCCGCAGTGTCATTGCGCGCCGTCTCCTTTCCCTTGGCTTCCCCGGCGTGGAAGGCAGGAGTACGCATTTTATATGAAAGGAATACTTGTCGATATGAGACAGAATCCTGAATTTATCATCACCGATGTGGGTGACGATCATATCCTTGTACCCGTGGGCAAAGCCGCGGTGAACTTCAACGCGATCATAAGCCTCAACGATATGGGGCAGACGATATGGAATATGCTTGAAAACGAGACAACAAGTGAAGAGCTTTTGAAAAAAATCCTTGCCGAGTACGATGTATCCGAGAACCGGGCGAGGACGGACATAGATAATTTTATTTCAAAACTTCGTGAAAACGGCTGCATAACAGAGTGAACCCTCACAATAACAGAAAGGAATGTTCGATAATGAAAAAACAAAGAATCCTTACCGTATTTCTCGTTCTTGCGCTCGCTGTCTTCATAGCGGCCTGCGGCGCGAAGACGGAAGAACCTGCCGCGACCCCGGAACCGACCGCGACTCCCGAACCAACTCCGGAGCCTACGCCCGAACCTACCCCGGAGCCGGGAACAGTGATTATTGATAAGGATAACAATGTCACCGCGTCCTTCGGAGTCGGGGAGGGTGAAATTATTGAAGAAGACGAGCCCGCACCCACGACTGCGCAGAATCCGCAGACTGTGATACTCACGCCCGGTGACGCACCGTCTCAGTCTTCCGCACCGACCGCAAAACCGACCGCAAAACCGACTCCCACCGCAAAACCGACGCCCACCGCAAAACCGACTCCCACGCCGACCCCTGCTCCGCTCCCTGCAGCACCGGCATTGACCGAATACGAAGTGTTTCTCGAACTTTCTCCGGAGCAGAAGGACGCGTTTATGAACAGCTTCGGAAGTATGGAAGCCTTTTATGCGTGGCTTGTAGCGGCTCAGGCGGAATACAACAGTCTGCAGCCCGAAGCTATAGAGATCGCTCCCGGCTCCACTATCGACCTGAGCGACATTACCAAATGATCAAAAGTTCAAGCCGCTCCGTATCCATACAGGAGCTTGGCCCCGTCATAGCGCAGACGGTCAACGCCGGAGGCACGGCGGAGCTGACGGTAACGGGTCGCTCGATGCTGCCTCTGCTGCTGGACAGAGTAAGCCGCGTAAAGCTCAAAGCGATCACCGAGCCGCGCTTCGGAGACATGATATTCTACCGGCGCGACAGCGGCACATATGTTCTGCACCGGCTGATCTCCTGCGACCCGGACGGCACTTATACCATGTGCGGCGACGGTCAGACTGTGCCTGAACCGGGTCTGAGGCGCGAGCAGATGATAGCCGCGGTGCAGTCCTTTGCAAGACGCGGGAAATGGCGGGACTGCGAAGATACGCTCTATAAGCTCTGGTGGCATATCCATGTCGCCGACCGCCCCTGTCGCCGATTTGCCGCACGCGCCGCCGGCTTTCTCCGACGAAAGCTGAAAGCATAACCGCCGGGCGGTCAGATAGATTAATAATACTGAAAACTGATTAAAACAAGACACAAAATGTCTTGTTTTAATCAGTTTTCGGTATTATTTGCTTTTCGTTTTTTTATTTTGACAACGCTTACAATTCCGGTTGCAATCTGCGGCGGATTTATGGTAAAATAAAACAGAGCATACTCTGTCGGAATCGGCAGATGCAAATTAACCGCAATCAATCGAGGTAATGAAACCATGGAAGAAATGGAAATCGAAAGGCTTAGCTTCGGGCAGTCGCTTTTTAGAATATTTCTCCGCCTGCTGGCCATACTCGCGGCAACTATCTGGATCTCCGTCCTCTATAAGGCTCTGACCGGGATCGGTGTATTCACTATAATAAGACGCGGAGGCGCCCGCCGGATCATATACTGTCTGGCAGAGCTGTTCCTGTTGGGTTTATACTGGTATTATCTATATCGGTTTTCGTTTTTCTGCCTCCGGCGCACTCCCACCCCCGCCGGATATTATCTGCTGACGGTCATCGTTTTTGCCGCCTATGCCGGGATCTACTGGGCGTGCTATAAGCTTTTGAGCTGGGATACTTTTTCAACGGCCTTCCGTATCACGCTCAATCTGGTAGGCGTCCGATTCGAAACGAAATTTCCGGATAACTGTCTGCCGTATATGTTTACCTATCTCGGAATTACGTTTTTTGTGATGCTCATTGAGCCGCTCGTTGAAAAAATACAGTTTCTGAGATGGCAAAAAATGATGGATTCTCAATAAAACCGATATAAGGATATTTCCGCAGAGCACGGTTTCCAAAACTGCACACAGCAGACTGCAAGGAAGAGATAAAAATGAACGAGAAAGAAACAACAAAGAATACCGCCGGTCACGGCTTCAGGAAAGTCGTGGTCCGCACACTGAATCTCCTTTGGATCACTGCTTTTTCCTCCGTTATATATATGGGACTTATCAAAGCGGGGATCTTTGAGCTTCTGGGTGACGGCGTAAAAAAGATCGGGACCTGCGTGATCGAAATCCTGGTACTGTGCGCATACTGGTGCTATATTTACAGGTTTTCACATAAATGCCGCCACCGCACGAGCACCGTGAAAAAGTATTACCTGCGGACCTGCATAATCTTCGCGGCTTTCAGCGCGGCTTATTTTCTGGCATACCGTTTCCTGGAGAGGGAAGTGTTTACATGGGGCTTCCGCCTTACCCTTAACCTTGCCTGTCTTGAAGCCGATGCCGTAAATCTTCTGCCCTATATGTTGGCCTATCTCGTTATCACGTTTCTGGTCATGCTGCTGGAACCGAGGATCTCAAAAAGAATATCTGAGAAACGGAAAGAAAAAAGAGACCGATGGAAGTAAACTACAGCCTGCATACGCATATTTCTGCGGAGCGCCGGCTTTTTGATCTGAAACTCAAAGAGGTATGGCGCTACAGGGATCTGACCTGGCTTTTTACAAAGCGTTCCTTTTTGGTGACATACAAACAGACTGTTTTAGGCCCTCTCTGGCTGATCATCAACCCGCTGCTGACTTCTTTCATATATGTTGTGCTGTTCGGTAATATCGCGAAGCTTGGTACGGACGGGATCCCGCAGATGCTTTTTTACCTCGGCGGAACATCGATCTGGGGCTTTTTTTCGTCCTGCCTCACGGGAAATGCAAACACCTTTACCGATAATGCGAACATCTTCGGAAAGGTATATTTTCCGCGCCTTGTCATGCCGATCTCCAAGGTCATGGGAGCTGTCATCCGTTTCGGCATTCAGATGATACCCGTTGCGATCCTGATGGCGTACTATCTCGTAAAAGGCGTCCTTCGCCCGCACTTCGCATTGTGGCTTCTTATGCCGTTCCTGCTTTTATGGCTCGCGGCTCTCGGTATGGGCGTGGGGATCCTGATCTCCGGGCTGACAACAAAGTACCGCGATCTTTCGGTACTTGTGACCTTCGGTATGCAGCTTCTCATGTATGCCACGCCCGTGGTCTACCCTCTGACCGCTTTGCCGGAGAATCTCAGAACGGCAGCTTTGATAAATCCCGTGACCATGCCGGTCGAGCTCTTCCGCTATATCCTTTTCGGTTCGGGGAGCATTTGTATTTGGTCGATCCTTCTGTCGCTTATCATCACCGTTCTTGCAGCGCTGCTGGGGACTGTCCTTTTCAATAAGGTCGAACGGGTCTTTGTCGATACGGTATAACGGCAGGTGGCGGAATATGAAAAATGAGAAAAAACCGGCACTGATAATCTCCGGTGTCGGAAAGGAATACAGATTAGGCGCTATCGGCGGGAGAACGCTTCAGGCGGATCTCCAGTCCAAATGGGCGCGGTTTCGGGGGAAAGAGGATCCGAATCTGAAGATCGGCGCGGATCTGTCCAATATCGGCGAAAGATTCTGGGCGCTTAAGGGCATCGATCTGACGGTATATCAGGGGGAGCGCATAGGGATCATCGGAGCGAACGGCGCGGGGAAATCCACGCTTCTCAAGCTCATTTGCCGGATCACGGCTCCAACCGAGGGAGAAATGGATATTTACGGTCGGGTCTCTTCCATGCTTGAAGTCGGGACAGGCTTTCACCGGGAAATGACCGGGCGCGAAAACATCTATATGAACGGCGCGATCCTCGGCATGAGCCGGAAAGAGATCGACGAAAAGATCGAGGATATCATTGAGTTTTCAGAGGTAAGCCGGTTTATTGATACGCCGGTCAAACGTTATTCCTCCGGTATGTTCGTAAAATTAGCCTTTGCCGTAGCTGTCCATCTTAATTCCGAGATCATCATCATGGACGAGGTTCTGGCAGTGGGGGATATGGCTTTTCAGGAAAAGTGCCTTGCGAAAATGCGCGAAGCCGCCTCCGAAGAGGGCAGGACAGTCCTCTATGTAAGTCATAATATGAATACGATCCGCTCCCTCTGTGACCGCTGCGTTGTCCTGGAAAAGGGACATATCATCTTTGACGGTGACGTGGAGGAAGGGATCTCCCTGTATATGTCCCGCGCCGTGGAAAAGGATGCGGTGGATCACGACCTTACCGGAAAACCTCATGCGGGAAAAGATTTTGACAGCGGTCTTCGGATGACACATCTCCGGCTGACAGATAAAGTCACGCCCTCTTACAGTAAAGCAGAGGCTCTGACGATGCGCTTGTCTGTGAAGATCACAAAACCTTTGAAAAAGGTGCAGTTCCGGGTAAGCTTCCGGGACAGTATAGATCAGGGCGTTGCCACAGCCTGGTCGCAGGCGATGGATTTCCCGGATGTCAGGGAAACAGAGGCGGTCTTTTCTCTGCCTCTTGCACCGTTCGTAAAAGGAAAGCTCTATTGCGGCATCGGCTTTTTTCATGAGAATGATTACGGCAGAATGGAAATGCTCGACCATATTGAGCGGTGTTTCCAGATCGATATCCGTCCGGCTGTCGGCGGAAGGTTCTGGAATACTTTTTCGCTCGGGCATATTCGCCTTGAGGGCCTGCACGGCGAGATCATAAAGTGAGCACACGGCAGATCCCGTTTAAAGGCAGGATGCGGGAGGAGAAAATGAAAGACAGGTATCAGTTCCACTGTAAGGTCTGGAAACGCATTGTACGGTTGATCGGGCCGCTGGTAAGAGGCAAGTTCAATATAGAAAACGAAACGCTTAATGTGGACGGTCCGTGTCTCATTATCTCCAACCACGTTACCGACTGGGACCCGCTGATGCTCGCATTGAGCTTCCCAGAGAAACAGTATTACTATGTCGCCAGTGAGCATATTTTTCGCCTCGGCCTTATAAGCCGGCTGATCACTTGGCTGCTGGAGCCTATTGCAAGGCGCAAAGCATCCATGGGAACCGATACGGTCATGAGCTGCCTGCGGCATCTCAGAGCAGGGCATTCGGTGTGCATTTTCGCCGAGGGGGATGCCAGCTGGGATGGTCTGACGCATGAAATCTTTGCCTCCACCGGCAAGCTTGCGCGAAACAGCGGGGCGAGCCTCATAACCTACCGACTGGAGGGCGCCTATCTCTCCCGACCGCGATGGAGCAGAAAGATCTACAAGGGTAAGGTCAAGGGTCATCCGGTCGCCGTATATACGCCGGAACAGCTCAAAGCCATGACGCCCGCACAGATCACCGCTCGGATCAACAGCGACATTTTTGAAAATGCCTGGGAGAGGCAGAAGGAGCTTAAAACCGTATATAAAAATAACGGGATCGCCGACGGGATCGGGCAGGCTCTCTATATGTGTCCTCAATGCCGCAGGATCGGCACAGTGAGCGGAAAAGGCAGAAAGGTAAGCTGCGAGTGCGGCTTTTCGACCGAATTCAATGAGCTCGGCTTTTTTGAGCCGCCCGAGCCTTTTGAGAATGTGTACGAATGGGATAAATGGCAGAGTGGGAATATTCTGCCGGAGAGTATGGATAAGGCTGTACCGCTCTTTTCGGACAGTGATCTGACGCTGCGAGAGATACACACAGATCACAGCGAGAAAGTAATACACACCGGGATCGCCCGAATGTACTGCGACCGCTTGGAGACAGGAGAATACTCCTTCCCGCTTGCGGAGATCCAGATGATGGCACTTGTGCAGAAAAAGGCGCTGCTTTTCTCGGCGGACAGCAGATACTATGAGCTCAAAGCAAAGAACGCCGCCTGTATGAGAAAGTATCTCACCGTATGGAACAGAATAAAAAATGACACAGACCGGTAAAGCCTGTGTCATTTTTTCTGCATTTTGTCTGCATAGGCGCAGATGGCGTCAAAGGTCTGCGGGCTTATGTCGTGCTCGATCCTGCACGCGTCTACCTCCGCAATGTCCTTTTCGACCCCCAGCTCCATGAGAAAGGCGCTGATCGTGTGATGGCGCTCCAGCATTGAGCGGGCAACGGAGAGCCCCGCATCGGTGAGCGTGATAAGACCGTCTTTATCCATGGTGATATATCCGTTCTCCCGCAGTTTTTTTGTGGCATAACTGACGCTGGGCTTTGTGACCCCCAAATGCGCAGCCACATCGATGGAGCGGATGTAACCGTGCTGCTCCTGCATCATCAGCATCGATTCGAGATAGTCTTCGGATGCTTTCATTATAACCATATTATTTCTGACTCACACTCTCCTTTCACATAAAATTTTTTATATAGTTAATGTATCACTTCTGAAGTAAAAAGTCAAATTTTATATAAAAAAACATCAGGAAAGTGCAATGTCAAGCATCATCATAAGAATAAAGCCGAGAACGAATGCGCAGCTCCCCCTTTTTCCGGCAGAGAGTGGGAGAAGCTCATCCGCGGTGACGAAAAGCATGGCTCCGGCGGCAAAGCACATGAGCCACGGCATAAGGGACGAGACGATAGATGCAGCCAGTACCGCCGCCAGACCGAAGATCGGCTCGACCGCGCCGGAGAGAACGCTGAAAAGAAATGCTCTGCCCTTTGTAAATCCCTGTTCATGAAGCGGCAGGGAGACGGCTGCGCCTTCGGGGATGTTCTGCATACCGATCCCCAAAGCGAGCGCCGCGGCGGAGGCAAGAGAAAGAGAGTCCTCCGCCAGAGCGAAGGCGAGCCCCACGGCCATACCCTCGGGAATGTTGTGCAATGTGACGGCGGCAAAAAGCAGGGAAGTATTCTTGCTGCCGGTGAGGGTGGATAAAAAGGATCGGGATTCAAGAAACAGAACAAATCCGGCTCCCGCCGCAATGCCGACCGAAGCGGTCAGCCAGCCGGGGAGAACGGAATGGGCCAGAAGTTCCACGGCGGGGCATATCAGGCTCCATACGGAGGCGGCGAGCATGACCCCGGAGGAGAAACCGCAGAGCAGGGGAGAGACGGAAACGGAAGAGCGCCGATGCACAGTAAAAACGGCGGACGCACCGAGAGTTGTCATAAGAAATATGAACAAGGTGCCGAAAAAGGCAGCTTTTAATGAAAAAAGCAAAATAATCAACGCCTTCGGATAAGATTAACGCTATGCGTCACTGTATTATATCCGGAGGCGAATAAATTTGTTACTTGTTATTGTCGATATACCCAATCGCTATCTGTGGGGCGTTTTGATGGATCAGGACAAGCGCTTCGTCCATGGCTTTTCCGTTTTCAGAGATCGTATTGCATATCTCATGACCGTTGGACACGAACACAAGTCTGTAATACTCCGTGGTGCTGCCACCGCAGCAGGTTTTGAGATTGACCTCCTGCACGCGGATAAAAACGCGCTCAATGAGTGAATAATCCATAAACCTTGTTTTGAAGCCGTCACGGAAATATACGCCGAGCTTGCCGACGTGAACCTTGTCAAGCCTGGTACTGCTTTCGTAGTCGCGGTTTACTTCTTCGGAATCCGTCTTGCCGCCGATCCCGGTAAAGATTTTAGCTGTCATGGGAAAGCTCCTTTCTGTCTTTCAATTTATATAAGTATATCACGTTTTGATCAAAATGAAAACAGAAAGAAACACACATATCCGCAAAAGCAATTCATTGACTTTCGTGAAAAAGAATGATAAAATATAAACAAGCAAATTTCCATATTAGAATAAGGAAGTGGTTTTTTGAAGCTTACAAACGAACAGCAGGCTCTGCTGGACGGTTCCAAAGGGGAAGTAATGGCAAAGATCATGAAGACTCTCGTGATGTACGGCGATACCTTCGGAGCCGAACGCATGGTTCCCGTCACGAGCAAATACGGTCACACGGTCATTTCCTACGGCCTTGCGGCTCTCAAGCCGGTTCTTGACCTCTTTGACCAGCTGATCGACGCCGGCCTCACTGACGGACAGAAATTCACCGCCGACCCCAGACCTCTGGATAAGAACGTCCCCTCGACTCTTCTGGATGACATCGTTTTCAAGAAGATCATGTATACCCAGCAGGAGCGCTTTGAAAAGCAGCTCATAAAGCTCGGTATAACCGGTGAGGATGACTATACCTGCACCTGCTATGTCGATCAGATGTGCAATAAGCCCGGAAAGGGTGAGGTGCTGAGCTGGGCGGAGTCTTCCGCGGTCGTCTATGCAAACTCCGTTTTGGGCGCAAAGTGCAACCGCAACTCCGGCATCATTGAGCTCTTCGGTTCCATCGCCGGTTTTGTTCCCGAGTTCGGTCTTCTCACCGACGAGGGGCGCAAGGCAACATGGGTCGTTGAAGTGAACTGCACCAAAAAGCCCGAGGCGCAGCTTTTAGGCTCCGCCATCGGCATGAAGGTCATGGAAGAGGTCCCCTATGTCAAGGGCATGAACGAGTGGCTCGGTACGGAGCTTACCGATGAGACCTGCGCCTACCTTAAGGACTTCGGCGCCGCCACCGCCTCCAACGGCGCTGTCGGTCTCTACCATATCGCAGATCTCACGCCCGAGGCGAAGGAACAGGGCGAGGCGCTGATCAAAGAGGGCGCGCAGGTCTATGTTATTGACGACGCAGAACTTGAGCGCGTACAGGCAAGCTATCCCGTCATCTGGAAGGACAAGGATGCAAAGCCCGAACTGTGCTTTGTCGGCTGCCCACATCTCACCCTCGGTCAGATGGAAGACTGGGCGGAGAAGATCGGCGCAAAGCTTAAGGAAAACGGTCTTGATAAGGTCAGTGTTCCCACCGTGTTTACCGCCTCTCCCGCTGTTATCAGGGAACTCAACAAGGGAAAATACGCCTATATGCTTAAGAGCTACGGCATCATCGTCAGCTACATCTGCCCGCTGATGTACATGAACAATCCTCTGTGCAAGAAGAAGGCCGTCATCACCTGCTCCAACAAGCTGCGCACCTACACCAGCGCAAGATTTTACAGAGAAGACGAAATTCTTGACATCATCACAAGCAAGGAGGGCAAATAAATGAAAGAATTCAAAGGCCGCGTTATCGTTCCCGGTACCTGCACTGCCGAAGCCCTCGTAAGCCACGGCGGTTTCAATACGCTGGCAAGCTTCCAGATGGCGCTGATGTTCGGCGATAAGCAGGTCAAGTGCGGAGATCAGAATAATGCCGATATATACAAGATGCCTATGAAGGGGAAGGCACTTTGTCTGCCTCAGACCATCGGCTCCACCACCGGCGGTATGGTTCTCTTTGCGGTCTGCTCTGCGGGACAGCAGCCGGCGTGTATGCTTTTCTCCCAGCCCATAGACTCTCTGGCAGCAGCCGGCGCGATTCTGGGTGACGTGTGGACAGAGGCGAAAATGCCCGTTGTGGACAATCTGGGCGACGAGTTCCTTGAATGTGTCAAGACCGGCATGACCGTCACCGTCAAGGAAGACGGCGTGGTTGTTGTGGAGTAATATTATCTGCTTAACGTTTTTGAGCGCTGCATTTTTTCGCAGCGCTCAAATTTTGTGTTGAATTGTCTGGATAATTATGTTAAAATAAAAACAACGATTCCTGTCTGTGCATAATGGAATATTTCAGAAAGCGGTGGACGAGCCTCTTTCCGAAGAAATGATAAGCCGGAGGTTAACTGCGGCTGCATTGCTTTGGACAGGGACTTTTTTATTTTTTATGAGGAGGAAAACCAAATGAAAAAAACCATCGCGCTTGCACTGACCCTTATTATGCTCCTTGCACTCTGCCCCTTCTCCCTTGCGGAGGAAGCAAAGGTCGATCTGTGTATCCTCAAGGAAGCGGACGACAACATGATCAACAATTATACCCTCATCGCCGTTAACCCCGAGGCTCCCTTTACCGATGCCGACGGGAACGCCGTTGCGGATGTTGCCATCAACACCGTCGGCGCCGAAGCTCTGATCGAGTGGATGCTTTCCGCCGAGGGAAATGAGCTCGAAGCAAATTACGGTGTGGAAGACTACGGCGACGCTCTTTTCTATCTCAAGGACGGCGCTCCGAAGTATGACGGCGAGATCGCCAAAGCCACAGAGGAAACCAAAGTCATCCGCCTTTCCACCACCACCTCCGTCAAGGACTCCGGCCTTTTAGGCTATATGCTGCCGAAGTTTGAACAAGAGTACGGCTACACCGTTGAAGTCCAGTCTGCCGGTACCGGTAAGGCCATCGCCGCCGCCCAGTACGGCAACGCCGACCTTATTCTTGTCCACGCCAAAGCAAAGGAAGAGGATTTCGTCAAGGCCGGCTTCGGCTATGTTCTGCCCGCTTTTGAAAGCGAACGCCTCACCTTCATGTATAACTACTTCGTACTCTGCGGCCCCTCTGCCGACCCCGCCGGTGTAAAGGATGCCGAGGATGTCATGGTCGCTTTCAAGACCATTGCCGACGGAAAGTTCGCTTTCGTCTCCCGCGGTGACGGCTCCGGTACCCACACCAAGGAGCTGGCTCTCTGGCCCGCAGAACTCGGCATCACCGAGGATGCGGAATCCTTCAAGGACTTTACCGACTGGTATGTCTCTGCCAATGCCGGTATGGGCGCCTGCCTTGTCATGGCGGAGCAGATGAGCGCCTATATCCTCACCGATAAGGCCACCTTCCTGACCTTCGTGGCCAACGGCGGAATTATGGAGTAAATCCGTTGCAATTTTTACCGATTTATTATAGAATAGCCTTGAGAATATCAGGGCTATTTTATTTTTGGAGAGAAATATGCAGACAGCTCTTGAAAAAGCTATTAACTTGTTACTGACGGGAAACGCGGAGCTAAGGGACATTCTTTCCGTTACGGCGCGGATGAGTCTGTCCGCTTCGCTTATTGCGCTTATTCTCGGCGTTCCGCTGGGCATCTGGCTGGGCTCTGCGAAATTTCCCGGGAAAAGCGCGCTTGTGGTCGTCAACCGCACGCTGATGGGTATGCCGCCGGTGGTCTGCGGTCTGATCTTTTATCTCCTGTTTTCCGGTGTGGGACCGTTTCGCGGTACAAAGCTGCTGTTTACGGTGAAAATAATGATCATCGCGCAGGTGGTGCTTATTACGCCGATCGTTGCGGGCAATATGGAAAGCTATGTGGAGTCGATATGCCTCAGCGTTCGGGAGACGGCTGTGGGGCTCGGGCTCAGTAAGGGAAAAGCTTTTTTGCTTCTGTGCAATGAGTGCGTGTATCAGATCTTTTCCGTGTATCTTCTCGCCTTTGCCCGGTCGATCGCTGAGGTCGGCGCGGTGTCGATGGTGGGCGGCGCGATCGCTTGGAAGACGAACGTTATGACCACTGCCATCATGGAATATACCAACAAGGGCAATTTCTCCATGGGAATCGCTCTGGGGCTTATACTGATGCTGGTGTCACTTGCAGTGAATATCCTCCTGTCGGCAATTCAGAGGAGGGTGAGCGGATGATCCTTTCGTCATTTTCCAAATCCTATGGTGGAAGAACCGTCTTGGATATGCCGGAGCTTACCATAGAACATGGTGAAATATACGCGCTCATAGGAGCCAACGGAAGCGGCAAATCCACCTTTGCAAAGATCCTTGCGGGGATAGAACCGACGGACGGCGGCAAGGCACCGGTCACGTGTGTTAGCATCGGCTATATGCCGCAGAAAAACTTTGCCTTTCGCATGAGCCTTGAAAAAAACATTCTTTTAAATGGCGGCGACCGGGAGAAAGCGGAAAAACTTATGGAAGCATTGGAGCTTAAAGCTCTCGCGTCAACACCCGCCAAAAAGCTCTCGGGCGGAGAGACGGCGAGAATGGCGCTGGCAAGACTTCTGATGCGGGAATACGAGCTTCTTATTCTGGATGAACCGACCGCCGCGATGGACATGGTATCAACAAAATTAAGCGAAAAGCTGATCGAAGACTATGTAAAAAAAACCGGCTGCGCTGTCCTTCTGGTGACGCACTCACTGCAGCAGGCGAGACGGATGGCGGATGAAGTATTATATTTCGACTCGGGAAAGCTATGTGAAAAGGGAAAAGCGGAAAAGCTGCTGTATTCTCCGGACAGCGAAAGTCTGAAACAGTTTCTTGAATTTTACGGTACATGATTTTTTGGAGGGAACGACGTGGTAAAATGCTGCACAGGGTACATTCTGGAAGTTGATCTTTCATCCGGGAACATAAAAAAGACAAAGGTGCCGGAGAAAGTGTATGATGCGGTACTGGGCGGCAAGGGCCTCGGCGCATGGTACTGCCTGAAAAATATTCCCGCCGGTGCCGACGCACTGGGCGAGGACAACATTTTAGGCTTCTGCTCCGGTGCTCTCACCGGAACCGGCGCACTCATGGCGGGACGATGGAATTTAGTGGGAAAATCCTCGCTCACCGGCGGCTGGGGGGATTCCTCCTGCGGCGGGATGTTTGCGCCCGCCATCAAGCAGTGCGGCGTGGATGCGATCTTTTTCCGTGGCGTTTCGCCAAAACCCGTCTATCTCTATATGGACAGCAAGGGAGCCGAGATTCGGGACGCCTCAGCCTATTGGGGACTTGACGCGGTGGAGGCGGAGGAAAAGCTCATAGCCGATACCGTGGATAAAAAGCTCCCGCGTGTGGCCGTCATCGGACGAGCGGGAGAAAAGCGCAGCTGCATCGCCGGCGTTTCCAACGATAAGGGGAGACTCGCGGCACGCTCCGGCATGGGGGCGGTCATGGGCAGCAAGAACCTGAAAGCCGTGGTGCTGGCGGGCTGTAAACCCATGCCCTGCGCCGATCCGGAGAAGGTAAAGGAACTGAGCGCGGCACTGGGGAAGAAAGTGAAGAATGCAAAGCTCCCGGGATTTGTTCGAGGGTATCTTATGAAGATGGGCGGCAAGGTGCTGGGCAATGTCCCGCTTTCTATGCCTCTGGACGGGTCGATGCTCAATATGTTCTACCGTCGCTGGGGTACGCCGATGTTTGAAAATATGTGCCTTGCCGGAGGAGATGCGCCTGTTAAGAACTGGCAGGGAAGCTATAAGGACGTCCCCGGGGCTTTCAGGGAATTTGACCCCGACAAGGTGATCGACATTGAGGAGAGTAAATATCACTGTTATTCCTGCCCGCTGGGCTGCGGCGGTATGCTCAATACCGAAAAGCTCAATAACGGTGTTTTCGCAAGGACCCATAAGCCCGAGTATGAGACCATGAACCAGATGGGGCCGCTTCTTCTCAACAATAATCTTGAAAGCATCTACTATCTCAACGAGCTTTTCAACCGCGCCGGGATGGACAGCATCTCCGCCGGCGGGACAGTCGCCTGGGCGATTGAGTGCTATGAAAACGGCGTTCTCACGAAGGAGGATACCGACGGTCTGGAGCTTACCTGGGGCAATACCGAGGCAATTAAAAAGCTCGCGGAAAAGATGATCGAACGTGATGGCTTCGGCGACATTTTAGCGGACGGCTCGAAGAAGGCTTCCGAACGCATGGGGCGGGGAAGTAAGAGATATGCCATGCACATCGGCGGGGCGGAGCCTCCCGCGCATGACAGCCGCTATGACCCGATGCTGGCGCTCAACTACGCCGCGGAGCCGGCACCGGGCAAGCATACGGTCGCTATGAGCATGATGTATGCCGCCATGTCTCTCTCGGATATCTGCTCCTGGGCGCCGCCCGTGAAGCTCCATCCCAAATCCGAGGATTTTCTGCCCGGGGAGGATGTTATCCTGAGCAATGTCGCCAACGTATGCTATACGATGCTCGCCGACAGCGCCGGTACCTGCTACTACGGCGAGATGATGGGCGTACACACCTATAAGCTTGTCGAATACCTCAATGCCGCCTCAGGCAGAGAGCTTTCGGGAGATGAGTATATGGAGATCGGCAAACGGGTACAGACATTGCGGCAGATGTTCAATGTCAAACAGGGGATCGACCTTACCAAGGTGCGTCTTCCCAAACGAATGCTCGGTTATCCGCCGCTGGAGAGCGGAGCCAACAAGGGCGTTACGGTATCTCATTCCGAAGAGCAGATCCGTGCCCACTGGAGAGCTTTCGGCTGGAACGAATGCACGGGCATTCCGGAGGAGACGACCATTAAAGCACTCGGAATCGATAAACTTCTGGAGGAGGAGCTATGACAGCCAAAAAAAGACCGGTTTTTGATCTCTCCCTTTGCGTGAGCTGTGCGATCTGTGCGCAGGTCTGCCCGGTAAGCTCGATAAACCTTACTGTAAAAGGGGACAAGGGAGATAAAAACCTTTATCCCTGTGCTGATGAACGCTGCATCGGCTGCGGTGCGTGTGAACGCGCCTGCCCGATGTCCGCTGTTACGCTCAAAGAAGAATAAGTTAGGCAATTGTAAAACTCCGTTTTACAATTGCCTAAGAAGAATAAGTATAAAGGATACATCGTATGATCGAAATCTGTCTGCTGGGAACCTCGGCGCTGCTGCCTCTGCCGGAGAGGGCGCTGACGGCGGCGGTGCTGACCTGCGGAGGACATTCCATCCTTTTTGACTGCGGCGAGGGTACCCAGACCACCGCGAGAAAAAACGGCGTGAGCCTTTTGAAAATTGAACTGATCGCTTTGACGCACTACCACGGCGACCATATTTTCGGCCTGCCGGGACTGATGCAGACCATGTTCTGCATGGGACGCACACAGCCTCTTTATATCACCGGTCCGCAGGGACTTGTAAGGGAGCTTACGCCGATCCTGAAGCTGGCCGGGGGACTGAGCTATGAGGTACGGCTTTTAGAACTCGACTCTGAGCCTTTGAAGCTTGCAGAGCTTATAAAGGGCTTCCCGGAGAAAAGCTATCTGTCCTCATTTGCAACGAACCACCGCACGGAAAGTCAGGGCTATTGCTTCCGGCTTGAAAGAGCGGGAAAATTCTTCCCGGAAAAGGCGAGGGAGCTGGAAATACCCATGCTTTTGTGGTCAAAGCTTCAGAAGGGCGAGAGCGTGGAAGCCGACGGTAAGATCTATTTGCCGGAGCAGGTCATGGGCGAAAAGCGAAAGGGACTTAAATTCGTCTTTACCGGCGATACCTCCCCTTGTGAAAACATAGTAAAAGCGGCGGAAAGCGCCGACCTTATGATCTGTGAAGCCACCTACGGCGAGAAGGAGCAGGAGGAACTGGCTCTTGAGCGGGGACACATGAATTTTGCCATGGCGTCCCGCTGCGCAAGAGAGGCGAAGGTCAAAAGACTCTGGCTTTCGCACTACTCCCAGCTTATTAAGGAGCCGGAGGAATATCGGTGCATTGCCACGGAAAATTTCCCGGATACCGAATGCGGCTTTGACGGGAAGAGAATTACACTAATGTTTGATGAGTAAAGTTATGGAAGATAAAAACATAGTCATGGCGCACCGCGTCGCGGAGAAAGTCGGAAAAGCGGGGGGCCGTGCCTACTATGTGGGCGGCTTTGTGCGAGACAGGCTGATGGGATTCGAGGGCAAGGATGTGGATATTGAGATCCACGGAATATCGCCTCAAAAGCTCACGGAGATTCTGGACAGTCTCGGTGAGCATACCGAGATGGGCGCAAGTTTCGGCATTTACGGTCTGCGCCACTATGATCTTGATATCGCCATGCCGCGTTCCGAAAAAGCGACCGGTCACGGTCATAAGGATTTTGACGTCTCGGTCGATCCGTTCCTCGGTACGGAGAAAGCGGCCAGAAGAAGGGACTTTACGGTCAACGCCATGATGGAGGATGTACTCACCGGCGAGCTGATCGACTTCTTCGGCGGCAGAGAGGATATGGAGAAAAAGCTCCTTCGCCATGTGGATGATAAGAGCTTCGGGGAAGACCCTCTGCGGGTTTTAAGAGCGGCACAGTTCGCCGCCCGCTTCGGTTATACGGTGGATGGGGAAACCGTCCGGCTGTGCAGCGCGATGGATCTTTCCGCTTTGCCGCGGGAGAGGATCATCGGAGAGCTGGAAAAGGCGCTTAGAGGCGCTTTCCGACCCTCGGTGTTCTTTGAAGTTCTTGATGAAATGCAGCAGCTCGGTTTCTGGTTTTCACAGTATGCTTCTCTGACAAAAGAAAAGCGCTCCGCCGCTGATACTCTTTTGGACAGAGCTGCCGGCGTTCGGAAAAGAGCGAAATATCCGCTGTATTTCATGCTCTCGGCGCTGTGCAGATATATGGACGACGCATCGGCATTTGTTGAAAAACTGACGGGAGAGATCGACCTTACGGAATATGTGAAAAATATGTGCGATCTTGCTGAAAAGCCGCAGGAGCTGTTTACTTCGGATGCGGAAAATGAAGCGTGGAACATTCTTTTTGACGCGGCGATTTGTCCGGAGGATCTTCTGCTGTTGTCAGAGGTACTTACCGCCGGGGAAGGTATACAAAAGAAAAAAGAAAAATACGAAAGCTTTCAGGCGCTTATGATGAAACCGCAGGTCATGGGGCGTGACCTCATTGCGGCAGGGCTCAAGCCCGATAAAAATTTCTCTTTGCTTTTAAAATATGCCCACAGCCTGCATCTCAAGGGCGTTGAAAAGGAAGAAGCGCTGAAAAAAACGCTTGCATATGCAGAAAACCGACCGTGTTAACAGTCGGTTTTTTCATACAGTGCTGAAAAGCGTATAGCTCAGAATCTTTAACACCGTCCGTGCAAGAAGCAGGAGAGCAAGAATGATAAGCGCTTTGTCCGGTTTCTTTTTCAGCTCAATAAACTTTGAATTGAGGCAGATCATCAGCGCCGGGATGATCGGGATGAAGTACCGCCCCTGCACCCCGGCAATGATCTTGTCCGTATCGCGGATCCACGTGAGGAACATCGTCATCATGAATGCGAAAACGACAAAGGCATTGTAGAAGAGAAGCGATGCGCGCAGACCGCGGGGAAGTGTTATTTCTTCCCCTTCAGCATTCTGCGCGGAGAGGATGAGCAGGACAAAGTACACCGGGACGATCCAGGAAGGCAGATCGAGAGAATAGGTACTGAGCGTATTGCCGATCGCTCCGCCGAGCCAGGAGAGAATATAGACGTTGAAGGTGTCGGTAAAGATTTTGACGCTGTCCAGAGGGTGTGTAAAGAGGTAGGAGACGGTGTACTGGCTCTCCCCGGTTTTTTCCAGTCCGGGACGGACGCCGGACATGATCCTTATGATCGAAGGGACGGAGACGAGGGAAAACATCAGTATACACGTGCCGAGAAGCAGAGCAAAGCAGCCTTTTTTACCGATTTTCAGCCCGGAGAAGCTCTCTTTCGGCACAAAGAGAAACAGCACGATGATAAGACAGTATATCCCCTTGGCGGGGGCGAGCAGGGCTGCCGGAACGAAGATGAAACCGAGTTTTCTGATCGTGAGCTTTTCTCCGGAGAAGACGGCATCCAGCAGAGCGGAAAGCAGAACGAGGGAGAGGGCATTGATAAAATTGTCATAGGAAAGCGAAGCAGCCTGCTGCAGCGCCATAGGCATGAGCGCGGAAAGTCCCAGCAGCACTTTGAATTTCGGGCTGCGCTCCACGGCGATATACACGCACAGGACATAGAAAAGAAGATTGAAAAATCTTGAAAGCATGAAAGCCGTGACCATGTTACGGCCGAGAAGGAGAGCGACGGAAAAACCGATGATCTCCGGAACATATTCCAGAGAATAGGTGAGAGTCCACATGGAGGAGAGAATGTCTCTTTCCGTATTTCCGCTGAAGGCGTAGCTGCCGCCGAAATCATGCAGTACACGCAGATACCCGGAGCAGACGTTGAGGTGGTTGGAAAAACCCTCAAAAGAGGCAAAGGCGGGGTCGAGCGGACGGCGGAGAAGCTTGCAGCTCAGCTCGTAGATCGCCTCAAAATGGGTTATTTCATCCGGGACGGACAGGGGAGAGATTGTGAGAAGAAATATAAGTCCGAAAATGAAAACGGCAATGGCAAAAAAACAGGACAGACAGCCTTTGCGAAAACACAGAAAATATATAAGCGCCAGAACCGAAAGACTCATGAAAAGCACAGAGATGCTCTCAAAATTCCAGAGCAGCACAGCGTCCTGCTCCGAAAAGCCGAGAACGGAACAGTATCGGTTGAGGTCGGAGGAACGCACCAGAAACCTGTATAGTCCCGTTAAGAGCAGCACGGCGGCGGAGAAAAGAAAAAAGCGTTTTTGGCGCAGAGCTTTCGTTTTTCCCGATAAACAAGTCATAAATAAGACCTCGGCGGTGTAGTTTTTTAAATTATATCATTTCCTGCGCATAAACGCAACAAAGTTCCGCAAGTGACATTGCAAAAAACGAGAAAAGAGGGTATAATCTACAAAAATGATCGGATGATCTTTTCGGAGTTCCCAAATGAAGAATAAGTCGGAAAACCTGAATGAAAATAAAAAATACAGAATTCTTTTTGCCCTGATCCTGCTGGCCGGGATCTTTGTCAGGCTGTACCGCTTCGGCACGGTACCTGGGGACATCAATCGGGATGAGGCCTTTGCGGGTTATGAGGCTTATTCCATCCTGAAATACGGCATGGATACGGCGGGATACTATTATCCCGTGTATCTTACCGCCTGGGGCAGCGGCATGAACGCATTGGAGACCTACCTCATGATCCCCTTTATTGCGCTTTTCGGTCTGAAGGTCTGGGTCATCCGTCTCCCGCAGGTCATTGCAGGGATCCTGAGCCTTCCGGCAGTCTATTCTCTGGTCCGGCGGCTTGTAGACCGGAAAGCGGCGCTCCTTTCGATGCTGATGCTTGCAATCTGCCCCTGGCATATCATCTTGTCCCGCTGGGGGCTGGAATCGAACCTCACGCCGGCTTTTTTGCTGTTCGGTATGCTTTTCTTCGTAAAAGGACTTGAAAAGCCGAAGTATCTCCTGCTCTCTGCCTTTATGTACGGACTTTCGCTCTACTGCTATGCGACATATTGGATCTATACGCCGTTTATCATTCTTTTTCAGTATATTTACTGTTTTGCCCGGGAAAAGCTGCGCTTTAACAGATATGTACTTCTCTCCGCTTTGATCCTTGCGGTGATGGCGGCACCGCTCATTTTGTTCCTGCTGATCAATTACGGGCTGATGGATGAGATCAGGACGCCGTTTTTCTCTATACCGCGGATCCTTTATATGCGCAGTGCAGAGCTTTCTCTGGACGAAAAGGCAAAGAAACTGGAACTGCTGAGGGATATATTTATATATCAGACCGATTACTGTATCTGGAACAGTCCCACAAAATACGGTCTTTTCTATTATATCTCTCTGCCCTTTACCTTGGTGGGACTTGGATACTGCGTCTCGGAGACGGTTCATTGCACAAGGGAAAAAAAGTTCTGTCCCGAAGTTTTGTTGCTGATATGGTTTTTTGTCAGTCTGCCGCAGTGTATTTTGATCAAGGCGAACGCGACAAAAATCAATATACTCTTTATTCCCATCGTCATTCTGACAGCGCTGGGAATCTATTCCCTTACAAGGCACGGCCTCCGGAGCTTTGCCGTGATCATGGCGGCGGTCTACTGTGTGCTGTTCATCGGCTTTACGCATTATTATTTTAACGACTATGTAAAAGAAAGCGACGTGCATTTTTCCCGCGGCCTGGGAGAGGCATTTGCATACGCGGACAGCCGGGGAGAGCATATCTATTTTGAAGAGGGAACCTACTATCCCGAAATTCTTTTCTATGCAAAGACTCCCGTGGAGCGATTTCGGGAGACGGTCGAGTACGAATTCTATCCTGCGTTGTATCTGACGGCTTACGGCTTTGACAAATACAGTATGTGGGCCGACCCTTATCACCCGGAGGATAACGCTGCCTATGTGCTGAGCGCGGGCGGTGATACCGGAATACTCGATGAGAGCGGATTTGAAAAAGAGTCCTTTGGCAGATACCTTGTTTATACAAAAGAGAAATAGATTATGTAAACAATAATATGTTAATATTGAGAAAATGAAAGAGACAAATTCAGACAGAAAAAGCATATTGCTCAGCGCGCTTATGGCGGCTGTCAGCCTTTTTTTCAACGGACTGGGCGTTTATCTGACGATCCATGCCGACATCGGCGCAGGGCCCTGGGATGTTTTGAGCGTCGGGCTCTCCAAAACGCTCGGCATCCTTTACGGCAATGCGTCCATTACGATCTCCATGATCATTCTGCTGATCGATATCATCATGCATGAACCGATCGGGATCGCCATGTTCATCGATTCGATCGTTGTAGGAAAAGCGGTTGATTTTTTTAATTTTATCGACGCAGTCCCTGTCCCTGAGACGCTTGCCGGTGCTGTTGTGATGATTCTTGCGGGACTGACGGTCATGGGCTACACGCAGTATTTTTATATGCGTGCCTGCCTCGGCTGCGGACCGAGAGATACTCTGATGGTGGGACTTGCCAAACGTTTGAAGAAGATCCCGATAGGGATAGTGAGTATCGGCCTTCTGTCCTTTGCCACGTTTATAGGGTATCTTTTAGGCGGTCCTGTGGGCATCGGTACGCTGATCTGCGCTTTCTGTTCCGGTCCTATCATGCAGTTTGCCTTTACGACTCTTAAATTTGACGCGACTGCCATTCATCATCAGCGGCTCAGAGACTCTTTCCGGATCCTTTTCCGGAAAGAGAACTGATACACGGGATATTGCAAAAGCGGGGATTTGCAGATATAATCATTATGCAGGGAGGCAAACGGTTCAAAGCGGGAACCTTCATGGAGAAGTACGGAGAGAGATATGAGATTACGAAGAATAATACCGGTGATCCTTGCACTGGCTATCACGGTCGGAGCCTTTGTTTTTTTTAGTACCCGGAAAGATAACAGCCGCGGCGCAGTCACTCTGTGGGTTCAAAAGGAAGATGTTCTCTTTTCCGAAATAGAGAAGCTTGTCGGCAGCTTTAATGCGGATATGACGAGAAAGACTCTGCCGGTGGAAATAAAAAGCTTTGAAAATGAGGAGGAACTGGTCGAAGCCTATGAGACCGGCTCACCGGATATCCTCTGCTGCACTCATTTTCATGCCTTTTCTCTGCATGAAAGGGAAAAGCTTGCCGATATCAGTGCCGAGGAGACCTTTGTGTCTCCGAATTATCCCAAAAGTCTTCAGAGCCGGCACAGCTCGATCGGGACCGGTTTTTTCCCGCTGGGAATATCCGTGCCTGTTGCGGTGCTGAATAATTCTCTTGCCTATCGGCGAAGTTTTGAAAACCTCGAAGATTTTTTCGCGGCAGCAGAGGATCATACCAAAAGAACAGCAAAGCCTTTTTTTGCCTTTGACAGTAGTGCCGATCTATTCTATATATGCACACTCCGCTCCGGCGAGGAGTTTAATGGCGGTTTTGACGATATCAGCAAGTCGGAGAGGCTGCTAAGGCTTTATAATCTGTTTGCCGAAGCGACATTTGCCGGCAGTATTTCCTATGTGGGAGAGGACGGAATAAAGTATCTTGCCAACAAAGTGCTTCCCTGCGTGATCACATCGTCTGACAAGCTTACAGACATAGATCCGGACACTGTCACGGTGCTTGCCGTGCCTGCTCCCGCAGACAGTAAAAACACCGATACGCTGGGAACTGCCTGCGGCTTTGCCGTGACTAACGGAGGATGCCGCAGCAAGCGGGATACGGCGGCGTTTATTTCCTGGGCTTTTTCGGAGAACAGGAGTACTCAGGCGGCGCTTGCGTGTATGCTCGTTCCCGCGGCGGCGGGTGGAAAGGCGGCTGCAGGGAGCACGGAAGCACTGCTGATCGATATAGCGGAAAACTCCCTGATTTCTCTTCCCGCTCCGAACAGCAATTTTATTTCCGATAAGCCGGAGTTTGAAGAGAGCTTCCGGAAGGAAACGGAAAGACTTCTGCCGTAACAGGCAGCGGCATTGAAAAAGGAATGTCGCTGTGATGTAATACTTGAAAATCTATTATTATGAGGTGCCGCATGGAAGGATTCAGAATACTGGAAATAAAAAAGAGTGTCTTTGAGAACAATGACCGCGAAGCGGATAAAGTCCGAGAGAAGCTGAAAAAGGAGGGAACCTTTCTTCTCAATCTTATGAGCTCTCCCGGTTCCGGCAAGACCACCACCTTAAAAGCCACGATCGCCGCCTTGAAGGATGAGTACAGAATAGGCGTTATGGAGGCCGATATCGACTCCGATGTGGATGCCGCCGCGATCGAGAAGACCGGAGCCAAGGTCATTCAGCTTCACACCGGCGGTATGTGTCATCTGGATGCGGGTATGACCGAACAGGGGCTGGAAGGTTTAGGCACGGACGACGTTGATTTTGCTATTCTTGAAAATGTCGGGAATCTGGTGTGCCCGGCGGAGTTCGACACCGGTGCCGTGAAAAACGCCATGATCCTCTCGGTTCCGGAGGGTGACGATAAGCCTCTGAAATACCCGCTTATGTTTACGGTCTGTGACTGTCTGCTCATCAACAAGATCGATGTGCTTCCGTATTTTGATTTTGATCTCGAAGAGTGCAAAAAGTATGTTACCGATCTCAATCCCGACATGAAGATCATCCCGATCTCCGCACGTACCGGAGAAGGCATTGACGAGTGGGCGAACTGGCTGCGTTCTCAGATCGATGCGTGGATAAAATAAGCATCACTTGAATAAGGAGACAGAAAATGTCCGAACCCGAGTTTGACCTCAACACATTAAAATATCTGAAAATGCTCTCCCGCAGCTATCCTACGATCCAATCGGTGAGCACGGAAATCATCAATCTGCGAGCGATCCTGAATCTTCCAAAGGGAACGGAGCACTTTATAAGCGACATTCACGGAGAATATGAGGCGTTCCGCCATATCCTCCGAAATGCTTCCGGCTCTGTCCGCCGCAAGATCGATCAGGCTCTCGGCGACTATGTTACATCCTCCGAGAGAAAGACCCTTGCGGCTCTGATATACTATCCGGAACTCAAGCTGCGCGACCTCAAGAAAAAAGGCGTCGTGGATAGGGAGTGGTATGCCGTTACGCTCAAACGCCTGATCTCCGTGTGCAACCTTGTGACGTCAAAATACACCCGTTCCAAGGTGCGCAAGGCTCTTCCTGAGGATTTTGCCTATATCATCAATGAACTGATGACCACCGGCAGCAAGGATTTCAACAAAGAGGAATACTTCAGCCAGATCATCGATTCGATCATTGATGTCGGCTCGGCGGACAGCTTCATCATTGCCATGTGCCATCTGGTGCAGACTCTTGTGATCGATAAGCTTCACATCGTCGGGGATATATACGACCGGGGAGACAGCCCGCACCTTGTCATGGATGAGCTGGAAAAACAGCGCAATGTGGATGTACAGTGGGGCAACCATGATATGCTGTGGATGGGGGCGGGAGCCGGGAATCCCTGTTGTATCGCCAATGCCGTGCGTATCTGTCTGCGCTATAATAATTATGAATTCCTCGAAGGGGATTACGGTATCAATCTTCGTCCGCTTGCCATGTTTGCGATTGATACATACCGGGATGACCCCTGCGACAGCTTCCGGCCAAAGAGCTCCGGTGACGTAAACTATGAAAACCACAGCAATGAAGTCGTTTCAAAGATGCACAAGGCCATAAGCATCATCCAATTCAAGCTGGAAGGGCAGTATATTCTCGCCCATCCCGAGTACGGCATGAATGACAGACTGTTTCTGGATAAAATGGATGCTGGGCGAGAGACGGTAAGTATCAGCGGCATAGCCTACCCGTTAAAGGACAGCTTTTTCCCCACGGTCGATCCGGCCTCGCCCTACACACTCACCGAAGAAGAACAGCGGATCATTGACGGTCTGCAGGCATCCTTCACCAACAACGAAAAGCTGCAGCGCCATGTGGATTTCCTTTTCAAGAAGGGTTCCATGTTCAAGATCTGCAATAACTGTCTGATGTTCCACGGCTGTATCCCCATGGAAGAGGACGGAAGCTTTTCCAAGGTCAGGGTCGGCGGTGAGGAATACAGCGGTATGGCTCTGCTTGAGCATTGCGAGAAGCTTGCCCGTCAGGGGCAGTACAGCAAGCCCGGCAGCGAAAAGAAGAAATACGGCTGTGATTTTATGTGGTATCTCTGGTGCGGCCCGAAATCTCCGCTTTTCGGTAAGGACAAGATGGCGACCTTTGAGCGATATTTTGTGGATGACAAGAGCGTGCATAAGGAGCGTTCCGATGCCTATTTCACTCTTGCCTACACCAATGAAGCTGTGGACAGGATTCTTCGTGAATTCGGAATGAACGAAAAGGAAGGCGTGATCGTCAACGGTCATATCCCGGTGAAGATCAAAAAGGGCGAATCCCCCGTAAAGGTGGATGGGAGACTTGTGATCATTGACGGCGGAATGTCCAAAGCGTATCAGTCGATGACCGGCATTGCGGGCTATACGCTCGTCTCCAGCTCGCATGTAATGTTTCTCTCGGAGCATGAGCCCTTTACAACGCTGACAGAAGCCGTATGCGACGCAAAGGATATGCACTCAAGAGATATGCTTTTCCGGAGCTTTGACCAGCGTGTCAAGATAGCGGACACCGATGACGGCCGGGAGATCCAGGCGCAGATCGACGATCTGTCAGAGCTTTTGGAGGCATACAGATCCGGCATTATCAAGCAGGGAAAACAGAAAAAAACATAACAAAAAGGCATATTGACATTCGGAACTCATCCGATGCAATATGCCTCTTTTTGAATATCCCGGAGCATCAGCCCCAGCTTGCGTAGAAGTTGGAATAATCGGCTCCCTGGCTTTTTGCCTCATAGGTACCGGACAGTTTGGAAAGAACGCGTTCATATGCTTCCGAGTCCTCCGGATAGGGAGTGGGACAGTAGTCGTTGTAGTTATCCGCCATCGAAGCGGCCGCGTCAAGCTTGCTGCTGACGCAGCAGGGGATGCAGGTAAAGCCCTCTGTGGATACCGTTCCGTCAAGATCACGTTTTATCGTCACCTGAACGATGGCAGTATCCGGGTCGGAGGGACGTGTACTGCCGCCGAAACACCAGTTGCCGACGCTGTAAAGGATCAGACCGTCATTGTACTTTTCAATCGGTTCAAGGCAATGGGGATGACTGCCGTAGACGAGGTCACAGCCGGCATCCACAACGGCGTGTGCGAGATTGATTTGATTGTCGTTGGGAACATAGTAAAGCTCGGAGCCCCAGTGGAACATACAGATTATGTAGTCGCATCCCTGTTCTTTGAGGGAAGTGACTGCGGCAACGGCTTCATCGGTTTTAAGATCCGGGCGCATATCGTTCCCGGAGGTATAGATGCCTAAGCGGAGACCGTTGGGTGTCTCGACGATCTGCGACTGTCCCTCAATACCGAAGGGCATGACGTTATCCTGCAGAGCCGTGACTGTGCTCATAAGTCCGGCATCCAGAAAGTCCATGACGTGATTGTTTGCGTGGGTGACAAAATCCACGCCGCCTTCTTTGAGAATATTCACATAGGCTGTGGGTGCGAGAAAATAGAACATAGCGTCGCCGGAATGACTGAGACGGGTGTCGGAAAACGTACATTCAAGGTTTGAAAGCGTATATTCGTCGTTCTTAAAATACTCTGCGGTATTTTGGAAAGGGTAGGCATAATCCGTTCCGACCGTCATGGGAAGCCCCACCGGGTTGTTCTCAAACTGCGCAGAGGCCCAGAGGGTACAGTCACCGATGCAGGAGAGCGTGAAGAACTCCGGCTGAGGCTCCGGTGTGGGCGTGGGGGCGGGAGTGGAAACGGGCGATGTATAGTCTTCCTCTTCCGATATGGGAGCGGGAGGCTGCACTGAAGCGAGAAGCTGCGCCGCGGCAATGGCCTGCTGCTCGGACTGCTCCGCCATCACAAGGTCTGTCCTCAGTATGACAATAAGCAGAAGAGCAAGAACCGACAGTATAAATAAAAAGGCTTTCAGAACAGTTTTCATTCATTCTTCCTCGAATTGTATGTTTACATAACATTATACAATTATCGGAAACTGTTGTCAAGCAAAAGACCCGACAATCTTTGATTTATGTGCTGTACGATCTGACGGTTTCAACAAACCGGCGGACGTTTTCTTCCGGCGTATCCGTGGGGAGGGCACAGCCGGCACCGATCACAAGATTCTTGCCGGAAAAGGCGTCCAGCACACGCCGTGTCTCGCGTTCGACCGTTTCAGGTGTTCCGAGACAGAATACCGCAGACGGGTCGATGATCCCGAAGACCGTACCGCATCCTTCCATGATCTTTGCGGCTTTTTCGATATCGGTCTTGTAGTCCATCTCCACGCCGGTAAAGCCGAGGGAGGCGATATCTTCGCATATAAGATCAAGATTTCCGCAGATGTGGATGAGGGAGCGTATGTTTTCTTTTTTCAGGGCGGCGCTGAGCTTTTGATGGGAGGGGAGAGCAAACTTGCGGTAGAGGTTTCGTCCGATCAGATCCGGTCCGCAGGAGCTGTCGCCGAAGCTCGTCATATCCGCGCCCGCCTGCATCATCAGCCGGTGAAATGTAAGATGCACATCCGTGGCGCGGCCGATGAGCTCCAGAAAATCGTCCTCCATGTCTTCATCAAGGAGATCCATCATGAAATCCTGCATCCCATAGGCGAGCATCACAAGGCTGAAACCCATCTGGTCGCAGTTACCGCGAATAAAAAGCTCACCGCCGACTTTCTCCCGGGCAAGCCGCACGGATTCCAGCACTGTTTCCACGCGTTTGCTGTTGTAAAGACATTTGGGGTCGAGCGCCTTCCGTATGCTGTCAATATCCATGCCGACGCCGCTTCGAATTCTCGCGGGGGCGTTTTCCGGGTAATCTACCGGTACACCGATAGCGTCAGCTTCCACGCAGGTGTCAACATCGATCAGAATACCGTCCAGCCCGTATTTTTCGGCATAGGCGATATGTGAATCGGCGATCGCCTGAGCACTTGAGCGGTACTGCGCCTGGGAAAGACCGTATTCCTTTGCCGCCGGCAGAAAGCAGTGCAGCATCGTGGGCACTCGATCGGGCTTTTCGCCGCAGAGAACCGCATTTATTCTTTCATATCCGTTCATAATCTTCACTTTGTCCTTCCTAAAGCTTCCGCTATTCCGGAAATGGTTGCCCTGTCTGTGATATTGAAGCAATCCTCCGGCGGATAGAGACAGCCGCCGTAGAAAATGGAGCGGTTGTTGGCGGTGGAGCTGTCGATCATGCTCCGGTGCGCCGCCAGATGAACCTGTGTACAGCCGCTTTTTTCGATAAAGCGGTACATATTGATTTTATTGAGTCCCGCGCCGGGGAGAATTTCAATGCGACCGCCGGAATATTCTATCATTTCCTTAATGACGTCTGCGGCGTATGAAACGTCAAAGCACTGTCCGCTGGTGAGCACTCTTGTGATCCTGAGCTCAATGAGCATATCGAGCGCCTCTTTCCAGTCGGGCACAACGTCAATAGCGCGGTGGAAAACCGTCTGCAGACCCTTTTCCTGAGCGATTTCGGCGATCACACGGCTGCGTTCCACGTCAACGGTACCGTTTTCATGGAGAAAACCGAAAACAAGCCCGTCCGAACCGTTGTTCACCATGTATTTTGCATCCTCAACGGCGACTTTGAACTCGGTTTCCGTGTATCGGAAGCCGCCCTCACGGGGACGGATCATCGTCATTACAGGGAGATCGGTTTCGTTTTTCGCGACTTTGAGAGAACCGGCGGTCGGCGTTAAACCGCCGTGGAAAAGATTTGAATTGAGCTCAACCCGGTCGGCGCCGGCCCTGTATGCCTCGATAACGTCCTCCGCGCTCCCGCAGCAGACCTCTAATTTAACTTTGCGCATAATATATCCTTTCATTTTAAAGTGGAAAGTTAAAAGTGAAATGGAGTAAAGCTTAATTTTCACTTTCCGCTTTTCACTTTTCACTTTCAGATTTTACCCTTTGACGCCGCCGGAGGTGAGACCGGAGGTGAGGTGCTTTTCAATGCACATGAACAGTATTACAACCGGAATGGTTGCCAGCAGCGAGGAGGCAAACAGATACTGCCAGTCGATCATGTTGAAGGAGCTGAACTGGGTGATACCGACGGTTATGGGGCGGTTGGATGCGGTGGAGATGAGTATGGTCGAGATAGTATACTCATTCCACGCGTTGATGAATACGAATATAAGCGTTGTGACAATTCCCGGAGCCGCCATGGGTATGAGTATCTTTATAAGTGACTGAACGGTGTTGCAGCCGTCGATCTTTGCTGCCTGCTCCATCTCGGCGGAGATGGAAACAAAGGTTCCGCGCAGCAGCCAGATGGCGAAGGCCTGATTGAAGGCGGCGTTTATCAGCATCAAACCGACAAGCGAGTCGGTAAGCTTCAATGCGCTCATGAGCTGAGCTATACCTATAAGGAGCACAACGGGGGAGAACATCTGGGACATGATGACAAAGCCGAGGAATGCGTTACGGCCTTTAAATCTCATACGCGCCATGGCGTATGCCGCGGGGATGCCGCAGAGAAGGGCAATGACGGTTGCACCGCCGGCAATCAGCAGGGAGTTGAGCAGATATTTGGGGATGCCGCGCCCCATGATGTACTTCATGTTTTCAAACATCCATTTGGTCGGGAAGATGTGCTGGAAGTACATATCGTTGGTTTCGGCGCTGGAACGGAAGCCGGTTATGAGCATTACATAGTAAGGATAGAGAATAAAGACGCACATTACTATGACAAACGTATAGAGAAGACCGCGCATGAAGGCAGGGGCTATCGTGCCGTGTCTCAGGGAGATGGCGGCGAGCATCATTGCGAATACGCAGGGGAGGATACCCCACATTGCATAGGTGTTTCTGAATTTGAGACCCTTGAGAGCGGAGTCGATGTTGTCTCCCACTGTGCCGTCAAAGAGGAAATTGTTGAGAAGAGCGAAAAACTCGTCCTTTCCTTCGGTCGATATCTCACTGACATAGAGGTTGATACGCCGGGAGAGCGCATAGGTATTCGTCATAAAGAACACCGGAATGAGGAGCATTGCGAAAAGCGCAAGATATATCGATGCGTTTCTGAAGGAAGCGGAACGGCTGTCAAGACGGTTGTAGTTATCACCCACGGAGCCGACTATGCCAGCAAGCGCACAGGCGAGGGAGAGAGCCGAGAGAAGGATGATCCCCAGAAGCACCCAGGAGGATACCAGACCGGAATTGAGAAATGACCAGCCGTTTTTGGTGAAGGAGTGCTTCAGGGTAAAGCTGACCATGGAGGTAGTCTTGCCCTTGGAGTTGGTGCGCTCGATCACGTTTTCGTCAAGCTCGACCTCGATACCCTGAGCGCGGTATTCCTCGGCGACAGCCTCGACCTCTGCTTTGGCGGCTATGTATTTCTCGTCGCCGACAAAGGTGTTGCCTGACTTCTTGGTGTAGATTCCAGAAGTGAACTCATAGGCGGGAAGAGCAAGCAAGGAGACGGCAAGAATAAACGCAAGGATTATGACCGCGATCGAAATACGGTTTTCTTTGATTATTACACTGCGTTCCTTCATTTAGTCCTCCTCCTTTCTGAGCACGCCGATCATGTAGATACCGGCACATACACACAGTATGAGGAAGCCGATGACGGACAGCGCCGTGGCGGGTCCCTTCTGCCGTTCGTGGAAGGAGAGCATATACAGATATGTGATAAGAGTATCCGTCTTGTGAGCGGGCGCACCCTTTGTCATGGTATAGACAATGGGGAAGGAGTTGAAAACGTAGATGATATTAAGAACGGTGGAGACGGTGAGAGAGGGCTTTACAAGGGGAATGGTGATATTGAAAAGCTTGCTCCAGAAGCCTGCGCCGTCTATATCCGCGGCCTCGTAAAGGGAGTTGTCAATGGACTGAAGACCGGAGAGCACACAGAAGCAGACGAACGGTATCGTGACAAAGATACCCACGCCGCACTCCCATATAAACTCAACCTGATAGCTGCTGCGCCAGTTTATGGCCTCCTTTATGATACCGAGATTGAGCAGAACATTGTTCAGGTTGCCATATTCGTATTTGATTATGTAGTTCCACACGGAGGCCTGAATAACGAGGGAGGTAGCCCAGGGGAAGACAGCGATGGCGCGGGCGATCTTGCGGCCTTTGAACTTCTGGTTTAAAACCATTGCCACGATAAAGCCGATAACGGTGGAAAGAATGACAACGGAGAGCACCCACCAGAGCGTATTGAGCATAACGGTCTTGAAAGCGGGCAGAGCGAGAGCGTCTTTGAAATTTTTAAATCCGACAAAGCCGCCGGCAATACCTGCCTTGGAAATTTCGCTGAATGCCAGCTTGAAGACGATCAATATCGGGAAGACGACAAAGACCCCCATCAGGATAAGGCTTGGCAGCAGCCAGAGATACGGTTCGCTTTTTTTCAGTAATGTGTTGTTGTTCACTACGACCCCTCTTTCTGTAATAAGTTAGGAGTGAAAAGTTATGGCGTCGGCTTGCGCCGACGAAATATAATTGCCGTGCAGCGGCTCAATAACTCCACATTCCGCGCTCCACACTGTATTTTTCCTTTTCAAAAAGTATAAACTATCTGTAGGGCGGGGGCTATGCTCCCGCCGCAGATTTGTAGAAACCCCGACTTTTCGGCGGAGTCAAGACCCCGCCCTACGGGGGTTATACTCTTTGAAAAAGAAAGGGGACCGGACCTTGGTCCGGCCCCTTAAAAAAGCGGATGGTTAGATAATCCTATATAAATTATCCTACGAGCTTTGCCTGAAGTGCATCCAGCTCTGCTCTGATGTCTGCGCCTTCAAGTGCAGCCTGCTCAGCAGCGATAACGCCCTGCTTTACAGTGTCCCAACCGTCCTTAGCGGTGGAGTAGAACTTGGCATTGCCGAGAACGCCGAGCCATGCTTCGAAGGAAGGATCGGACTCGACAAGAGCGCCGACAGCGGAGTTAACAGCGGGGAGGAAGCCTTCCATGGAGACCCAGCCGACATAGTTGGCGGGATCGTAGAAGAACTTGAGGAATGCTGCAACAGCTTCGTTGCGCTTTGCCTGATCGTCTGCCTCATCCTTGAAGACCATGATACGGTCCATAACACCGACGGAGGAGGAGGTGCAGCCTTCGTTTGCGGGGATGTCTGCGGTTGCGAGCTCAACCTCGCCGCCCTTGTCAGCTACGTAGGTGGGGAGCTGGTTGGGAGCAATGATCATAGCGAGCTTGCCGGCAGCAAACATATCCTGCAGGTCATAACGGGTCTGAGTGGCGGGATTGGGGTTTGTGAAGCCCTTGTTGACCAGGCCAATCGCGTATTCGATCGCCTTCACGTTGGCTTCGGAATTCAGAGCCCAGTTGCCTTCAGCATCCACGAAACCGCCGTTGTTGGCCCACACATAGTAGGCGAAAGCAGCCTGACCTTCGTCAGTGGTCATATCAATGCCCCAGGGATAAACTTCACCGTCATAGAAGTCAATGATTGCCTGGCAGGCATCTTCAAGCTCTGCCCAGGTAGTGGGAGCTTCGATGCCGACTTCTTCAAACATATCGACATTGTAGAACAGGGCAC
>JAZLGK010000049.1:0-2624 GCA_045616265.1 Candidatus Limivicinus sp. | reverse complement strand
CAATGATGTCATAATAATTTCCGAAAGATGACATCATGATGTCAAATCCTGTCGAAAGGGGTTTTGAAATATGGACGACCGCAAGGTAAAGCTCCTCGTTTACGCCACGGAGGACGAGCAGTTCCTCTCCACGGTAGAGAGCGTGAAGCAGGACGGGTTTTTAGAGGACATCGTCGTCACCCCCGCCGAAGCCGAGGGCAGATACCGCATCGTTTCGGGGCAACGCGCCGACCTATCATATTGAACTGCGCGACCACCCGGTGCTGGTGTGGGACTTCCACTCCCTGCTGCTGGCGATTCAGATGCTTTTTACGCTGATGGTGACGGATGAAACGACGCCGCTGCGGATGTGCAGAAACTGTCAGAGGGCATTTTTTGCCAAGCGCAAGGACAGTGTGTTCTGCTCTGCGGAGTGCAGAAAGAAGAACAATGAAAAATAATAAACGTAAAAAAGCGCACCCCTCTACAAATGGGGGTTGTGACGGTTACTGCAATTGTTCAATGAAGAACGGAAAGTATGATCCTACTTGGGTGGATGAGATCGAAATGTTTGATGCCTTCTTCGGTGATTGAAAATGCGCACAAAGCGCCATGCAGCTGGCTTGCTGCATGGCGCTCCGTATTACTGGGAATTATTCAGCGTCAGCTTCTGCCGCCGCTTTCTTTTTTGCATTCTAGTCGTTCTTCGGTACCGGCTCAGACGCTACCTGGATTAACACATACGAAGGATTTGGATGAGAAGGGAGCCGAAGCTCCCTCCCCAATAATCCCGTGGGCATGCGGACAAAAAGTTGGACTCCCATAGAAGACAGAGGAGGAATTATTTATGTCCGCACCACCGAGGTATACAAAAGAAGAGATGCAAAGAGCAGTTGAATATCTAATCGCTCACCGTCGCAATTATTCAAAGACAATTCGACAATTAGGATATCCAGCATCGAGAGAGGCTCTTCGCAGGTGGTATCTTGCATACCAAAAAGAAAACAATATATCTGCCCATTATGTAGGGCGCTCACCATACTCCATCGAAGAACGGGAATATGCCGTTAAATACTATGTCGAGCATCATGTCAGCGTAAAACAGGCCATTCGCGACCTTGGTTATCCAGCGCAGGGCGTTATGTATGAATGGATCAAGGCGGACGCGCCGGATGTTTTCTATACAAGGGCTTGTCATAACAACGGTCGTCTATTAAAATGTTCTCTGGAAGAAATCAGTGAAGCGGTAATAGAAATGTGCCGATCCCAAAATCCAGATTCGGTAGCGTTAAAATATGGTGTTTCTAACGATACCCTGTATTCTTGGAAAAAGCGCTTTCTCGCGGATAACGAAAAGAGTGCATTACTTATGGCAGTAACAGATGACAATCAGACAAAGGCATTTCTCAAATATCTTACGAAAGATCGCTCTGAGCTTTTAGCGACTAAGGAAGCGTTAGCCAGACAGGTTGAGAATCTTCAAGACGAAGTATACCGTTTAAAAATGGAGCGCGATGCGCTCATGGTTGCTGGTGAGATACTAAAAAAAGGACAGGGCATCAATCTGACAAAACTGAGGAATCAGGAAAAGGCCATAGCGATTGATGCCCTGAAAGAGAAATATCGCCTTAAGGATCTCCTCGTCCTTTTTCATATGGCCAAAAGTAGCTATTTTTATCACAAGAAAGCGATTGACACCCCAGATAAATACCATGATTTAAGCCGGATCATTAAGACTGAGTTTGAAAATGCGCGTGGCAGATATGGTTATCGGCGTATCCATGCCGTATTGAAAAACGCGGGCGTTATTGTGTCCGAAAAAGTAATACGCCGCCTTATGAAGCAGCATGATCTAATCGCCATATCGCCAAAGAAGCGGCACTACAACTCGTATATGGGTGAAATCAGTGCTGCCACGCCAAACCTGCTCAATCGGGATTTTCACGCAGAAAAGCCCAACATGAAGTGGCTTACGGACATAACTGAATTCAGTATTCCTGCCGGTAAGGTTTATCTTTCACCTATGATTGATTGCTTTGACGGCATGGCCGTCAGCTGGGCTATTGGAACATCTCCGGACTCTAAACTGGTTGGCAGAATGCTTGAAGACGCGGTTTCAAGGCTTGGCAAAAATGACCACCCTATCGTCCATTCTGATCGTGGGAATCACTACCGCTGGCCCTCCTGGATCAACACGGTGGAGGCATGCGGTCTTATTCGATCTATGTCTAAAAAGGGTTGCTCCCCCGACAATGCAGCTTGCGAAGGCTTCTTCGGGCGTCTGAAGAACGAAATGTTTTATTGCAGAGCATGGGATGGTGTGTCAATCGATGAATTCATGAAGGAAGTAAATGCTTACATTCACTGGTACAACGAAGACCGAATAAAACTTTCGTTGGGAGCTAAAAGCCCCGTTCAATACCGAAATGATTTAGGATTGGCAGTGTAGGTGCCCATCTATATGAGCACCTACACTGTGCGCTTAAGTGTTAATTGTGCGAAAAGTAGTCAAAAGTCCAACTTTTCGTCCGCACCCCCGAAAATCATCAAATAAAGTCGCTGTTTGTAAAGCAGCAAAAAAGACGCCTTTCGGCGTCCTTTTCGCTTTTATTGTTTATTTCACGTAGCTCACGTGCAGCAGCTCG
>JAZLGK010000048.1:0-21172 GCA_045616265.1 Candidatus Limivicinus sp. | reverse complement strand
CTTTGACAGTCTTTGCAGTTGTGTTTCTTCGGCAAATATATTGAATTGCATTCCGCCTTACCGCCTTTGTTTTAGTTGGTCTTATTATACCATTTTTCGGCTGATTTTTCTATGCTTGATGTGTATTTTTAGAGGTGCCCTGAAAAAGTTCTTAGCAGTTATGCTGGTTCTCTGCATGGCACTGGCACTTGTTCCCTGTGCTTTCGCAGCAGATCAGACCATCTACGTTCTGGGCCCCACTCCCGACCACGGCTGGACCGCACAGGCAGGCGCTTATGCACAGGCAAAGTGCGAAGAGATCACTGCTGCCGGCGAGTACAAGGCAACCTACATTCCCGCTTCTTCCGGTGAAGAGCAGGTTGACCAGATCAACACCGTCATTGCTAACGGCGATGCAGCTATCGTTGTTATGATGGCTCTGGACGATTCCGCACAGGCCGGTCAGGAAGCCCTCTATGCAGAAGGCATCCCCTTCATCTCCTTCGACCGTATCATCGAAGCAACCGAAAAGTATGCAGCCCTCAACTACTCCGGTGATAACTGGCAGTGCGGCGCCGGTATCGCATACTGGCTCCAGAAGAACGGCATGAAGGCCGGCGACACGGTTGTTGTTCTCTACGGCGATAACGGTACCGTCTGCAGCCGTCGTCAGGAAGGCTTTGAGCAGTTCCTCCGCGGCGAGATCAAGTACTCCGATCTGAACAACGGCGAGTTCGAGACTGCAGAAGTCTGGGCACAGGAAGACCTTGACAAGATCTTCGGCGGCTACACCGTAGTCTGCGACTGGTCCGCTGACGGTGCATACGGCTATGTCGAGCAGAAGCTCGAAGAGATCGTTGCAGAAGCCAAGGACAACGGCAACAAGCTGTACATCTACTCCATGGACGACGAGATGACCTTCGGCGTTCTCAACTACATCAACGCAGGTGCTTCCGATGCAGTCAAGGCTGACCTCGAGGCAATGGATGTTTACATCTCCGCTATCGGCGGTATGCAGGAGCTATACGACGTCATGAACGGCAAGGATGCTGAGAAGGCAGCTATCGCCAACCAGTACTTTGACGATATGATGAGCGTATTCTTCTCCCCCAAGATGATGCAGTCCGTCATCAACATGGGTGTTGACTACGTAAACGGCAACTGGAGCTACGAAGTAGGTTCCGGTTCCTACGAGCCCGTATTCATCGTTGACAAGGCCCTCGCAGGCGAAGTAGAAGGCTTCACCGGTCACTGATATCGGCATTTAATTATCGGGCGGAAGCAGATTTCTGCTTCCGCCTGTCTTTGACAAACTATACTTTTAATTCTGCATTCTTAATTCTGCATTTTTATAGGAGGTGCATCTCATGGCGCTTCTTGAGATGAGCCATGTTTCCAAGTCCTTCGGCGGCGTGCACGCCCTGAAGGATATACATATCAGCGTTGAAGAGGGCGAGATCCATGCGCTTCTCGGAGAAAACGGCGCGGGAAAATCCACCCTTATGAACATACTCACCGGCGTTATCCCCGCTGACAGCGGCACTATAAGCTTTAACGGCAGGGAATACCCCAACCCTACCATTCAGACTATGGAGGCAGCCGGTATCGCTTTTGTCCACCAGGAACTCAATGTCATAAACGATCTATCCGTTTCCGATAATATTTTCCTTTGCAGGGAATTGAGAACCCGGCTCGGTCTTATCAGGAAAAATGAGCAGATAGAGAAAACCAAGCAGTTATTTAATGATTTGGGCGTCAATATCGACCCCTATGCCATGGTCTCAGAGCTTAAAACCAGCGAAAAGCAGCTTCTTGAAATCTGCAGAGCCCTTTACGCCGATGCAAAGCTCCTTATTCTTGACGAACCGACTACGGCTCTGTCAAACGATGAGATCGACCACCTTTTTGGCATATTGAAGGATTTGAAAGAAAAAGGAAAGTCATTCATCTTTATTTCGCACAAAATGCCGGAAATCTTTGCGATTGCAGACAGATACACGGTCATGCGAAACGGCGAATACATTTCCTCGGGATATATTAAGGATACCAATCCCCATGCTGTTACCTCCGACATGGTCGGCAGTCAGTATGTTGACGCGGAGGTCTATGTCCCCAGAGAGCTGGGTGACACCTATCTTGAGCTGAAAAAGTTCAGCGGACACGGCTTTTCCAATGTTGACCTAACCGTCAGAAAGGGCGAAATAGTTGCGTTTACCGGTCTTGCCGGGTGCGGCGCAAGCGAGCTTATGCAGACCATGTTCGGCGCTCTTCCTTTCGAGGGAGGCAGGATCGTTCTGAACGGCAGGGAGCTGAGCGGAAACATTGCCGCATTTATGAAAAATTCTGTCGGTATGCTCCCCGCTAACAGAAAAGAAAACTCCGTCGTTCCGGATATGTCCATAATGGAGAACTTCTACCTTGCGGAGCACGTTGTCAGCTCAAACAAACCCTTTATCCGTATGAGCGAAGAAAACAGGCGCTATGAAAAGCAGAAGGAAGCCCTTAATATCAAGGCTCCCGAAAGCTTCAACAGTATCTCATCCCTCTCCGGCGGCAACCAGCAGAAGGTGTTCCTCGGACGGTGGATGAATATGGGCGCTGATCTTCTGCTGTTTGACAATCCCACTCAGGGCGTCGATGTCGGTGCAAAGGAAGAGATATACAAGC
The DNA here is from genome assembly GCA_045616265.1 of Candidatus Limivicinus sp. Classification (GTDB taxonomy): domain Bacteria; phylum Bacillota; class Clostridia; order Oscillospirales; family Oscillospiraceae; genus Limivicinus. Next base: position 18,526 of record JAZLGK010000048.1, on the reverse strand, counting down.
TCATTCTTCAATTTGCAAACGAAGGCAAGACCATCATTATGAACACGCTTGAGATTCCCGAAATTCAGAAGGTCGCCGACCGCTGCATCGTTTTCTATGAGGGAAGGATCGTAAAGGAATTCAGGCACAGCGAGGTCAACGAGCATGATGTTATGCTCTACGCCACCAACGCAATTTAAAAGGGAGGAAGAAGCCATGAATAAAGAAAACGGTTTCGGTAAGAAAATCGGAAAAATCTGGTCCAGTTACAGCTATATCTTCGTTCTGCTTATCATAATGATAGGCTACGCATATACCGTCAGTGCAGGCGGCAAAACCTTTAAGTGGAGCCATATCGTCGCCATCCTCGGCAGTCAGAACACCTGTATCGTCGGCACTATCGCCCTCGGAATGGCATTCATTATCATCACCGGTCAGATAGATCTGTCGGTAGGCTCCTCTCTCGTCCTGTGCACCGGCGTTACGATCATGGTCTTCAACATGACCAACTCCATCATCCTGACCGTTCTTGCCGCTCTTGCCTCCGGTGCTCTGTGCGGTCTCATAAACGGACTTCTGGTCGGCTTCGGGAAAATGCCTCCCTTCGTCGTCACCCTCGGCACCATGCTTATCTACCGCTCCGTGACGCTTTCCTTTGTCAGAAAGATCGACAAGGCCATTTCCGGTTCCTCCTCCTCACAGTTCGCCATGATCTCCGACAACAGCAACTATGACCTGCTCCGCATGAAATTCGGCGTCGGCAAGCTCACGATAGGCAGCTTCCAGATCCCCTATATCACCTTCGTCTTCCTTGCCATGGCGATTCTCTTCATCGTCATCTCCAAAAACACCAAGTTCGGCAAGAGCATCTATGCCGTCGGCTCCAATGAAAAGAGCGCCCGCCTTGCCGGTATCAACGTGACATGGGTCAAGATCTCCGTTTTCATTCTCACCGGTTTGATGGTGGGTGTTGCAAGTATCCTGCAGGCCTGCAAGATCGGCAATGTCACCCCCGCTTCCTCCGGCGTCAGCTATGAAATGTACGCCATTGCCGCGGTCGTTCTGGCGGGCGTCAACATGGCGGGCGGCAAGGGCAATATGCTCGGCGTTATCTTCGGCGCGCTGTCCTATACCACCATCAACTTCATCATCGTCTCCATCCCCGGTCTGAGCGTTGATATTCAGGACACCTTCCAGGGTCTTGTGCTTATCATCGTCATCCTCATCCAGACCGCAGGTCCCTCCATCAAGGAGAGCATTCAGGTCTCCAAAAAGCGCAAAGCCGCCGCCAAAGCCGGTATGTGATATACAATTGCGCAATTATAAAAGCCGCCCATCCGGGCGGCTTTTATAATTGCTTCTCCAGTACTGTTTCTTCCGATGTAAAAAATGCACAAAAGCTGACGATCAATTTTGTAAAAACTGACGAATAATCTCAGACTGAGCTGTTTCTGTTGACATTTTTATCGCAAAGCTGATAAAATAATGACAACTGTGCCGATGCAGATTTTATGTATTATCATGTCGGAGACAGAGTTACGGTAAGGTAATAGCCGTGCAGAGCGGTTGTTATAAAAAAACATTATTGGAGGAAAACCAATGAAGAAGTATCTCGCAATGATTCTTGCGCTGTGCATGATCTTTGCACTGTGCATCCCCGCAGCTTGCGCTGAAGAGAAAGAGCTGAAGGTCGGTATTGCCGCTCCCGATGCTACTCACGGCTGGGTCGCCGGTGTTGCCTACTATGCAGAAAAGTTCTGCAAGGACAACGAACTGAACTATAACACCATTACCACTTCCGATGCTGCAGAGATGCAGACCGCTCTGGACGATCTGGTCGCATGGGGCGCAGACGTTATCGTCAGCTATCCTCAGTGGACCGGCATGGAGAGCGCATTTGAAGAAGTTCTGGCACAGGGTATCCCCGTTGTCAACTTCGACGTTGAAGTAGACGTTGACGGTCTGTACTTCGTAACCGGCGACAACTACGACATGGGCTACCAGTCCGCTAAGTACATCGTCGAGAAGGCCGGTGACGCTGCTGTCATCGCTGTTCTGGACGTTCCCTCCTCCGGCTCCGTCTGCGAGCTGCGCAAGCAGGGCTTCTATGATTACCTCGACGAGATCGGCTATGACCAGTCCAACATCTTCGAGTCTCAGGAAGATGCCTTCACCAAGGACTGCGGTCTGAAGGATATGGCTGACCTGCTCGAGAAGTACGACAAGATCGACGCTGTCTACTCCATGGACGATGAGACCTCCATCGGCGCTATCCAGGCTATCGTTGAAGCCGGTCGTACCGACATCAAGGCCATCACCGGCGGCGGCGGATGCCAGGAATACTTCAAGATGATCGCTGACGAAGAGTACGCAGGTCTCGGTCTTGCTTCCGCTACCTACAGCCCCAGCATGATCCAGGATGCCATCAAGACTGCTATTGACCTTCTCAACGGCGGCACCGCAGAGCCCAAGACCGTTATCCCCACCACCATCGTTCGCGCAGAGAACGTAGAAGAGTTCCTCGATCCCGAGAACACCATCTACTAATAAATAAGCAATGACCTTTTCTCAGGCTATGGCTTAATAGCCATAGCCTGAGCTTTTATATTGGGGTATTCCGGATAAATGTGCCTGCGGATACGGACATATTTATGCAGAATATGCACTTTGAAACAAACGAAAATGGATGTGATCATTTGAACCTTATTATGCGGAATATCTACAAATCATTCGGCGCAAACAATGTGCTGAATAATGTGGATTTCAGGCTTGACGCGGGTGAGATCTGCGCCCTTTTGGGAGAAAACGGTGCCGGGAAATCCACGCTGATGAATATTCTGGGCGGCGTTCTCAAGGCAGACAGCGGCAAAATCGTCATCGACGGAAAGGAACGCAGCTTTTCGACCCCGGTTGAGTCGCTCGATGCCGGCATCGGCTTTATCCATCAGGAGCTGAACCTTATCAACGACCTGACCATCTATGAAAATATGTTCCTGACGCATTTCCCTCAGAAAGGCGCGTTCCTCGATGCGCAGTATATGCAGGAGAAAACTTCCGAGCTTTTTGAGCGGATGAATATCGAGCTTGACCCGAAGACCATGGTGCGTGATCTCGATGCTTCCTACAAGCAGATCGTTGAGATCTGCCGCGCACTTTTGCAGGATGCAAACCTTATTATCATGGACGAGCCCACTACATCCCTGACAGAGCCGGAGATAAAGCGTGTTTTCAATATGATGCGGCTTTTGAAGGAAAAGGGAGTCAGTATCATATTCATCTCACACAAGCTCAATGAGGTCATGGAGATCTGCGACCGTTATACCGTACTGCGCGACGGGCACATGGTCGCCGAGGGCACGGTCGCGGATACGAGTATCCGGCAGCTTGCCGCCCACATGGTCGGGCACGATGTGAACAGTGATGTGCTTGTAAGAGATATCAAACTGGGCGACGAAATGCTGCGGCTGGAAAAGCTGTCTGACGGAAAGCACTTTACGGATATTTCTCTTGCCGTTCATTCCGGGGAGATCCTGGGTGTGACCGGCCTTCTGGGAGACGGAAGAAGCGAGCTTTTTCAGACCGTATTCGGCGCCATGGGCAAGCGCTACACCGGAAAGATCTTTCTCGGCGGGAAAGAGATCCATCTCAGCAATACATTTGAAGCTCTCGAAGCGGGAATTGCCTATCTGCCCCGAAACAGGAAGGAAAACGGCATTCTCAAGGATATGACCATTCTGGATAACGGCTCCCTCGTCTACCTGCCCAAAATCAAAAAGGGACTTTTCATTGACCGCAAAAAACAGGAAGAGCTTTTTGCAAAGCAGGTTGAAGAGCTGAGAATAAAAATGGAAGACCGTCTTGATCTGATCACAAGTCTCTCCGGCGGCAATCAGCAGAAGGTCGTACTGGCCAAGTGGCTGATGTCAAATCCGAAGGTGCTCATACTCGACAATCCCACACAGGGCGTGGACGTGGGAGCAAAGGAAGAAATATACAGCATCATTCACCGTCTGGCGGGTGAAGGCGTCGCGGTGATCGTTCTGTCCTCCGAGGCGCAGGAAATTATCCGTGTATGTGACAGAACCGTTATTCTGTTCCACGGCAGAGAAAACGGCGAGCTGCGCGGCAGTGAGATGACCGAGCACGCCATCATGGTTCTTGCCACCGGCGGCAAGCTAAATTAAACGGGGAGAAAAGTGAAATGGAAACAAAAAAACTCAACAGTAATACATCGTTTATCGGCCGCGTCAAAGAGGCGTGGTCAAAGAATTCCATGGTGTCTACACTGTTTGCCCTTGCCATCATGGTCATCATCCAGGCGGTCGTTCTGGGCATCAACGTCGGTTCCTTCTCCGCCATGTGGGGAAAGCTCGGTATGGCATGGCTCAACATCCTCCGGAATAACACTTATGCCGGCGTTATCGCGCTCGGTATGTGCTTTGCCATCATTTCCGGCGGTATCGACCTGTCCGTCGGTTCCATGCTCTGTGCGCTGGGCGCCATGCTCATGTATATGATCGAGCCGACAAACGGTCTTCTGCTGAAGCTGGGGCTTTCCGGCGTTCCCGCCTATATTGTCGCCGTCCTGGTCATTATCCTGATCGGTTACCTTCTCGGTACGCTCAACGGCTCTCTTGTCGCCTACGGCAAGCTGCCCCCGTTCATTGCCACGCTCGGCACGATGAAGATATTCCGTTCCGTAACGCAGCAGGTCACAAAGACCTTTAACCCCGAAGTCCCCAAGGGCTTCAAGCTCATCTCCACCGCAAAGATCGGCGGTCAGGTCGTTCTGCCCATCATCTACTGGATCATAATCGTCGTCGTGATGTATATTATTTTCAAGAAGACCGCATTCGGCCGTCAGATCATCGCCGTCGGTTCCAACGAGCGTGCCGCAAAGCTCTCCGGTATCAACGTCAACCGTGTAAAGCGCAATATTTACGCCACCGTCGGCGTGATGTGTGCGCTGGCCTCCATTATCTACGTGGCGCGTATCGGCTCGATGGACTATGCCAACGCGGGCAACGGCTATGAAATGGACGCCATTGCCGCCGTTGTCGTCGGCGGTACCGCCATGTCCGGCGGTCGCGGCAATCTTGTGGGCGCTTTCGTCGGCGCACTGATCATGGGCGTTATGAACAACATCCTCAACTCCGTCGGTGTGCCTACCTTCCTGTGCGACGCCGTCAAGGGTGTCATTATCATCTTTGCGGTCCTGCTCCAGAAGAAAGACACTGTCTGATATCTGAAAGGAGATTCCGGCATGGAGAAAGAAAAGGTTCAAAAATATTTTCGGCGCATCGGATTGGAAATGGGCGAAAGCATTGTTCCCGACTCCGAGTTGTTTAAAAAACTCCAGTTTGCTCACTGTACGCATATCCCCTATGAAAATCAGAATATCCGCCGCGGGTTAGCCCTCCCCACCACCGATGACGGGCTTTACCGGAAAATCGTCGAGGACAATATGGGCGGCATCTGCACAGAGCTGAACGGTGCCTTCGCATGGCTTCTCCGGCAGCTCGGCTATACCGTCACCGAGTATGCCGCAAGATATTTACGGGGCGAAAGCTCTCTGCCCATGCGCCGCCACAGAGTATTAAAGGTCGAAGCCACTGACGGCGTATGGATCGGCGACGTCGGGATCGGCGAGGTATGTCCCCGCTATCCGGTGGAGCTTATCGAGGGTAAAGAACAGCCGCAGTTTGACGAGGTCTACCGGCTGGATAAGGATAAAGATCTGGGCTGGGTTCTTATGGACAGGTATAAGGGAGAATGGAGAGCGTTTTATTCCTTTACCGAGGAGCCGTGGCTGCCGCAGGACTTTGACATGATGACCTGCTACTGCGAAAAACACCCGGATTCTCCTTTCAACAAAGAAGAGATGTTTTCTTTGAAAACGCCGACCGGTCGCATCACGCTGGACGGGAACGTTTTCAAGCGCTTTGAAAACGGGAATGTTTCCGTCAAAGAGCTTTCCCCGGAGGAAATGCCCGCGGCTTATGCCTGCTTTGGTCTTAAATAACCGTCCCTACTGTCACTATGGGGAAAATCCTATCGGCATTGACAAATCAAAACGAATTGCATAAAATATAAACGGGGTGGTGTAGCTGCCCCCAACTGCGGCCGATCCTGCTGCCGCTTATAGCAGCATAAGCTAACTGAAAGATTCCCCCTTTGGAGAAAGCCGACCGCTTCTCCCAAGGGGGGATTTTGCTGCCTTTTGGCGCAGGGTATGGTAATATGACAAATGAAGGCACTGCCATAACGAGTAGGCGGTCAGTCCCTCCGACTCGGAGGGCACTTCTTACCCTCTGAGTATTGTTTTTTTCGCTTGCGCAAACCATTTTCGGTGAATTGTCAAGAAAAGGTGAACAATACAAAATGTGGAGAGTGGAAAGTGGAAAGAAATCGTTTTTTATTCCGCATTCCGCATTGGATTCATTCCGCATTGGGATCAAACGGCTCTGCTCCAACTATTGACATAGAGCCGCAAAAAGGGCCACCTGAGACGGTGACCCCTTGCAAAGAGAGAAGGTTCAGATTTTGTTTTCCGCCGTTCACTTCAGAAAGACGGAGATGATTAATACCGGGAGTGCGGTCAGAAGCATGACCAGCAGAATGAAATTCAGACTGATCGCAGAGGTAAGTATTTTTATCAGCACCGTTATCATGCCTAAAACCGCGCCGATGACGGTTACGAGCAGATTTACGCGGGTCGCCATATACATATTGCGTCCCGTCTCCGCCATGGTCGTGAGCGGGGCGAGTCCCTCGCGGCAGACAACAGCGGCGATCTGGCTCGATTCCGAGGGCTCCGTTTCCGTGATGCGGAATCTCTCCGTATAGGGCGGAAAATCATAGCCGTCGGTCGCAATGTCAAAGGACTCCTTGAGCATATCCGGCGTGATATTGAAATCACGCATGGCGAAGATCGGGTGGCGGTTGGAACGGATCAGCTCCGTGAGCGCCTTGCGCACCTGCGGATTCGCTTCATATTTGAGCGAGAATATACCGTACAGCACGCCGTCGATCGCCAGCAGAACCGTGGTCTTATCTACGAGACGGAAGGGAATTTTGATGTTCATAAGGCGCATGAGCTCCGCGCTGCCGCAGAGAACGGTACTGCCCTCTATAAGCCCCTTGAAGCCGCCGCCGGAGAGCGTTTCAAAGCTGTCGATCGGGAAGACGGGGCAATCGTTCTGCTCCATTTCGTCGGCAAAAGCCTTGGACATGGAACAGCGCGAGGCAATGATGAGCGAACCGGCGTAGGAGATAACCTTCTGCGCGTCTTCATCCGCAAAAATGCGGATCGATTCGATCTTTACGCTGTCAGAGGGGAAAATATCCCGGTCGGTGACGATGAGGTTGTTGCTTTGTCCCACATCGCACAGACCCGACCAGCCCGCGATCGCCGTGCCGCTGGAGAACATTTTCATGGAACCGAAGAAAAACGGAAGAATGAAGCACAGCAGGGCACAAACCGGAACACCGGGGCAGAGGATCGCGGAGAAAATGTATACAAAATCGGAAATATCTTTCGTGACCGCGGCGGCGATGAGCGAGAGCAGCGCGGCAAACGCCAGAATGAAAGGGGAGAGCTTTTCGAAGAGCGTTTCGTCCGGAGCGGCCTCCTCGCAGCGGCGCACAAAGCCCGCCGAGGAACGGGAGGTCTTGAGCAGGGTGATCTCTTTGCCGGTGAGGTCGTTTTCACCCACGACAGCATAGGTGCGCTTTGCGATTGCCGGAACACGCATGGCTTTGCGGAAGCTTCTCACCGTGAGATAGGTGGAGAGCATCACGCCCACGAGGGACAGAGAGGATATAACGCACAGCGGGGGATGGCTTATACCGGTATTTGATGACGCCACAAGAGATGCGTCAACGGAAGTCAGAATGCAGGAGATGACGGCAAGGGAATCCGCACCGGGACGGAGACGGCTTATTTTCAGAAGTCCGTTCGTGACCACGTCCAGTCCCAGAAGCATGATCGCAAGCTGCATGGCAAGCGACATCGCGGCGTTGACCGGCAGATACTGAAGCATACCGGGGATGGGAAGACCAAGGGATATGTAGAGCATCACCGCCAGCACACCGAGAGAGAGAAGAAGGCGGAGTCTTGCGGACTGCACAAAGGAACCGTAGTATTTGGAGGCGACCTTCACGCTCACCTCGGGACCGAGGTCTTCGTCGTCATCCACCATGGTCGCCGCTACGTCCGAACGGTTGAAACCGCGCAGTTTGAAAAGGAAAGCGGCAAAGATGGAGGCGAGATACTCCGAAAAGCTGGGCGGGAAATAGCCCTGCGCCTTTTCCTCGGAGGCTGTGACCTCACTGTCAAAGCCGTCGTCCGCATCCTCGGAGAGACTGCGGAATTTCGAGGCGTATTCTTCGTCATCCTCGATCTCGTTCGTCTCATATCCGGGCTGATAGGAGAGGGCTTTTTTCTTTTTCTTCTTCTTCTTTTCTTTCTTAACGTCCCTTTCCCGGTATTCCGTATCCGCTTCGAAAAGCTCTGCATCCTTCGGATGCTTTTTCTTTTTCTGCGCCGATCCGGCAGGGGGAACATAATTCTCATCCGCGCTCAGGTCAAGCCCGCCGTAATCCCTGGGCGCGTCGTCCTCGCGTACTTTTCCGCCGATGTTGAAACGGCTGTCAAACACGGAGTCATCCTCGTCCCGCCGCAAAGAAAGCTCGGGGATATTCTCGTAGCGCTCCGACGGGTCGGAAAAATCTCCGTTGACGCCGAATTCCGACAGAATATCGTCAATGGACATATCATCATATCCGTATTCGGTTTTGGTTGAATTTCTGCCCATATTTTTGTCCTGTATGTCCGATGTCCTGTCCGTCAGAAGAGACGGATCGCCACACCGTCGCGCACGACGGCTTGCAATGACAGGTCTGTTTTTCAGATGGAGTATTGTGCTGTTTTTTTATCTGCTTCTCTGGCGAAGCACTTCATACATGGTGATCGCGGCGGCATTGGAGGCGTTGAGAGAGCCGACCTTGCCGTGCATCGGGAGACTGATGACAAAATCGCAGCATTCCCGGACGAGCCGACCCATACCGTCACCCTCCGAGCCGATCACAAGAGCGACCGAACCGGTGAGATCGGTCTCCCAGAGCCGGTTTTCTCCGTCCGCGGCGGTGCCGTATACCCAGACTCCGCGCTTTTTGAGCTCTTCGATAGCGGCGGGGAGATTGGGCACTCTCGCCACGGCGACGTGCTCCAGAGCTCCGGCGGAGGATTTGTCCACAATAGCGGTCATCCCGGCGCTGCGGCGCTTGGGAATAATGACACCGTGCGCCCCGGCACACTCGGCAGAACGGATGATCGCGCCTAAATTGTGCGGGTCGCTGATCTCGTCACATACGATGATGAAGGGGAGCTCGCCGCTGTCCTCGGCGATCCTGAAAATGTCGTCAATGCTGCAGTACTCTCTCACCGCCGCCAGAGCGATGACCCCCTGATGCGCGTGGGTCCGGCTCATGAAATCCAGCTTGCGCCTGTCCGCTTCTACCACAACGATATCTTTTTCCCGTGCTTTCGATGCGATATGGCCGAGAGTCTTGTCCACATCTCCGCGCGCAATATAGATCTTATCAATAGCACGACCCGCGCGCAGGGCTTCTATCACGGCATTTCTGCCCTCAATGATCTCGTTTTTTATCTCTCTCTCGTCCATAGCATTCTCCGGGCACATAATTGTGGTTACATAATAACATAACAACATATAAAATGAAAGTGCTTTTTTCAGATTTTGACAAAAAATTTTGCAGCGCCTTTCTCCCGGCATGACCGCGGCAGCGATAAAGAGCACTCTTGCAAAATGATGGGGTTTATGGTATCTTTATAATGTATCTTTATGAAAAATGAGGTATGCAGCATGAAAGGTATCGTTCTGGCGGGAGGAACCGGATCAAGACTCTATCCGATCACCCGTTCCGTATCCAAGCAGCTTCTCCCTATATATGACAAACCCATGATCTATTATCCGCTGTCCATTCTTATGCTTGCGGGAATAAGAGAGGTGCTCATCATCTGTACCGGCCGTGACCTTGATGCTTTCAGGAGCCTTTTGGGTGACGGGTCTCAGTTAGGCATGAATATCCGGTATGCCGTGCAGGATCAGCCGAACGGCATCGCCGAGGCGTTTATCATCGGTGAGGAATTCATCGGTCAGAACACCGTATGCCTCATCCTGGGCGACAACATTTTCCACGGCGGCGGTATCATGCCCGGCGTGCGCAAAGCCGCGCAGCTTAAAAAAGGCGCGGAGATTTTCGGTTATCCCGTCCCCAACCCCGAAGCTTTCGGCGTGGTGGAATTTGACGAAAACCGCAATGTTATTTCCATTGAGGAAAAGCCGGTGCATCCAAAATCAAAGTATGTCGTTCCCGGTCTCTATTTCTACGACAACGATGTTATTGAGATAGCGAAACACATAAAGCCCTCTCTCCGAGGTGAGCTTGAAATAACAACAGTCAATAACGAGTATCTCAAGCGCGGTGATCTCAAGGTCAATCTTTTCGGACGGGGTCTTGCATGGCTCGACACCGGATCACACGAAAATCTGCTGGCGGCGTCAAATTTCGTTCAGATAGTCCAGAGCAGACAGGGCGTATATATCGCCTGCCTTGAAGAAATAGCATATCGAATGAAATATATCACGAAGGAACAGCTTTTGACGCTGGCGGAACCCATGCTCAAAACCGAGTACGGTCAGTATCTCAGGCGTGTTGCGGAGGAGGAAATATGAAAAGAGTCCTGGTAACGGGCGGCGCCGGTTTTATCGGCTCCAACTTTGTGCAGTACATATTAAAGGAAAAGCAGGATATCGAGCTGCTGGTCAACCTCGACCTGCTCACCTACGCGGGAAATCTTGAAAACCTCCTGCCGGTGAAGGACGATAAACGCTATGAGTTCGTCCACGGCGACATTCGTGACCGGGCGCTTGTCCATGAGCTTTTTGACAGATACGATTTTGACACTGTGGTACACTTTGCCGCCGAGTCCCATGTGGACCGCAGTATCGTGGAGCCGGAGCTGTTTCTCACGACCAACATTCTGGGCACGCAGTCCCTTTTGGACGCGGCAAAGAGCCACTGGAATCTCGAACCGGACAACAAATACTGCCGCGAGTACCGGGAAGGCGTGAAATACTTACAGGTCTCCACGGATGAGGTCTACGGTGCTCTCGGCAGGGAAGGTATGTTTACCGAGACCACGCCCATCTCCCCTAACAGTCCCTACTCGGCTTCCAAGGCAAGCGCGGATATGGTGGTCAGGGCGTATTATCAGACCTTTGGGCTTCCGGTTAATATAACCCGTTGTTCCAACAACTATGGACCCTATCAGTTTCCGGAAAAGCTCATTCCTCTGATGCTCCACAACGCAAAGAACGGCAAGGAACTGCCCGTTTACGGTGACGGGATGCAGATCCGCGACTGGCTGCACGTCCACGACCACTGCGCCGCCATCCGCACTGTGCTCGAAAAGGGAAGAGTCGGGGAAGTTTACAACATCGGCGGCAACAACGAGAGAGCCAATATTGAGATCGTCACGCTGATCCTCGATGTGCTCAATAAGCCGCAGAGTCTTATAAAGCACGTGCAGGATCGTCCGGGTCATGACCGGCGCTACGCCATCGACAACACCAAGATCACTACCCAGCTCGGCTGGGCGCCCGAATACACCTTTGACCGCGGTATGCGGGAGACGATCGAATGGTATCTTGAAAACACCGAATGGGTCGATCATGTCGTCTCCGGTGACTATCTCGATTATTACGACAGAATGTATGCAAAAGCGTGATGCGCCTTTATGACCGACGGTCGGATCACAGACAAAGTACCCCCGATAAAGCTTTTTCGCTCTATCGGGGGTACTTTTTAACCTTCAAACGGCGCGTTTTGCGCTTTCCTGTATTACAGAACGATTTCATCCGGAGTCCTGTGCCAGAATTTCCGGAAGAACTCTCTCGTCTCCGTGGCGAGGATCACAAGGAAAACGATGGCGATATACTTCTGGTCGATAATGATTATTTCCGTAAAATAGAACATATAACCTATGACCGAAGAGAGGATCAGAGCAACGGGGATATACCACTTGCGCCGGTCATACATAAAGTAAATGAGAGCAAGGACATCCGCAAGATAAAAATACCTCTCATGCATTCTGGGGAGCAGATAGGGGATGAGCATGGCGGAGAGGAAGAACAGCTTTATGAGATCTCTGTCGTCCATTTCCTTCCGGAAGGTCGAACAGAAATACACAAAAAGGATGGCGGCGGCTCCGGCGGAGAAGACCGAAACAACACTGAAGCTCTCAAAATCCGCGCCCTCAAAGAAACGCCAGATCGTGGGCGCGTTGTGGAAAAGAAAGGCATATTCCTGCGTCTGGTGGGAATAGATATCAAGACAGCTTGTTAAGCTTCTCCCGGCAAGGAGTGCGGGAAGAAGAGAAACAACATATACAACGGGTATCCACAGCAGATGCTTCCACTGCACCTTGCCCATGAAAAGCGCAATGCCGAGAGCCGGCAGGATAAAAATCGCCTGCATCTTGAAGCAGAACGCCGCCGTCCAGAAGATCGCGCAGGAACGTCCCCTGCCTTCGAGAGCTTTGAGCACGGAAATAAGGCAGAAGGTGACAAAGATCGAATCACACTGCGACCACTGGGCGCTGTTGATCATCACCGTGGGAGCCGCAAGCGTCAGAACGAAGGACGCCATCTGCAGTCTCCTGTCCTCCACGCCGACCATGACGATCTTCATCACGTAAAAGGCAAGCAGCACATCAAAAAGACAGCTCAGAGCCTTTATCAGCATCATGGAGTTAAAGTTGATGCGGGAGAAGATCAGAAGAATGTATATGTAAGGCAGATTATAGTCGCCGATGGAGGTGCAGAGCGCCTCTTTTACGCTCATTCCGCCGAGCTTTTTGACCCATTCCTTCAGAAACGCATCATAGTCGTCGGAGACGAAATAAAGGAGACTGACCCTTGCGAACATCACACAGGCAACACAGGCGCTCCCGGCAAGCAGCGTAAGCGCGTCAAAGCGTTTCTGCGCAATGAGGATCGTCTCGGACGCAAAGAACAGTCCGCCATAGAAAACCGCCGTGAAAAGCGGGTAGTATACGTTCACTTTCTCCGCTGTGAGGATAACGAAAACACCGAAGCCCACAGCCAGGATCGCGGCGGCGGCATACAGCACAGCCGCGTTATCCGTTATTTTTTTCAGTTTTATCGCAGACGCACTCAATCGATCACCTTCAAAACTTAATCTGTGTGTATTCTACTATATTCACCGCATTTCGTCAAATCAAACAGGATCATTCCCGGGTAAGCGCTTCATAAAGCCCGTCGGCGTTGTTTACCATGAGCTCCGCGCCGGAGGCAAGAAGCTGCTGCGCACTGCGGAAGCCCCAGGTCACGGCGATACAGTCCATCCCGGCATTTTTCGCGGTTTCGATATCGACCTCCGAGTCCCCTACATAGACGCATTTTTCAATCGGAATGTTCAGCTTTTCCGCAGCGGACAGAACGCTGTCCGGCGCGGGTTTCCGACGGAGCTGTTTGCAGGCCCCGTCGGCGAACTCCAAAAGTCCGTGGAAGAATTCTTCCGCCAAAGGCTTGACGGCACTGTCGGGCTTATTGGAGACGATCACCTGTTTAACGCCTGTCTCCCGGATTTTTTTCATCATTTCCACGATCCCTTCGTATGGGGCGGTCTTTATCCGGCAATGGGCATTATACCATGGCAAATAGACTTCAAGCACCTTTTCGACCGTTTCCGCGTCCGTCCCCTCCGGGCAGGAGAGGGTTATGAGCCGCTTTGCTCCGTTGCCGAGAAAGGCGGCGATCTGCTGGGGAGCGACGGGTGGAAACGAAAACGGGGAGAGCGCGTAATTCACACTGTCCGTAAGATCTCCCAAAGTGTCGAGAACCGTACCGTCCATATCGTAAAGTATTGCATCGTATTTCATAGCTGTCTCCCAAAAAATTACTCGTATGTGTTCGCGCAGACGGCTCTTATCTCTTTCCGAAGGGCGCGAAGATCGGAAAACGCCTCCGGTCGTTTGGAAACGTCCCGCAGGAGCGCCGAAGGGTGATAGGTCGCCATCATTCGTTTTCCGTTCACGTCAAACCACTGCCCGTGCTCCCTCGTTATGCGAAAGCCCTCGTCGATCAGCGCGCAGGCCGCTATCCTCCCGAGACATACTATGAGCTTCGGTCCGACAAGGGCGATCTGCCTTTCCAGCCATTCCCGGCAGGCGGTCTGTTCTTCGGCCTTCGGGTCGCGGTTATGCGGCGGACGGCATTTGACGATGTTGGCAATATATACCTTGCTTCGGTCGAGGTCGATCATTTCCAGCATATTGTCCAGAAGCTTCCCGGCAGGACCTACAAACGGAACGCCCTGCAGGTCTTCCTGTTCCCCCGGTCCCTCGCCGATCAGCATGATCTCCGCCCGCTCGTTCCCGACGCCGAAAACAAGATTGGTTCGGGTACGGCACAGCTCACATTTTCCGCATCCGGCACATTCGTCTTTAAGCCTGATCCAGTCTTCGTTCAAGTTACGCACTCTCCGTTCTCCGCTCTGCACTCTCATACTCCGCCGACCTTATGCATAAAATTCTTGCAAAGAAGTCTTCAAAGCATTATAATATAAAAGTTAAAAGTGTGACAGGACTTTGTTCCTGAGCTATTTTATCATTTTGTTTTTGCAATAGCAACAATTTATATAACCGAAATCAGTCCTGCAACTATAAATTTCAAATGGAGAAAACTATGCTGGATTTTGAAAACTATATGTCTCCCGGAAGAAAGGGGCACCTTATAGGGATCGGCGGCGTTTCGATGTCCTCTCTGGCGGAAGTGCTGAGCGGAATGGGGCTGAGCATCACCGGCTCCGACATGAACGACAGCAATCCCAACGTCATAGCTCTGAGAAAAAAGAACATCCCCGTTTACATCGGCCACAGGGCGGAGAATATTGAAGACGATGTGGATTTCGTTGTGCGGACTGCCGCGGTGCATGATGACAACCCCGAGATCATCCGTGCGCATGAGACCGGCATCCCGGTATTTGAGCGCACACAGGCGTGGGGCGCTATTTCCAAGGATTACAGCAACGCCCTGTGCATCTCCGGCACGCACGGGAAGACGACTACGACCTCCATGTGTACCCATATTCTCATGGCGGCGGAGAAAGACCCCACTGTCATGATCGGCGGGACTCTGCCTCTTCTCAAAGCCGGTCACCGGGTCGGCCGGGGCAATACGATCATCATGGAAGCCTGTGAATACTATAATTCTTTTCTCTCCTTCCATCCCACGATCGCCGTCATACTCAATATAGAGGCGGATCATCTCGACTTCTTCAAGGATCTGGACGATATCAAAAAGTCCTTCCGCACCTTTGCCGAACGTACTCCGGAAACCGGCACGGTCGTTGCCAATTATGATGATGTGAACACGATGGATACCATCCGCGGCATCGAGCGCTGTGTCATAACCTTCGGTCTCACTCCGGAGGCGGACGTCTATGCGGAAAACATAGAATTCAAGGGCGCAAAAACAAAATTTGATATTTACTACAAGGGCAGACTCTTTACGGATGCGATCCTGTATGTCCCCGGTATGCACAATGTCAAAAACGCCCTTGCCGCCACCGCCGCCTGCATCAGTCTCGGTGTGCGTCCCAACTCCGTCAAATACGGTCTGGCGGGCTCCAACGGCGCAGGCCGCCGCTTCGAATTCAAGGGCAAATACAACGGTGCGGATATATATGATGACTACGCCCACCATCCCGCTGAGTTCGGGGCTCTGCTGGATGCGGTCGAAATGCTCAACTACAAGCGCACGATCGTCGTTTTTCAGCCCCATACCTACTCCCGTACAGCGGCTCTGTTTGATGATTTTGTGGAACAGCTCAAACGTCCGGACGTTCTTCTGCTGGCAGAGATCTTTGCGGCGAGAGAGCAGAACACCATCGGCATTTCCTCAAACGATCTTGCCAAAAAGATAGGCAGAGCGAGCTTTATCCCGAGCTTTGAGGGCCTTGAAAACGTTCTGAGAGCCATTGCCCGTCCGGGCGACATCATCCTCACGGTCGGTGCGGGTGACGTTTATAAAATAGGGGAAAGCATTGCGGAAAAATAAAAATATTGTTGCTATTCAGATCACACCTTCCTTTTCTCTGAAAAAGTAATCAAATCTGCTGAAAAGGGCGGATTGCCACGCCAATGTGCGCACTGGCTCGCAATGACAGAGTAGTCTGAATAGTTACAGAATATTCCATTTTTTCGGAGAAAAGTTATGTCAGAGGCAAAACACAGATACGATATCGACCTGGTCAGAGCCGCTGCCTGCCTTCTGGCGATCGGCACACACATACCGGATATATGCCCGACGGATCAGCTGACGCCGTTTGTATCCGACCTGCGTTTATGCTTTGCCTATCTCTGCCGCGCCGTCAACCCTCTTTTCTTCATGATAACGGGCTGTCTTTATCTCGGTAAGGAAAAAGCGGACACGCAAAAGACGGTGAAAAAAGCCGGAAAGCTGCTTTTGCTGTTTCTGGTATGGTCGGGTCTGTACATGGTCCGTTCCCAGTTCCTCTTCCGAACCTACCACAGCTTTAATGAGTTTTACAGCGCCCTGTTTACCGGGAATTACCATCTCTGGTTTCTGACCTCTCTCGCCTCGGCATACTTTTTTCTGCCGCTTCTGCATGGAGCCGTTCACGGAGAAAAGGTCGGTATGAAATATATGCTCATCCTTTTTCTCGCCTTTGCCGTTGTCAAATACAACGCGGAGATGTTCGTTCCGGAGCTGTGGCGCGGCCCGCTGACGATGTTCAGCGCTGACGTTGTGCCGACGCTTGCGTATATGCTCTTCGGCTACTGGCTTTCCCGGCGTGAGATAAAAGGCCGGCATATTGCGATCCTCGGTATTCTTGCCGTGCTCCTGCTTGCCGTATCCGTATGGCTTGTCAATGCCTGCGGCTCACTCTTCCCGGATCTCTATTCCGGCCTGATCCTTCCCCCTTCGTATATTTCATTTATTTGCGCCGCGTTTGTTTTTGCGCTGTGTATGTACGCTGTAAAGCGGGGGAAAACGCCCGGGAGACTGATGACGCGGCTTTCGTCGCTGAGTCTCGGTATCTATCTCATTCATCCGCTTGTGATCGACGAGATAAAAAGACTGGAGTATATCGGAGCCATTCCGGGACTGTTTACGGAGAAGCTGCAGTTTCTCCGTCTGCCCTATGCGTTTGTGATCACGGCTCTTGTCTCCTTTGCCCTGTCCTATATCCTCAAAAAGATCCCGATCCTGAAAAAACTGATCGTTCTTTGAAAACAGGCATTCCCTTTTAGACGGTTCACCATAGGGATTTACAGCCTGAAAAGCGTCTTTTTCCGACAGTACTGTGTTAAATCGCCTTGAAATACACAAAGTATTCCTGCGGCGATTTGCCTTGTCCTGCCAAAAAAATCCGGCTTTTCAGGTGCGGAGCAGTTTTGAGACAGTCATTTTTCGTCCAGACAATATAATAAAATCCCGGGAATACTGTCGTATTTCCGGAATTTTTCATGCAGTATGGGCGAAAAAAGGCGGCTCAAAACCTGTAAATCCTTATGGCGAACCGCCTTTCTGCGGTGCTTTTAGAGAACTATTAGGTTTACATAATTTCTATTCTGTGGCTTTCCGGAAGCTCTTCGACCTTTTTGGGAAGGGTCAGAGTGAGGATGCCGTCTGTGTACTTCGCTTCAATTCCATCGGCGTTGATGCCGGTCAGATCAAAGCTCCGGGTGAAGGAACCGTAGAAGCGCTCACGCTTTACAAAGCCGGCTTTCTTCTCCTCGTCTTCGAGCTTGCGCTCTGCGCTGACGGTAAGAGTTTCTTTCTCGGTGCTGATGTTGATGTCTTCTTTCCTGAAGCCGGGAAGCTCGCATTCAAGGACAAAGGCGTCGCCTCTGTCGCTCACGTCGGTACGGAAGGCGGAGACGGTTTTGCGCTCCATCGCTTCCATCTCGCGGAATGGATCAAAGGTAACCATACGGCGGAAAGTGCGGTCAAAAGGAATCATTTCAAACATAATCTATACCTCCAGTTTTTTATTAACAAAGTAATTTCGATGAACAGTTTATTACTTTCGTTTCATCTTGTATATAAAATACATCACAAATGTTAATAAATATAGCAGTATATGTGAACAGAATGTGAATATTAGCACTTGTATTTAGAGAGTGCTAATACCGATTGGAATTCAAATTGATCACACCGCCGGTGCTGTTCTTTGAAAGTGGAAAGTGGAAAGTGGAAAGTGGAAAGTGGAATTTCAATCGCCGCGCAGCGGCACCATAATTCCGAATTATGCATTCTGCATTATGCATTAATCATAACCACCAGTGAACTGGTGGTTTGCTCAGACCCTATAAGGGTTAGTACCTGCTAACCCTTAAAAGGGTACTGAAGGTTTACCATCGCATCATTTTTACAGGCGGCCGCTTAAAGCGGCTGTCTTTTTTGCCTTA
>JAZLGK010000047.1:0-35579 GCA_045616265.1 Candidatus Limivicinus sp. | reverse complement strand
ATCCCGATTATCGGGGCTGATTCACCCCGAAATATTGGGAAATCATGTTTTTCGGTTCTCGGTTTTGGAATCTGCTGTTCAAAAAATACAAAAACAGATAAAATACGATGGATAACCTAATTATTAGAGGTTACCTTAAATATTCGGAGGCTTATATGAAATTAATAAAAAAAGTTGTATCCGGCAGATTAATAGAAAGACGCCGCAGACACAACAAAAGAGTTTTTACTCTCGGTCTTTTTGTCGGCGGGGCATTGACTGTTGCCGCTTCAAAGCTCTATGGGAAGTATAAGTGCAAAAAATGCATTAAACGAATCCTTGCCGAAAAGAGATAACACAAAATTTTTACTGCCCTTTTTTGTCAAAAAAAGGGCAGTTTTTTCACTTATTGATCTGCGAAAAGGGACAGCGTTTTCCGATGCACTGATTGTTCTTTGATGAATACCGGCAGACCGGCTTATAGCTCTCCATCTCCACACCGAGCTTTTCTCTGACAAATTCGACCGCCGTAAGAATCGACAGAAAAGAATCGCGCTTACAGCATCTCGGGCCGCCGATCTCCCCGATTTTTGAAAGGGATCGGGCGGTCATGCTGTTGGAAAGGGCAAAAGGCTCCACCGTCAGCGGCGTGGATCTTGAAATGACAGCCATGAAGATTCCCGTGCTGATCGCCGCTCCGCAGGCTCCCCAGAAGCCGCACGCACCGCCCGGAACCTGTTTTCCCCGGCTCAGCATTTCAAAAAGAGCGTCATCCAGAGCAAGCTCTCCGCCCGCGTTTTTGTAGGCGGTCAGAAGCGCCGCGCCAACCATCACATGATGCTCCGGTCCGTGCATATGGCAGAAGGGCATCTGCATCATTTTTTCGATGATCTCCAACGGGTTTTTTGACGTTTCCTGCCGACAGAACGATACGATGGCGTCCAGCCCTTTTGTATGGCACTCATTGCATACATAGTGACCGTTTACGCAGCGCGTTTTGCTGCTTTCCGTTTTGTGGCAGATCGTACACTCCATCATCTCGTCTTTTTCCAGATAGACAAGCGGCGCTTTACAGATAAGACATTCCTCGTTCATTTTCTTTTTCTCCCTTATGCAAGCTGACTGTCATAGCCCATTTTAACAAGCTCATCAAATGCTTCCCACGCGCTTTGCGGTATTTCCTGCCGGCTCTGCCAGCCCTTGTCGGCATAAAGCTCCATTCTCTG
The DNA here is from genome assembly GCA_045616265.1 of Candidatus Limivicinus sp. GTDB lineage: Bacteria > Bacillota > Clostridia > Oscillospirales > Oscillospiraceae > Limivicinus. The sequence goes on along the minus strand of JAZLGK010000047.1, from coordinate 34,374 downwards.
AAAATCACCGACCACTTCCTCGACGACCATCTTTTCCGTCACTCCGTATTTTACGGCGTGTTCAAAAAAGGTGTCTATATCCGTCTCATAAGATGTGGTCATTATTTCAACCTCCGGCCAGTACACGTCAAAGGCCGCTTTTATTCTTCTCTCCATAAAGGGCTGATGCACGATGATGAGCTTTTTGGCGTCGATCCCGTTCTTTTCCAGCAGCTTTTCTGCAAAGGCAATATTTTCCGCCGTATTGGTCGAACGGTTTTCTATAAGAATATTCCCGGGCTGCATACCGTCCTTTACGGCGGTCAGGGCGAATCTGTCCGCCTCGGTCATGCTTTGAAGGCCGAGAGTATTCCGACCGAGTCCCCCGGAAAAAAGGATCTTATCGGCATAGCCCGCCCGGAAAAGCTGAGAAGCGCGCAGAGCGATATCGCAGTTATAATTCCCGAAGCCTATGATGCAGTCCGCCTTTTTTATTTCGCAGGGATAGCGCAGGTATTGCCATAAAACCCGCAGAGGACGATAAAAATCTTGTTCAGATGCTTTTAAACTCATGAATACCACCCTTTTTTATAATAACACACCCGTCCCGCTACTTCAACAAGTGTATGCAAATCTTAATAATACGTCCATCACTTATTTTCTGAAAATGTTATATTATACAAAAGGATGTGTATTTATGAAAAAGGATAAAAGACAGCTCAAATTGTATAATTTTGTTTTCCTCACGGCTGCCGGCGTCATCAACGCTTTTGGTGTGACGGTTTTTCTTGCGCCGGTGAAGCTCTTTGACAGTGGCATTTCCGGCACCTCTATGCTGATCTCCCAGCTGACACCGCATTGGTGCAGTCTTTCTCTTATGCTTATTATTCTGAATGTACCCGTATTTATCTATGGGCTTAAAAACCAGGGCATAAGCTTTACGGTCTATTCGATCTACGCCGTCGCTGTCTATTCGGTATCCGCATGGCTTATCACAGACGTTCTTCCGGTGGACGTCTCGATCGCCTCTCCGCTCGCCATGCAGGATCTTTTCCTGTGCGCGATTTTCGGCGGGGTCATTTCCGGACTCGGGAGCGGGCTTACCGTCCGGTTCGGCGGTGCTATTGACGGTCTGGATGTTTTGGGCATTATTTTTTCAAAGCGTCTTGGCTTAAGTCTCGGTACCTTTGTGATGATATATAACGTCCTTCTCTATATCCTTTGCGGCATTATCATGCAAAGCTGGATACTGCCGCTCTATTCCATTGTCGCCTACGCAGCAGCATCCAAAACCATCGATTTCTGCGTGGAAGGCTTTGACCGTTCAAAAGCGGCATTTATTATCACGTCCAGACCGCAGGAGGTATGTGCCGCCCTCTCCGATACATTCCGGGACGGGATCACGATGCTCCCGGCGAAAGGATACTATTCCGGAAAGGATAAGACCATGGTCTACTTTGTTGTCAACCGTTTTCAGATCGCACGTATGAAAAGCACAGTGCATGAGCACGATCCCCTGGCTTACATCTCCATATGTGAGGTCGCCGATATATTCCCCGCCGTTGTTTCGGAAGCGTAACAGAAAAACCGTTGAAAGCTTTTTGGCGATCAACGGTTTTTTCATTATACAAGATCCGTTATCAGCGAAACTAGCTCTTCCCTTCCCTGTCCTTTTTCGGCGGAAAACGGAATCACGGTTATCTCCTCCGTAAGACCGAGCGTCTCCCTGATAAGGGCTATATTCGGCTCTATCTCAGATTTTTTGAGCTTGTCCAGCTTGTTTGCGACAACGGCAAAGGGTTTTCCGGAAGCTTTGAACCACTCCGCCATGGTTACGTCGTCCGCTGTGGGTTTATGGCGGGCGTCCACGATCATAACACCGACAGTCATAAGCCCCGACGCAAAGAAATCCTCCATCAGCTTTCCCCAGCGTTCTTTCTCGTTCTGGGAAACCTTGGCATAGCCGTAACCCGGGAGGTCGACAAAGTAGAGCTTATCATCTATGAGAAAATAATTGACGTGGATCGTCTTTCCCGGCTCCGCGCCGACACGTGCAAAATTTTTTCGGTTGAGAATTCTGTTAATAACGGAGGACTTGCCCACATTGGATTTGCCCGCGAAAACGACCGTCGGCATGGGGGTATTTATGAATTGGGACACACTTGCGGCAGACTTGACAAATTCCGCACGGTTAAGATTCAGTTTTGCCATAGGTTTTCCCCTTATCACTGTCGGACAACTGTTTTTTCGCTTTTGTTTGCCATGGCGGGAAGCATGGGATAAACGTCGTTTTCTGGGTTTATAAGTACGGTCCCGATGACCTCGTCCATATGGCTCACGGGGATAAAGTTAAGAGAGGCGCGCACGGTCTGATCGATATTTTCAAGATCAATGAGATTATCGGCAGGAATGACGACCGTTTTTATCCCGGCACGGAGCGCACCCATGGTCTTCTCCCGAAGGCCGCCGATGGGGAGCACCCTGCCCCGTAAAGTTATCTCTCCTGTCATGGCGACGTCGCCACGCACCTTTTTTCCGGTGAGCGCGGAAATGACCGCCGTGCAGGTCGTGATTCCGGCGGAAGGTCCGTCCTTCGGAACCGCCCCTTCGGGATAATGGATGTGGATATCCTTATTCTTATAAAAATCCGGATCGATCCCGAGCTGCGAGGCACGGCTGCGGATATAGGTCACGGCGGCTCTGGCGGACTCCTTCATGACATCGCCCAGATTGCCGGTCAGCTCTGTTTTACCGGTGCCGTCAACAACGCTCACTTCCACATCGAGCATCTCTCCGCCGACGCTTGTATAGGCAAGACCGTGGACAAGCCCTATCTCGTCGCTGTGCTTCATCGAATCTTTTTTATACTTTGCAGGCCCCAGAATCGCTTCGAGCTGTCCCTCTTTTACGTTCAGGCTCTTAAACTTCCCTTCGGCGATTCCGGACGCCGCTTTCCGGCAGACGGCGGATATTTCTCTTTCCAGCACACGGACGCCGGATTCCTTTGTATAGAGCGCGATCAGTTCTCTTACCGCCGCATCGTCCATTTTAAGCTGGGTACCCTTGAGTCCGTGCTTTTTGCGCTGTTTGGGCAGAAGATGCCGCTTTGCGATCTGCAGCTTTTCTTCATCGGTATAGCTTGGCACTTCAATGACCTCCATGCGATCAAGGAGAGCCCGGGGAATGGTATCGAGAGTGTTTGCGGTGGTAATAAAGAAAACGGAAGAAAGGTCAAAGGGTATCTCGAGGAAATTATCCCGGAAGGTACTGTTCTGCTCCCCGTCTAAAACCTCCAGCAGCGCCGAGGCCGGGTCTCCCCGATAATCCGAAGAGAGCTTATCGATCTCATCGAGCACCATGAGCGGATTGCAGCTTTTCGCCTGGATCACGCCGTTGATGATCCGCCCGGGCATGGAACCGATGTATGTCTTCCTGTGACCGCGGATTTCCGCCTCGTCATGTACGCCGCCCAGAGAAATGCGGCAGAGCTTCCGGTTGACGGCTCTGGCAATACTCATGGCAATGCTTGTCTTGCCGGTTCCCGGAGGTCCTACAAGGCAGAGAAGTCCGCCTTTGATCTCCGGTGAGAGCTGCCGGACGGCAAGGTATTCGAGGATCCTTTCCTTGACCTTTTCCAGCCCGAAATGATCTTCGTCCAGGATCTTTCCGGCTTTCGCAATATCTATGGTCTCCCGGGTCGTTACTCCCCAGGGGATTTCCAGACAGACATCGAGATAGCCGCGCAGCACGGCCGCCTCAGACGATCCGAACGGCTGTTTGGTGAGCCGTGAAAGCTCTTTGAGAAGCTTCTCGCGGGACTCTTCATCAATAGGCAGAGCGTTGATTCTGCTCCGGTAATCGTCAATATCGTCGGTCTGCCCGTCTTCGCCCAGTTCTGCCTGAATAGCCTTCAATTCCTCACGGAGGTAATACTCGCGCTGACCGCGGCTCATAGCCTCCTGCGCTGCTTCATTGAGTTCCTTTTCGATAGTCAGAATATTAAGCTCGTTATTCAGAAGTCTGCAAAGAAACTGAAGTCTGCGATATGGCGAGAGTTCTTCCAGAAGTCTCTGTTTATTCTCGACATCTAAACGCACATGGTGAGCTATGTAATAGGAAACAAAGGCGGGCTCGGGATTGGCAAAGAGGTTCAAAAGCTGCTCATTGATGAGGTCGGAATTGAGATGAACATACTCTTCAAAAAGCGAAAGGCAATTTCTCAGCATAGCCTCGCTTCTTACGGGAGCTACTCTGTCCTTTACATCAGGCAGAGGCGTAATATCCGCCGTGATACACTTCCCGTCCACATCGACATTGCTCGACTTTGCTCTGTAAAGCCCCTCCACCAGCGTGCGGCAGACATTTCCGTGCGCCTGATGGATCTGCTGCCGGACTCGGCAGACAACGCCCACACGGTATATCTCCTCCGCTTCCGGTGCATCGACGGAGGCATCCTTCTGCGCTGCAAGGAAAACAAGCTGGTCGGTTTTTACCGCTTTACTGAGCGCTGCAACCGACTGACTGCGTTCCACATCAAAGCTCAGCATCAGTCCCGGATATACGGTCAGTCCTCTCAGCGCAAGCAGCGGTAAGTTTATGATTTCATCTGTATTCGGATTCATTTAATCTCCTTTCGGGAGCTTTGGCTTTTTATTCCCCACGGGCACAGATTCAGCTTTTCCGTCAGGCCGCACGACTTCTTCTTTCCTGACCAATATAGGCTTTTCTTTTCCGTTTACGCTGTCAGCGGTAATAATAACGCGTTCCACGGTAGGATCGGAAGGAACCGTGAACATGGTTTCCGCCATCGCCTCTTCCATGACGGCTCTCAGTCCCCTTGCGCCGATCTGCATTTTCATAGCTTTATCGGCCGCCGCTTCCAGGGCGGTATCCTCAAATTCGAGTTCTACATTGTCATAGGAGAAAAGCTCCTTATATTGCTTGGTCATGGCGTTTTTCGGTTCGGTCAGGATCCGCACAAGATCCTCTCTGGTAAGGGAAGCGAGGGATGCGATCACCGGGAGTCTGCCGACAAGCTCGGGAATAATGCCGAATTTTATCAGATCATTCTGCTGGACCTGCGACAGTATTTCACCTATATCACGCTCAGAACGGCTGACGATCTCGGCGCCGAAGCCCATCGACTTTTTATCGGTGCGCTTTTCGATGATCTTATCCAGCCCGTCAAAGGCACCGCCGCAGATAAAGAGTATGTTGGTCGTATCGACCTGTATGAATTCCTGCTGGGGATGCTTGCGTCCGCCATTGGGAGGAACATTAGCGACCGTTCCTTCCAGAAGCTTCAGCATGGCCTGCTGGACGCCTTCGCCGGACACATCGCGGGTAATAGACATATTCTCGCTCTTACGGGCGATCTTATCGATCTCGTCGATGTAGATAATGCCTCTTTCGGCTCTCTCCACATCAAAATCCGCCGCCTGCAAAAGCTTCAGGATGACATTCTCCACGTCCTCGCCCACATAGCCGGCCTCGGTCAGGGTCGTTGCATCGGCGATCGCAAAAGGCACATCCAGCATTCTGGCAAGGGTCTGAGCAAACAGGGTCTTGCCGCTTCCGGTAGGCCCGATCAGCAGTATATTGCTTTTCTGAAGCTCAACATCATTCTCCGGGTGGAACATGATGCGTTTATAGTGATTATATACCGCAACGGACAGGGCTGTTTTGGCCTTATCCTGCCCGATAATGTACTGATCCAGACGCTCCTTGATCTGCATCGGCTTGGGCAGCTTTTCAAAAGCCAGAGGAAGTCCGTCATAAGCTTCCGCTTTTTTATTCTTTTTCCCCTTTGTTTCGCCCTCGCTGATAATACTTGCACACATTTCTATGCATTCGCCGCAAATATAGCATCCGTTTCCGGAAATCATCTTATCGACCATCGACTGCGGCTTCCCGCAAAACGAGCACCGAATGCTCCTTCTGTCATCCATTTTTGCCATAATGATCCCCCAAAAGAGATAATAGTTTTTTTGAAAATATGGGGGAACAGTGTGTTCCCCCATAAATAATCTAAATAAAGGTATCAGCGTTTGTATATTACCTTGTCAATGAGACCGTAGCTCTGCGCTTCCTCGGCCGTCATGAAATGATCCCTTTCACAGTCGGCTTCGGTCTGCTCAACGGATTTGCCGGTGTTGGCAGCAAGGATGGAATTGAGTCTCTGCTTTATTTTGAGGATCTGTTCCGCCTGGATCTGGATATCCGTACACTGTCCCCGGCTTCCTCCGGAGGGCTGATGAATCATGATCTCGGCATTCGGCAGAGCGATACGCTTTCCCTTCGCTCCGCTGGAGAGGAGAAACGCACCCATAGATGCGGCCATACCGATACAGATCGTAGAGACATCGGGCTTGATGTACTGCATGGTATCGTATATGGCAAGACCGGAGGTAACGCTCCCGCCGGGGCTGTTGATATAAAACTGAATATCCTTATCCGGGTCCTGCGCTTCCAGGTAAAGAAGCTGGGCGACGATAAGACTTGCCGTGGTATCATTCACTTCTTCCGAAAGCATAATGATACGGTCATTTAAAAGGCGAGAAAAAATATCATAGGAACGCTCGCCGCGGCTTGTCTGTTCTACTACATAGGGTACCAAACTCATAATGCAACTCTCCTTTTCGTTCATCAGCATCCAAGAGAGCATATCCTTATTCCCGGAAAATTATTCCGCATCCTCTTCGGATCCTGCGGTTTTTCTGGTCTTTCGGGGCTTATCTCAGTTTTCGCTTTCCCCAGAAGCCTTGGGAGCCACCGCAACAGCGCTCTCAAAGACAACATTGGTGGCCTTTTCTTTCTTGTATTCTTCCTTGATATAATCCATACCGAAGTACTTGACGACATCTTCCTCGCTGATCTTCGTGGACTCAGAAACCTTCCTGACATACTCCTTGAGATCATCCTCGGTGATCTCAAGGCTCTCTGCCTCGACGACCGCCTCAAAGAGAAGGTCAGACTTGACCTGAAGCTCCGCGCCGGGACGGATGGACATATTGATGACTTCATCGGTAAGACCCATCATCTGTCTGAGCTGTTCAAAAGAGGTATTCTGATCGGCAAAGCCGTAGTTTGCGGCATAGTTGCGGACGATCTCCTCGACCTTGGCGTCGATCATGACAGACGGAATATCCACGGTCATATTCTCGCAGGCCTTGTTGACAACGGCAGTGCGGAAAGCGGACTCCGCCTGATCTTGTGCGGTCTTTTCAAGCTTAGCGCGGACGTCGGCTTTATACTCTTCGAGAGTATCGAACTCGGAAACGTCTTTTGCAAACTCGTCGTCCAGCTCGGGAAGCTCGGGGTAAGTGAGGGAGTTGAGCCTGATCTTGAAAACGACGGCCTTGCCGGCGAGATTCTCAACATAATTTTCGGGGAAGGTGATATCGATATCCTTCTCTTCACCGATCTGCATACCGACGACCTGCTCCTCAAAACCGGGGACGAAGGAATTGGAGCCAAGTTCGAGAGAATAACCCTCTGCCTTGCCGCCTTCAAAACGCTCACCGTCCAGATAACCGTCAAAATCAATATTGGCGGTATCGCCCATCTGGGCTGCACGGTCTTCTATGGTGATCATACGTGCATTGCGGCGGCGGACGGATTCGACCTCGGCATCGACCTGCTCGTCCTTAATCTCGACTGCGGGCTTCTCAGCCTCAATGCCCTTGTACTGTCCGAGAGTTACCACGGGATAAAGAGTAATCTCAAAGGTGAACTCTGCCGTGCGCTCGTCGGTGATCTTCATATCCTTCATGGCGGGGGCGCCGACCATTCTCAGACCGGACTCGGTAAGACCGAACTCAAAGGCCTGAGGAGCCAGCTCATCGCAGGCGTCCTGATAAAATGCCTCCGCGCCGTACATACCTTCGATGACAGCACGGGGAGCCTTGCCCTTGCGGAAGCCGGGAATATATATCTGAGACTTATTCTTAAGATATGCCTTATTTACAGCAGCTTCAAATTCTGCCTTGTCGGTCTCGACCTGAAATGTTGCGGTCTTATTTTCGTTTTTCTCTACGTTCTTAACTAACATTATTTGTTTCCTCCTATATCTGTGCATAACCTTATATATGATAACAGATTCCTTTTATAAAATCAATGATAATTTATTATTTCCGGCTTTTTTTCGGGATATTTTCAATACGGCAGTTTTACGGGAGCAAACATTACGCTGTCTGCCGATACAAGCTTATATTCTGTACCTCCGCTCCAGCCGTTCAGAGCATAGCGGCAGCCCTTTCCGTGAATATGCCCGTAGCAGCAGAGCCTTACTTCGTATTTTTTCAGAAGCTCAACGATCTCCGGGCAGGTATAGAACTGGTATTTCGGCGGATAGTGCAGAAATACCAGTTTTTTTCTGTCACCGGCGGCTTTCAGAGAAGCTTCCAGACGCAGACATTCGCGGAGCATTATTTTTCGGTCATGCTCCCCGCCCTTTTCCTCTTCAAAAAACCAGCCGCGTGTGCCGCAGATGGCGTATTCGCCGTACTCGAAGAAATTATTATATAAAATATCGACCGTTGTTATATTGTTTTCCGCAAAGAAATTCTTGATTTTTGTGGCCGTACACCACCAATAGTCGTGATTGCCTTTCAGGATGATCTTTTTCCCCGGCAGCGAATCGACAAACTTAAAATCGGGAAGAGTCTCATCAAGCCCCATTCCCCAGCTCAGATCCCCGCAGATCACGCAGATATCGTCCTCATGCAGTCCGGAGAAGCCTTCGGCGATCCTTTCGGTATGGTTCTCCCACCGGTCGCCGAAAATATCCATCGGCTTATCCTTTGCCAGGGATAAATGCAGATCTCCGATTGCATAAAGAGCCATTATTTCCTCCGAATAAATTAAAGCGATTTGCAGATACTAACCGCGTACCCAAATGAAAAGGAGAACGGACATGAGTGATAAAAAACGCAATGATTCCAACCCCGGTGTAGGCTGTGAAGTAACAAACTGCAAATACAACACCATCGACTGCCGCTGCAACGCCGGCAGGATCAGTGTTCAGAACGAGAGAGCCTGCACAAAGGGCGAGACCTACTGCTCGACCTTCTGCCCCCGGGGGACAAGCGACTGATCAATACGGGAGACTCGGTATCTCCCGCTTACATAAAAGCGTTTTCCAGATGGATTATCCTTACCGGTGAAAAAATGCCGTTCGGTGCGTACACCTCGATCACATCAAAGCGCGGCTGTTTCTCCTTATCATACTGACTGAGATACAGCGACGCCGTTCGGATGATCTTCTGCTGCTTGTCGTAAGTAACGAATTCCCTCGCCTCACCGTACCGGTCATTTCTCCGGAGCTTTACTTCGGCGAACACCAGATATTCATCATTTTCCGCAATGATGTCGATTTCTCCCGACCGGCAGGAAAAATTGCGCTGTATTATTTTATATCCTTTTTTCCGGAGATATTCTGCGGCCTTATCCTCTCCGAATTTTCCGCTCACGCCGATGTTCATCAGTGCATCTTCCTCAGAAAGCTCATTCTATGGATCGGTGACGGTCCGTATTCCCGCAGTGCCTCATAATGAAGCTTTGTACCATAGCCCTTGTGCTTTTCAAAGCGATATTCGGGATACTTTTCTGCCATTTTCAGCATATATCTGTCCCTTGTGACCTTGGCAAGGATCGACGCCGCAGCAATATCGGCACATTTACTGTCGCCCCTGACGATCGCTCTTGCCGGTACTTCGATTCCTTTTGTACGGTTTCCGTCAATCAGCGCAAGCTCCGGAACGACCGAAAGATTTCCGATTGCCCGGTTCATAGCGACAAAAGTGGCTACCAGAATGTTCAGCTTTTCAATTTCCTCCACCTCGGCAAAGGCGATCCCGTAGGAAATCGCCTCCTGACAGATGATCGAATAAAGCTCTTCTCTCTGCTTTTCGCTGAGTTTTTTGGAATCGTTCAGACCTTTGATCTCAAGATTCTGAGGAAGGATGACCGCCGCGGCACAAACCGGTCCCGCCAGAGGTCCCCGACCGGCCTCGTCAACTCCGCACAGGATATTCACTCCCGAGGCATATATTTCGTTTTCAATACTCCACAGTTCCGTCATCCGGCAGCTCCAATGTTATTTTTCCCAGTTTTCCCTCGTGGTATTCCCCTAAAAGCGTCGAGGCCATGCGCTCTATATCGTACTCGCCTCCGGATATGAGAAATCCCCGCTTTTTCGCACACTGTTCCAGAAGCTCAAAGCCGTTTGCCGCAGGGTCGGGCGTGAACTTATATCTTGCTTCCAGAGCCTCGGGATAATACTCTCTGAGTCTCAGCATGAAGTTCGCGCCGAGCGTTTCCTTGTCGATGATATCGCTCTTGATGGCATTGGTAATGGCAAGGAGCTCCCCTACCTGCTGATTTTCAAACTTTGGCCAGAGGATACCCGGGGTATCCAGCAGGTCAAGCGAGCGGTCGATGCTGATCCACTGCTTTCCCCGGGTTACGCCGGGTTTATCCCCCGCTAAAGCGGCTTTCCGTCCGGCGACCTTATTGATAAAAGTGGATTTCCCGACGTTGGGTATGCCGAGCACCATGACTTTGAGCGTTCTCCCGCTCTGCCCTTTTGCCTCATACGCAGCCATCTTATCCGCCAGCAGCCTGCGAACGGCGGGCACAAAAGCGTTAACGCCCTTTCCGGATCTCGCGTCGCACTCGATCACTGCCTGTCCCCTGTCCTCAAAAAACTTTTTCCATCGCTTCGTTGCCTTTTCATCGGCGAGGTCACAGCGGTTCAAAATGACAAGCCGCGGTTTGTCCGCGGCAAGAGTGCCAATATCGGGGTTTCGGCTGGCACAGGGTATTCTTGCGTCCAGTATCTCTGCAACGGCATCCACGAGCTTTATGTTTTCCCCGATCATTCTCTGTGCCTTGGTCATGTGACCGGGGAACCATTGGATGTTCATTTTTTCGTAGATGTTGTTTTCCATCGTCTCTCCCTTTATTTAACTAAACCAAAAGATTTCAGCGGGAAGAGGACGCAATAGACCTTTCCGATGATCAGGCGGCTGTCCACCATGCCGATCTCATTTTTGCGGCTGTCGGTAGACATATTCCTGTTGTCGCCCATAACGAACACACAGCCCTCCGGAACGGTCTTGGGACCGATAAAGTCAAGCTTTGTCAGAGTGATATCGTTGATATAGTTCTCTTCAATAGGCTTTTCATCCACATAGACGATGCCTTTGTCAAAGTCGATGTTTATTTTCTGCCCCTCCGTTGCGATCACGCGCTTCACAAGAGCCTTGTTGGGGCTGTATTCATCCTTCTTGAAAACGACGATGTCTCCGGCTTTCGGCTTATAAAAAAGGCCCGAAACCAGCATCTTGTCCTGATTCTGGAGAGTGGGCACCATGGAAGTACCTTTGACGTCAATCACACGGAAGAAGAACACGAACATGACGACACAGACGATCAGCGCTCCCGAAAGACACTGTATCCAGTCATAGATATCTCTTCTCTTTGCAAGCTCTCTTGCCTCTTTCTCTTCCGGTGTTAACTCTTCTTTATTTCTGCTCATGATGATCTCCGATCGTTTCTGATGAAAAATTTCTTTTTGATTATATACCAAATGCACTCCTTTAATCAAGTGTTTTTCATCTTGCAAGACGTGAATAAGCGTGATAAAATGTAATAAATATGTAAATTGTGCACGGAGAACAGATCCATGATAAAGCTTTCAGTGGTCATACCGGTTTATAATGTCGAAAAATATCTGGTGAAATGCCTTGATTCGGTGATTTATCCCGAAATCTCAGGTTATGAGATCATCATCGTCAATGACGGCTCCACGGACTCCTCTCCCGAGCTCTGCCGGAAATACGCCGAAAGATTTCCGGAGCTGATAAAGGTCATCACCACGGAAAACGGCGGTCTCGGCGCTGCCCGGGATGTGGGGATCGATGCATCACGCGGGGAGTATATCGTCTTTCTCGACAGCGATGACTGGCTTTCTCCCGGCGCGATCCCGGAGATGCTTGCATTCTCGGAGCGGGATTTTGATATTCTGTTTTTTGACACCCGTTCCGTTAATGAGGACGGCAGACTTCTCAAGTATATTCACGGCTGTGCTTATGAGGGAGAGTTTACGCTGGAAGCTTTCCCCGAACTACTTTTTGAGATGCCCTCGGCCTGGAACAAGATCTACCGCCGCTCTCTTTTCACCGAAAACAGGATCTACTATCCCGGCCGGGTATGGTACGAGGATATGTATGTCACCTTCCGACTATACACCCATGCAAAAAAGCTTCTGTCCGTCCATAAGCCCTGGCATAATTATCTGCAGCGTGCCGGTTCGATTACCAACAACAAAAATACAGAACGTAATCTTGAGATCATTCCGGCTGTAAATGCCATGCTTGACGCTTTCCGCCATGCCGGGCTGTATGAAAAGTATTTCTCCCAGCTCGAATTTGCCGCTTTTCATCACGAGGTCATCACATCCATTGTGAGAGTTAATTCAGCCGACCGGAAAAGCAATGTTCAGGATATGCTTTTTGAGGATTATAAGAAAAAATTTCCCGATTATCCGAAAAACCCCTATGTTAAGAATATGAGCGGGAAATATAAGCTTATTCACTTCTGCATCCGCACGAAAAACTATTTTCTGCTGCATATCATCATGACCGCAAACAACCTGATAAAGGGAAAACGGTAAGGTTCCCGGCGTTTACGCATTTGCGTACAGCTATCGTTCGTACGATCCTTTTCCCTCAGGATACTCCCTTACTCTTTCCCGCATCCATTTTGCGCTTTGCTTTCGTTTTGATATAGTATGATCCCCCTAATGCTGACTTTCGTTTTTCCCTGGTCAACTTTAGGGGGATCATATCATCTTTGGCAGCGGGAGCATTTCCGATACAATATAAACTTTTACTCCGCGTCTTCCCAGTTGTGCCAGACGTTCTGAACATCGTCGTTGTCCTCGAACATATCCAGCATCTTCTGCATATTTTTGATATCGTCCTCGTTGGTGAGCTTGATATAGCCGTTCTGGGGCAGCATCTCGACCTGCGCGGAGAGAAGGGTGTACTTCTTCGCGGTGAGAGCGTCGGCGACGGCGGCAAGATCGTCCTCCGTGGTGTAGACATTCATGACTTCGCCTTCGGACTCAAAGTCGGCAGCGCCGGCATCCAACGCGTCCATCATGACCTCATCTTCGTCCAGCTCCTCGTCCTCGTTGTCAATGACGATCACGCCCTTGCGGTCGAAGGACCAGGAAACGCAGTTGGCAGCGCCCATGTTTCCGCCGTACTTATCGAAGTAGTGGCGCATTTCACCGGCAGTACGGTTACGGTTATCGGTCATGGTCTCGATAATAACGGCAACGCCCTGCGGACCGTAGCCTTCATATACGATCTTTTCGTAGTTATCGGTATTGCCCGAACCAAGAGCCTTATCAATGGTGCGCTTGATATTGTCGTTGGGCATATTGGCGGCCTTGGCCTTGGCAATAACGGTGGCGAGCTTGGAATTGCTACGCGGATCACCGCCGCCGCCTTCCTTGACGGCAACTATCATTTCACGGGCGATCTTGGTGAAGGCCTGCGCACGTTTTGCGTCCGCCGCGCCCTTTGTTTTCTGTATATTGTGCCATTTGGAATGACCTGACATAGTAACAGCTCCTCTTATCTTTGAAATTGTGCTTTTACGGCAGATATTTTACCACAGGCACAATAATATGGCAAGACATTTTTTCTCTCCACACTCCACTCTCCACTCTCCACTCTTGCCATACCTCCCCTGAATTATTTACAAGTTATTTATTGACGCTGTATGTAAAGCATGGTATATTAAACTGTAAAATATCGGCTTATGCCGGATACAAAGGAGTTGGAGATCCTACAATGGATGATGGCAGTCGATTGCCGTGGGTCATTGTCAGCGCACTTCTGGTGTGTGCCATGTTTTTTGCTGTCACCGAGACAGCCTTTGCCTCGGCCTCGAAAACCAAAATCAAGCTCGCCGCCGACCGCGGCGTAAGTAAAGCACACAAGGCTCTGTGGGTGCTTGAAAATTTTGACAGAGCCATTACCACCATACTGATCGGAACAAATATCGTCCATATCGCGGCGGCATCCATCGTCACTGTCGCCGTTACCAAACGCTGGGGCGTGGGCGCGGTCTCCGTAAGTACGCTTATTACAACGGTCGTTGTATTCTTTTTAGGGGAGATGCTGCCGAAAAGCATCGGGAAAAAGTACAGTGAAAGCATCGCCATCGCAAGCTCCGGCATCCTCACGGCGATCATGACGCTCTTCAAGCCGCTTTCCTATTTTCTTACAGTGATCGGTGAGGCAGCCGCAAAGCTCACGAAGAGCGAAAATCCCGTCTCCGTCACCGAGGATGAGCTCTATGACATCATTGAGGATATGGCGGAAGACGGCACGATTGACGAACAGCAGAGCGATCTTATTTCCTCTGCGCTGCAGTTCGGCGACGTTACGGTGGAAAGTGTTCTGACGCCGAGAGTCGATCTTGCGGCGCTCGACATTTCCGACAGTCCCGACGAGATGCTTGCTTTCATCAAAGCACAGCCGCACAGCCGCATTCCCGTTTACGAAAACAGCATCGACAACATCATCGGTGTTCTTCAGATCCGAAAGTTTATCAAGGCGTATCTCAAAAACGGAAACGGTATCGATGTGCGTTCTCTCATAGACGAGGCGTATTTTGTCCATCAGAGCACCAACATCGACGAGCTTCTGCCCGTCATGTCCAAACGCAAGCTCAACATTGCCGTCGTCACCGATAACTACGGCGGTACTCTCGGCATCGTCACGATGGAGGATATGCTTGAAGAGCTTGTCGGCGAGATTTGGGACGAAGAGGACACGGTCGAAGAACCCATCGTTGAGCTAAGTGACGGGAGCTTCCTTGTGGAGGCGGACGAATCGGTCAGCGATGCATTCGAGCGCGTCGGCTTTGAAGATCCCGAGGAGGACGAAGAGCTTATCAACACGCTCATGGGCGAATGGGCCTACGAGCAGTTTCCATCCATTCCCGCCTGTGGGGACAGCTTTTCCTATCACCATCTCAGGGTGACGATCGAAGAAATGGATAATCACCGGATCATGAAGCTCAGGGTCTCTCTGCTTCCCGAGGAAGAGGAAGGAGGCCGTGAAGAATGAGCACCGTCTATGTATATATTATCGGCATCATCGTATGCATAGCGCTCTCCGCGTTCTGCTCGGGGGCGGAGATGAGCTATTCCTCCTGCAGTACCTTAAGACTTGAGAGCATGAGGGACAGCGGCTCCAAGCGCGCCGCCCTTGCCCTTAAGATCGTTGAAAACTATGACAACGCGCTCAGCGCAATTTTAATAGGTAACAATCTTGTCAATATCGCCGCCTCCTCTCTTGCCTCGGTCGCGCTGATCACGGCGGTCGGCAATGACAACTATGCCTGGGCGGTCACGGCCGCGATCACCGTGC
Source organism: Candidatus Limivicinus sp. (assembly GCA_045616265.1). Taxonomy (GTDB): domain Bacteria; phylum Bacillota; class Clostridia; order Oscillospirales; family Oscillospiraceae; genus Limivicinus. The sequence continues at coordinate 18,943 of JAZLGK010000047.1, read as the reverse complement.
TTGTCATCGTTTTCGGTGAAACGATCCCCAAAATCGTTGCCAAAAAAAATGCCAATTCCATGGCGGTCGCTTATTCCCGCCCGGTGCGCTTTATGATGATCGTTTTAAGCCCGGTGATCTGGGTCGTGGTGAAGCTTATTAACCTGCTCACCTTCCGGATGAAGGGTGACAGTGCCGGTGACAGCAGCGAGGAAGCCGTGGAAGAGCTGCAGTCCATCATCGAGACCGCCGAGGATGAGGATGTTCTGGATGAGGATCAGTCCGAGCTCGTGCAGGCTGCGATAGACTTCTCCGAAATCGCCGCCTTCGAAGTCATGACAGCGCGTGTGGACGTCGAGGCCATCGATATCGAGGACGATTGGGAAGATATCCTCTGTGTGATCGAGGATTCCACCCATACCCGCATCCCCGTATATGAAGGCAGTATCGACAATATCATCGGTATTCTCTATCTCAACCATTTTCTCAAAGCCATGACCGATGACGGTCACGCAGATATCCGTGAGCTCCTCATGCCCCCCTGCTATGTCTATAAGACCATGAAGCTTCCCGCCGTCCTCAATCAGCTCAAAAAAGCCAGACAGCATCTGGCGGTCGTCTCCGATGAATACGGCGGAACGCTCGGCGTACTGTCGATGGAGGACGTGCTCGAACAGATCGTCGGCGATATCTGGGATGAACACGACGAGGTCGAGCCGGAAGTCGTCCGCCGCACCGAGGGCGAATTTGAGCTGGACGGCGATATGGTCATCTCGGATTTCCTGGAGCTCGTAGGCATCCGCGAAGAAGCCTTCGACGCCGACAGCAGTACGGTCGGCGGCTGGACAATGGAAATGTTCGGCGGCTACCCCAAAGAGGGCGACAGCTTTGACTACGAAAACTTCTCCGTCACCGTTCTCAAAATGGACGGACGCCGGGTGGACAGCGTTCTTGTAAAATTTGAGGAAGAAAACAGATCCTGACACTCCGCCGGGCGGAGCGCAGGCAGCGGAAGGTATAAAGGCAATGTATGAACTGATACAGGTTTCTCAGCAAAGCTATTATATTCAAAGTCCGGCCAAAATCGGGCTTGTCCGGATAAATGACCGGGACGTCTGTCTGATCGACAGCGGAAACGACAAGGAAGCAGGGCGAAAAGTCCGTCAGATTCTGGACGCAAACAACTGGCGTCTCACAGCGATATACAACACCCATTCCAACGCCGACCATATCGGAGGCAACCAGTATCTTCAGAAGCAGACCGGCTGCCGGATCTATGCTCCCGGAATCGACTGCGCTTTTACCCGCAATCCCATTCTGGAACCGTCATTTCTGTACGGCGCCTTTCCGCCGAAGGAACTGCGCCACAAATTCCTTCTGGCGCAGGAGAGCGGCGCGCAGGAGCTGACAGGCTCCTCCCTGCCGGAAGGTTTTGAGATCGTTCCTCTTCCCGGACACTTTTTCAGCATGGTGGGTTTTCGCACACCGGACGATGTGGTTTACCTTGCTGACTGCCTTTCAAGCAAAGAGACGCTTGAAAAGTATCGGATCGGCTTTATCTACGATGTGGCCGAGTATCTGAAAACTCTCGAAAAGGTAAAGACCATGCAGGCAAGGCTGTTTATCCCGTCCCATGCCGCCGCGGCGGAGGATATCGCTCCCCTTGCACAGTACAACATTGATATAGTGCACGAGATCGCGGAAAAGCTCGTCTCGGTCTGCGAAAAGCCGGTTCCCTTTGAGTTTATCCTGCAAAAGCTTTTTGCCGATTACGCTCTGGATATGAATTTTGAGCAGTATGTACTGGTCGGCAGTACCGTCCGGTCGTATCTCGCGTGGCTGAAGGATACCGGTCGGCTGAACGTCCTTTTTGAAGATAATCTGCTGCTCTGGCAAAAAATTTAATACTATTCTCCAATAAAAAGCAGAACTTTTTAATGAGAATCAGTATAAGTAAAAAAATCAGCAGTTTTTCGGTTCTTTCTCCGATAACTGCTGGTTTTTTTATTCTATTTCCCCGTAAGTCTTACGGAAACGATCTCGCTGTCACTGCCTACCCTCACAGGCAAGCCCCACGTCCCTGCTCCGGAGGTCACGATGACGGCAGGCGAAGCTTCGTTTTCCCGATAAAGGCCGTGATCCACGGTAAACAGTCTCCTTGTAATAAGACATCCGGGAAAGATCTGTCCGCGGTGCGTGTGTCCGCTTAAGATAAGATCCGCAGAATCCGGATATTCATCGATATGAGACGGCGTGTGGTCGAGGACGATCACCGGGAGATCATTGTCCGCGCCTTTCATAAAGTCCGAAAAATCGCCGCGTATTCTGTCTCCGTATCCGCCGATGGGGGATGAGTCAAGCCGTCCGGCAAGAATAAGACTTTTGTCAATGACCTCATAGCTCTCCGCCAGCAGCGTTATACGGCACTGCGGCAGAAAACCGATCATATCCTTCGCCGTTTTCCCCGCGTCATGGTTGCCGAGGCAGGCATAGACGCCGTATTTCGCATCTATACTTCCAAGCGTTTCGGCACACTTCTCTTTATCGAGTATGGCGGAAAAGTCGTTATCGAATATATCTCCCGCAATGCACACTACGTCCGGCTTCTCGGCGTTTATTTCGTTCACAAGTCTTTCGAGCCGCTCCTCCGATCTTACAGCGCCGATGTGAAGGTCGCTCACCAGAACGATCCTCCATTCCCTTCCGTCCCTGATCTTTTCCGTCTTTACATCATATGATCGGTGAACAGGATGATCGGCATGAACAGTTCCCGCCGTAAGAATGACCGCTGTAATGACGATGGCGGCTATCCCGGAAATACACCGCGCCGAAGCTTTTGCGGGAAGCGGTATGATCTTTAAAGCGCCGAGGATCAGAAGCAGGATATCGGCCGCAATAAAAGTCAGCAGCAGATATACATACGCTCCCATCCAATACCCGCCGTAAATACCGAGAGCGTACTTTACGGATCGGCTCAGAGCAAGATCGGAGCGCAGGACGGAAACGATCGCCGCCGCTGTCAGCACAAGACAGAATATGCCGAACCAAAGCATATTGAGATTTCGAATAAGCGCGTGAAAGCACTGATAGAGCCGACAGGATATATAAATATTTGTGCCGAAAAAAACAAGTACAATTATGATCAGAAGAAGCAGCATGGAAAATTTCATATCGTTCCTCCCTGGCTTTTCCGAGGCTGTTACAGTCAATGGTTCAGATTGGTTTTTTCCGGCAGGAGGCAGGCTCCTGCCGGAAGCCGGTCAGAGCAGGACAGTCCGATCTGCCGGACAGTCGTTCCGGAACCGGCATACCGTCCCCGTTATCGGATGTATTGCCCGTTTCGGAATAGTGTTTGACGTTTTGCACTATATGCGGTATAATCGCTTCATAAGCTGGGATACCGGCAGATAAAGCTCCGAAACGCTACACATTCTATTATATTACAGGAGGCAGAAAGTATGCTGAGAGGAATACCCGAATGTATAGATTCCGATCTTTTAAAGATCCTTTATGACATGGGGCACGGGGATACGATCGTTATAGCAGATCATTTTTATCCCGCTGTTTCCAAAACTCCTACCGGGAGAGTCGTTCAGGCCAAAGGCGTCGGTTCGGTGGAAATGATCGAAGCGATCCTGAAGCTTATGCCGCTGGATGACGAATACTGCGACAAGCCCTTTCTTCACATCGTGCCCGACGCCGATTCAGGCGTAGATGTCGGCGTTCCCGAACTGTGGGTCAAAGCAAAAGAAGTCCTTACGAAGGCCGGGTATTCAGCGGACTGCATCGGAACCGTTGAGCGCAGCAAGTTTTACGAGGAAGGGAAAAAAGCCTACGCCACCGTATCGACCAGTGAAACGCAGACATACGGATGTTTTATTCTGCAAAAGGGTGTAAAATAATACTATTCTCAACGCACCTGACGGCGCTATAAAAAGGTGACTTTGTCTACTTTTTAATGAGAATCAGTATAAAAAGTACATTACGCACGAAGAAAAAATATGGCAGCAAGTCTGAAAAAGCAGATTTGCTGCCATGATTTATTTCCGTGGGATCATACAGATTCGAATTCCTTTACGATCTCATCCTCGGGTTCCCCGGTACACAGGGAGACGATAACGATCACGATGCAGGAGATGATAAACGCGGGGAGAAGCTCATAGATAGAAAAGATCCCGCCGATTTTGGCAATACCGAATTTCCACACGAAGATCATCACGGCGCCGGTGAACATACCTGCGATCGCGCCCCACTTGTTTGCGCGCTTCCAGAAGAGGCTGAAGAGCATGACCGGACCGAAGGTAGCGCCGAAGCCTGCCCACGCGAAGGAGACGACACGGAAGATGGAGCTGTTGGGATTGGAAGCAAAGATCACACCGAAGATTGCTACGACGATAACGGTGAGGCGGGCAAAGAGCATATTTTTCTTGTCGTCAAGCTTTACGCCGAAGACATTGTTGATGAGATTATAGGTAACGCCGGAAGCAGCGCCCAGAAGTTGCGCATCGGCGGTGGACATGGTCGCGGCAAGGATGCCTGCGATGATGATACCGGCAACGATGGCGGGGAACACGCCGACCTCGGCAAGAACCGCGGAGATGTTGACGATCATATTCTCGGCGGTCGGCTCGGAATCCGGCATGGCGATGACACCGGCCTTGGCCACGCTGTAGCCGACGATACCGATGACGACGGCAACCGCCAGAGAGACGATGCACCAGATGGAGCCGACACGGCGGGAAATATCGAGCTTTTCTTCGCTTTCCACAGCCATAAAGTGTACCAGCACGTGAGGCATACCGAAGTAGCCGAAGCCCCAGGCAAGCGTGGAGAAGATGGGGAGCGCCCCAAAACTTCCCTTTACCGCCTCTGTCGCGTTGATGCTGGTGGAGGTGGTGAAGCTGAGGTAGCCGGGGATCGCCTTGGCATTTTCCCAGACAACGCTCCAGCCGCCCGCCTTGTTGATGCCGAAGAAAAGGACGATCACAAGAGCCACGGTCATAACGACGGACTGAATAAGACTTGTGACGGATGCCGCCATAAAGCCGCCCAGCGCGCAGTAGGTAACGATGACAGCGGCAGAGACGATCATGGAGGTCATATAGTCAAAACCGAAAAGGCTGTTGAAGAGCTTGCCGCAGGCAGAGAAGCCGGAGGCGGTGTAGGGTACAAAGAAAACAATGATCGTTACAGCGCCGAGGATCTCAATGAGCCTGGTGTTGTCGCGGAAACGCTTGGAAAGAAAATCCGGCACGGTGATCGCCCCGGTGACGGAGCTATACCGGCGCAGTCTCTTTGCCACAATAAGCCAGTTGAGATAAGTACCGACCGAAAGGCCGATCGCCGTCCAGCTCGCTTCGGCAACACCGCAGAAAAACGCAAGTCCCGGAACGCCCATCAGCAGATACGCGCTCATATCCGAAGCCTCGGTACTCATCGCGGTAACGATCGGGCCGAGCTTTCTGCCGCCGAGATAGAAGTCCTCCGAGGTTTTGTTGTCCGAATAGCGGAAACCGATTGCCAGCATCCCCACAAGATATACCACAACAGCTATAAGAATGTAAACAGATGATATTGCCATAGAAAAAACCTCTCTTCTTTTAACTGTGTGTGATTATACCCTAAAAAAAACAGTCCGCAAGGGGAAAAAAGTTTTTTTCTCTTGAAAAAAGCCGATTATCGGCTATAATAGTAACGGCTTTAATAGTATTCATGTAAACATGAATTTTTTTCATAAAGGTGGTTTTCGGAATGAATATATCAAAATACTGTGCGCTGGCAACCGCCGTGGAAGAGGGCAGTCTCACTGCGGCGGCGGATAAGCTGGGCTGTACACAGTCCGCTGTCAGTCACAGCATCGCGGGACTCGAAGAAGAGCTGGGTTTTGCGCTGATCACAAGGACCCGAGCGGGAGTCAAACTCACAGCCGAGGGTGAAAGGCTCATGCCGGCTGTCCGGAATCTTCTGAACAGCGCAGAACAGCTCAGCCAGACCGTCTCATCCATTCGCGGGCTCGACTCCGGTACAGTGCGCGTAGGTTCGTTTACTTCCGTAGCCGTTCACTGGCTGCCGGCCATATTAAAGCGTTTTCAGCAGGACTACCCGAATGTGGAAATAAAGCTTCTCAACGGCGACTACAACGACGTTGACCGCTGGATAAAAGACGGGAGCATCGATATCGGCTTCATAACGGTTCCCAGCGAGCTTGAATGCGAAACGGTGGCGCTGATGGAAGACAGGCTTCTTGCCATTCTCCCGGAGGACAGCCGCTTTTCCAATTACCCGAGATTCCCATTGATAGAGTGTGAAAGGGAGCCTTTTATCAGTCTTCTGCAAAGCTCAGACCACGACGCGAGGCGTGCGCTCGATGCGGCCGGTGTCAAACCGAACGTGCGCTTTTACACAAAGGATGATTATGCGATTATTGCTATGGTGGAGCAGGGTCTCGGAATAAGCATCATGCCGGAGCTTCTTCTCAAAGGTCGTCACGACCGCCTGTTAATGCTGCCTCTGGTGCCGGAGGCAAGGCGAACCATCGGCATGGCGATCGCCGCATCCGAAAAGGCCGGTCCCGCTACCAGAAGGTTTGCAGACTACGTTATGCGATACGTGAAGGAAAATGCCGGACGCTGAGCAGAATCGGCTCTATGTCAGCAGTTAGGGCAGAGCCTGTATTATGCTCTGTTCCGGTATTAAGAGACTTTCCTTGTTATAAAGCATTCCGTTCAGGCCGCATTCTGTTTTTTGGATGTAAGGGTATATACAATGATTCCCGCGATCACGATCACAAAGCCGATGATCGCTTTTCTTCCCATGGTCTCGCCGCAGAAGATCGCCACGGGGATGGGGTTGAAAATAGGTTCCAGCGTCATCAGAAGGGAGCACTCGATATCGCTCACCGTCTTGCAGCCCCGGACGTAAAGGATATTGGCAAGGGAATACTGGAAAAGGCACATGATCACGAGCCAGATCACCGTTGTCGGAGTGGTCAGAGCTATACCCTTATCAAAGAAAAGGAACGGAGCGCCAACGACAAAGCCCATCATATTGGACAGCATCATACTGTCATCGGCATCCACACCGTCCCGGGAAAACATCATGATCTGCAGCGCATAGGTGACGCCGGAGGCCAGAGAAAGGATATTGCCCAGCAGATGCCCCGCTCCCATATCGTCGGCGAAAGAGAGAACGCACCCGGCAAAAACCGCAGTGACAATAAGTATCTCTCTCCCATCGGGTTTTTTGTGATAAAAAAGAATATTGAAAACCAGGATCAGGATCGGGGCCGTATATTGAAGCACGATCGCCGTTCCGGCGGTGGTGTTCTTTATGCCCATCATATACAGGAGGCTTGTCGAAGCCGCGAGCAGGGCGCAGAGCACATTTTTCTTCGTCAAACGCACCCGGAAGCTTTTCCGCATAATTCCCATAGATATCATGCTTGTAAAGCTTTTTACCGCCATGATGGACAGAGAGCTCCAGCAGATCGATTTTACGCACACGCCGGCAAGTCCCCAGAGCAAGGCCGTGCCCAATATCATGAGCCGACCGCGATTCTTCTCGCTTGCAGAAACAGATTTTTCCATTTTTCCCTCCTACTATGTTTTTATACGCCTATTGCCCTTCCGAGCAGCAGGAGAAGAGAGGTGAGCAGGAGATTGAAAAGCTGGAATTTCCCGCTCCACTTGAACCAGTCCACATAGCCCGTATCCGCCAGACCGAGAGATACGAGCAATGCAGGATTGGTGGGATAGAACACATTGGAAAACCCGTCGCCGAAGGCAAAGGCCACAATGACAAGCTGTGCTGAGATCCCGAAAGGCTCCGCCAGCGGAATGAGAAGGGGCATGAGCATGACCGCCTTGGCCGAGCCGGAGGCGATGAAGAAATTCATCACAAGTACAAAGAGATAAATGAAAATGATGACCGTCCAGTCTGGAAGCTTTTCCGCCAGCGATATGGCCCCTTCCACGATCACATCCAGCACACCGGCAGTCTCCAGCGTGTACTTTATGGAGGAGGCCATGAGGATCATCAGCACGGCGGGAAGCATGGAGACAAGCCCTTTGAAAAAGAAATACCGAAGCTTCTTCCCTTCCATACCACTGACCAGACAGGAGGATATCCCCGCCGCCAGAAAAGCGACTTCGATAATGATAAAGGTATAATCTCTCAAGACCGTAATGAAAGCGGAGCTCAGGACGATCAGAATACCCGCAATCACGATCCCCGCAAAAAGCTTCACGGCTCTCTCTTTCTTTTTGTCAGACACAAAATCGCTCTTGTCGCCGCCGCTCACTCCCCTGTCGATCTTCCTGGCGTGTCGGCGTGTGAACAGCAGAAGCAGAAGATAGATGCAGACAAAATTTATGCCTCTGAACCATGCGCCGGAGAACATCGGCAGTCCCGCGATCCCCTGCGCGATACCGACGGTAAAGGGATTGAAAACACCCGCCGCGAAGCCGCAGCCCACAGCAAGAAGACTCATCGCAACGCCGGTCATACGGTCCCAGCCGAGCTTTACCGCCAGCGCCACAACGATCGGCACCATCGGCACGCACTCTTCAAAAGAGCCGATCAGGGAGCCGAGCGCCATGAAAAAGAACATGACAACCGCCATGAGCCGGTATTTCTTTTCTCCGTATTTATCCGCTATCTTGCCCAGCAGATATACGAGTATATCCGCCTTTTCCAGAGCATTGAAAACGCCGCCTATAATGAGAAGGAAGGCAATGACCGCAATGAGGGAAACATTCCCGTCCGCGCCCAGTACGAGCACCGGGGACAGCAGCCATTTCCAGAACGGGATCCCCTCGCACGGAAGTATGAGAGTGGCTATGTACGCCGCCAGCATGAGAACGGCAATAATTATCAGAGCGCCGATAAAAAGCTTTGCACTGACAAAGGAGTCACTGTTCTTTTTTTCGTTCATCTTCATTTCTCCGAATCAAAAAATATGTATGATTATAGCAGACGCATTATATTTTGAACAGACAGTTTCAGAAATATTTTCCTGCAGAGAAAAATCTCCGGCCGTTTTCGGTCGGAGATAAAACGATATTCTATTGTTTTTCCGCTTAACCCTTGTAGCAGGGGCAGAGCTTTGCCAGAAGGTCTTTTACCTTCCCGCAGCACCTGCACTCGCCCTCGTCCTTTTTGCAGCAGGGGCAGAAGTGGCAGAGTACGGCACCCAGAAGAGCGGCAGCCAGAACGATCAGCAGAACTTTAGCAAATTTTTTCATTTTTATATCCTCCTGTTATTATAGTTATATTATACCGGATCTGCGTCAGAAAATCAATATTTGGGCAAAAATAAAGAGCGGATACTGCAAAGCAATATCCGTTGAAGGGTTTATTTGTCCGCATAACGCTCATTGAATGCCTTTTCCAAAGCGTCTGCCTCTTCCCTGGTGCAGCGTCCGAGCTTTATGGCAACTTCGACCACATCGCCGGCCTTTTTATTGTAGTAGGGTCTGTACATAAGGGAGGGAAGCTTTGCGACTTTAGGGGTAAACTCCTTAAACAGCTCAACACCGTTATACTTTTCCAGAAAATCCTTACCGAGAGTATCTTTGAAAACTGCCATATTTTTTCTCCTTTTTCGTTTTTTTGTTCTGCCTTATTTTTATGTTATAACTTTGTGAGGCTTTTGTCAATCTTTTTTTCAGAAATTTACAGCCGCCTGTCATCCTCCGGGAATTGACGAAGATAATCAGAATACGCGGACTCTCTCGCGGCTCGGGCAGGCAATCAGCCCTTTTCGATAATCCAGTGTTTTATCTTTTCTGAGTTTTCGATAAAAAAGTGTTGACAAATACAAGGGGTTCTGCTATTATAAGCAAGCCGGTGAGATGCTGGTGTAGCTCAGTTGGTAGAGCAGCTGATTTGTAATCAGCAGGTCGGGGGTTCGAGTCCGTCCACCAGCTCCAACAGCACCGAACCGACACAAATGAATAGGGGGGAATTCCCGAGTGGCCAAAGGGGACAGACTGTAAATCTGCTGGCAATGCCTTCGATGGTTCGAATCCATCTTCCCCCACTCAGACAGCTCATCCTTTCGGATGAGCTGTCTTTTGTCTATTGAAAACCCCACGTCTAGCGTGGGGTTTTCAATAGACAAAAAAGAGCGAGACTATATATCCCGCTCCTGACTCTTATTTCTGATCTGCCGTATTAACATATACACGGATAAGCTTTTTAATTTCTTCTGCCGTATATGTCTCTTGCTCAGGCTTTTCGTCAATGATATTTATCAAATCAAATGCCATTGCTTTCCTTGTGTCCTGACGCTCTGCTTCTGGACCCATATTCAAACTCCCTTCATGTAAATACATTTCTTTTTGTAGTTTTACAATAACATACTGTTGTAAGCCTGTCAATCTTTTTGATAAAACGATTATAGAATTGGGAGCAGGTTTATGTCCTGCTCCGTGCGGTGCATTTCCTGTCTCTTGTCTGTTGCTTTTGGTCGGGCGTTCAGACAAGGGGCATTTTTTATGGCTCTATGTCCGATCCGAATAAAAGCTGTCGCCGTTATAGCTGCTGATGATATCGTGCAGCACATCCGTATGTTCAAAATCGCAGGTATAAACCACATTGATCTCGCGCACCATGCTCAGGCTCTCGATCGTGAGGACGGAGATCTTATGCTTGCGAAGCTCATCCTGACAGGCGCTTTTCGCAAGGACGGAAACGCCGATGCCGCGCCGTATGAGATCCTTTATCGTCGCTATATTGTCGATCTCCAGGATCACGTTGAAATCGCTGATACTCATGTTCCGGCTTTCCAGTGACGCGACAAACTGATTTCTTGTATAGGAATCCGGCAGCCGCAGTATCATTTTTTCGCGCTTCAGCTCCTCCATGGAAACCGTATCGCGTTTTGCCAGAGGATGATCCGGAGCCACCGCCAGAACGATACAGTCCGTATCCAGCAGGGAATAACGCAGCGAAGGATCGGCGATCCTCCCTTCCACGATGGCAAGATCCAGCGCATAATTCTTGAGCATCTCATACAGGTTCGCGTTCCCGTCCGTGATCAGCTTGATCGTTACGCCGTCATGATTCTGCGCATAGCGAGCCAGGGTCTCCGCGATGGCATTGCTTTCCGCCGTGTGCGTAATACCGACCCGCAGCGTCGTGATGTTTTTTCGACTGTCAAGGATATCGTTTCTCAGGTTTTCTTCCAGCGTTAGTATTCTCCTTGCGTAACGCAGCACGATCTCCCCTTCCCGCGTTATACGGAGACCGCTGTTTGTACGCTCGAAAATCAGAACGCCCAGTTCCTTTTCGAGCTGCTGGATATGCTGACTGACAGCCGGCTGTGTCAAAGACAATGCGCTCGCTGCTTTTGTAATGCTGTTGGTCTCCGCGACCTTCAGCAATGAATATATCTTCTGATCTACCATTTTTCACACCGTCCTTATCAATTATTCCCGGTTTCGATCATGCAATATCTGTATGCGCTCTTCAAAGGTCCGGAATTCTTTTATATAGGATGAATATATTATAACGGAGAATATGCAGCAGATAATATCCGCTATCGGCGTCGCCCAGACAATACCGCTGTACGGAAGGATCCGATCCAGAACAAACATCATGGGAATATCTACGATCCCCTTCCGCATCATAGCAAGCCGGAACGACCTGCGGCTCTCCCCGACTGCCTGAAAGAAGGAAATGAATGTATAGGCGCAGGCGGAAAACGGTGCGCCGAGACACAGGATACGCAGAAATCTGCTGCCGTATTGCAGCGACTTTGAAGCGCTTTGAATGAATACGCCGACCAGCGTCCGGGAAAACAGCATACTTGCAAGCATACAGAGCCCCGCCATCAGCACAGAGAGCATCGCCGCGCAGCCGGTAGCCCTTTTCATCCGCTGATAATTCCGGTTTGCAAAATTATACGCAATCAGCGGCAAAACTCCCTGCGACATACCGCGGACAATGCAGTGAGCGAGCATATTGATCTTCTTTGCCACGCCGAGACCCGCCTGACAGAGCGTACCGTATTGGCTCATCAGATGCTCCAGTACCGCATAGGAAATGTTTTCAAAAAGCGTCATCAGACAAGCCGGAAGCCCTGTGGACAGGATATCCGCCGGGATGCCGTTCATCAAAGCTTCTTCGGACAGGGCAAAGCCAAGTACGGAAGATGAGCTGTTCTTCATCAGTATAATGACATAATAGCCTAAGGCGACGGCATTGGAGATGGCTGTTGCGAGCGCGGCGCCAAGTGTTTCGTATCCCGGCTCAAGCAGCACAAACATAAAAAGCGGGTCAAGCACAATGTTCAGTATCCCGCCTAACACCACCCCGAAGCTTGCATGAAGGGAACGCCCTTCCGCACGCATCAGATGCGCCAGGACGGCATTCATGGCGGTAAACTCTCCTCCGATGACCACGGTGATCAGCAGATACTCTCTTGCAAAGCCATGTACCGCTTCATTCTGTCCGCCCAGCAGGTCAATAAACCTATCCGCAAAGAGAAATGCCAGCATGGAGTAGAGCAGCGTTGTGCCAAAGCATCCCCAGAACGCAAAAGCCGACGACGCCGATGCCCTGCCCGGATCGTTCCTCCCCAAAGCCCGGGAGATCACGCACGCCCCGCCCACGCCGAAGAGATTTGCCACAGCGGACAGAAACATGAATGCCGGCATACACACGGTCACCGCCGTCAGCATTTCGTCGCTGCCCGTCATACCGACAAAAAAGGTATCCGCCATATTGTATATTACAAGTATAACCTGCCCGATCACCGTTGGCAACGCCAATTTGATAATTGCCCGCAGTATCGGTATATTTTCAAATAGATCCTGTTTTGATGTACTCATTTGTCTGTGCCCTCTATACCGATATGCTCAAAGAGTATTACAAATAGCTCCGTCAACACCCAGGATTGGCCGACAGAGCAGTTTGTGATGATAAATGCAATTTTCAGGAAAGCACGGGACGGTTCGTCATCCGCCGGACGGCACATAAAAAGACAGAGCAGAGCGCCGATCACCGTGCGCAAAACAGGATTTTTTCCGAGCAGAAGATCGCTGAGTGCAGTCAGGATCAAGGCCCATCCAAACAGCAGGGCATCTCCTTTCAGCATTCCTCCGATCCCGTACTTTGTATACAGGGCTCTTATCACATCGGAAATCGAACAGACTCCCGGCTTATCACAGAGCTTTTCGGAAATACTTCTGCTTTTTTCAGGCTCGAAAATACTCAAAACATAACGTACCAACGCTTTTGTCGGAAAAAAACCGCTCACTCCCTCGCCCCCGGCTCTTTAATAGGATGAGTATATTCTCCGCTCCGGGGAAAAACAAATTATGTTTTTTTGTGGTATAATAACAAAACCTTATCCGCTTTACGGAAATCAAACGGCGGAATTTCATCCGGCAGCTATTTTGCACAAAATTCTCTTTACAGAGAAGTATTCGCGAAACATTCAATAAGAATATTTAATGCCATTATAAATATTTCCAATGTCTCTCGCGGACTTTTTAACTGTTTTGCCGAGAACAGACTTGTTGAATCCTATAAAATATGCTATTATTTGTGCGTTATGGCAAAAGCGGGAGAACAGAATGTTTCCGCTTACATTTATGAATTCAGGAGAGCAGAGCATGGGCGCAGACAGGTCATCCAGAAACAAGACGATCCGTATCGGGCTTGAGGAAGGTCGGGAATACCTTGCGCGCTGTATAAGCATCACCTCTCCCCTTTCCGCACCGGACGATTTCCTTGATAAAACAGTGATCGGCGACTGCCTCGATGTCATGCCGCTTCTGCCGCGGGAAAGTGTTGACCTTATCATCGCCGACCCTCCCTACAATCTCCGCAAATCCTATAACGGCACGGTTTTCCAGAAAAAAGCCCGTGACGAATACGGGCAATACACAAGGCAGTGGCTTTCCGAGGCGGTCGCACTTCTCAGGGACGGTGGATCGATGTATATCTGCTGCGACTGGGAGAGCAGTCTTGTGATTGGGAATGTTCTTGACGAGGTTTTGACTGTCCGGAACCGTATCACCTGGCAGCGTGAGAAAGGCCGAGGCGCAGCCGCGAACTGGAAAAACGGGATGGAGGACATCTGGTTTGCCACCAAAGGCGACAACTACAGCTTTGATCTGGACGCCGTGAAGCTCCGCCGCCGTGTGGTCGCGCCGTACAGACAGGACGGTATGCCAAAGGACTGGACAGAGCTTGAGCACGGCTCCTACCGCGACACCTGTCCTTCCAATTTCTGGGACGATATCACCGTCCCCTTCTGGTCGATGGCGGAAAACACCGCCCACCCAACGCAGAAACCGGAAAAGCTGCTTGCAAAGCTTATTCTTGCAAGCAGCAAACTCGGAGATATTGTCTTTGACCCGTTTTCGGGCTCCGGAAGCACCTGTGTCACGGCAAAGAAGCTCTCCCGACACTATCTCGGTATAGAGCGAGAGCCGCAGTATTGCATCTGGGCAGAACGCCGACTCGAAATGGCGGAAACCGATCCAACCATTCAGGGTTATTCCGACGGTCATTTTTATGAGCGGAATTTTTTTAATAAATAAGAAAAACGGCTTCCGAATCAATTCTCGGAAGTCGTTTCTTTATTATCGGATTTATGGGAGAATACCCATTTGTTCTGAATAAAGTAGCTCAGGACGAACAGGAACCCATCTACAATGACCTTCACGGCCGTCTGGAGGATGTCGTTTTCTATGCCGAAGAGAGCGATCGCGCCGCTCAGCAGGAATTCGGAGGCCAGAAGCTGCGGGATGCATACACAGTAGTATTTTACCAGGGAACTGCCGTAGTTATTGCTCCCGTGCCGGAAAACGACATAGTTATTCATGTTGAAGTTAAAAAACGAAGAGAGCAGGCGCGCCCCAGCCAGAGAAAGCGTCGAGGAACGCACTTCCCCCATAGGGAGCACAACGCCAAAGAGGAAATGGTTGAACACATAGTACAATACCGTGTCAACAACAAAAGATAACACCGAGCTCAGCACATATCTGAGCTCGGAATATTTGTTAAACAATCTTTTCAGCATTATGTTCTCTTGCCTGTCAGATATTTTATCATGATCTTTGCTATTCTCCAGGAATCCTTCAGCGCATTATAATGAGAACTGTAATCCTCCGGATCATAGACCGTTGTAATAGGCTGCTCGTAAAACTCAATCCCCTTGCGCTTCATAATAAGGAGCATATTTGTCTCATACTCAAAGCGTTCGCCCTCTATCTCAGTGAATTCTCTGAAGTACCGCGCCGGAATAGCTCTCAGCCCTGTCTGTGTGTCATTAATCTTTATACCGAAGAAGATCCGGAACATTCTTGCGGTCGTTTTATTGCCTGCAACACTTCTGGGAGGTACACCCTCCTGATCAAAATTCCTGGAACCGAGAACAACCTTGTTCTCAAGCTCCAGCATCTTTCTGCCGCAGCTTATAATATCATCCGCAAGGTGCTGCCCGTCTCCGTCAATGGTAATGACGCCTTTCATTTCAGGAAGGTTCTCGATCACATAGGAAAGAGCGGTTTTGATCGCTCTCCCCTTCCCCTTGTTCACACCGTGATGCAGAACACGCGTCTGAGGAAATTTTTCAGCTTCTTCAAAGTAATGCTGATGCGCCTCATCGCTCCCGTCATCCACAATGACTATATTTTCAAAGCCCTTTTCAACAAGACCGCTGACAACGCCCGAAAATTTTCTGTCCGGGTTTAATGAGGGCAGAACGATGGCAAGCGTTCGAAAAACTTCCAGATTATCAGCCATTACAGCTCTCCTTTTATTCTCTTCTTCGGAGGTTAAATCATCTCATGGAAACAGCCTTTATGCTGTAACCGTCATCCAATACAAGCACGTTCAGCTCGCTTGTATTCTTTACTTCGCCCTGGCCGGTGGTATAGGTTGTTGTATCGGCAGCTACACTGCACACATAATAGCCCTCGCCGAGACTTAATGCACCCTGCATCTCATAGGAATCCAGCCGGAAGCTTGATGTATGTGCCCAGCTCAGACCGTCCTGATTGTTCTGCATTCTGCTGTCAAGGTCACTTCCGGATAGCAGATACGGCGCAAGATTACCATAACCGGCGCCCTTATTGAGTCCCGAAATATACTTGAGATACTCATAGGTAAAGCTTTCACAGAAACCGTTCAGACGAACAAGCTGGTCGCCGCTGCAGGGAGTTATAAACTGAGAATCATCCATATCGGGGTCGATCGTGACCGTATTCCCCTGCGGATCCTGAATGACCGGCTCAATACGGCCTATGATGTTCTCGTACCTGTACTTCACCTTTGTCGGAAGATTCGGCCCCACATCGTAATAGCTTTCAAGCACATCATATTTTATATTGCGCTCAACAACATAGTCCTGATTCAATGCCCTGCCGTTGAGAAGGACAGTATACATCTCGGGTACGGTCACTTCAACAGAGGAATACAGGCCGTTAAAATCGAATTCTTCCTTCTCAACCTTCCACGGGCGCAGATCCCAAGGCAGAGGCAGCTCATAGCCGTATACGGAGTATCTTGCTTCCTTTGCAGCGTCCTTCACAAGCGTAACGCTCCCGAAGCACCTGTTGTCACACAGCAGCATATACTGCTTGGTATCGCTGCCGCCGTTATCTGTCTCCATATAGTCGATCTTTCCGCTGAACATCTGCCGGACATATTCGCGCACTTCATCATCGCTTTGATACTCATGGGGCATCTGAGCAAGGGTATTGAGTACACCTTCATCCAGAAAATTCGTCTGAAGGCTTGCAGTATATCCGTCTATCACCTTATCCGGCACGGAATCTTCATATTTCACGGCAAAATCCCAGAGGATCCTCAAGCCGAAAAGGACAACTGCCAGCAGAGCTATTGTATAGAGGAACAGGAAACACCAGTAGAGGATGCTGCCGGTTTTTTTCTTCTTAGACATAAACTTTTCTCCTTGCTCTATTTAAACAGGAATACAGACGGGAAGAGTCGCGATGTAGCCTCGCCGCTGGGCTTATTAATGTATTTGCCGTTATAATACATCGTTGTTGAGGAACCGCCGTCCATATTGATCGCATTGACAGCACCGCGCTCCAGCATAATGTTTATGCAGTCCTGATAGGTTGCCCCCATGCTGTGGACCTGTCTGCCGTCTATACAGAGCATGAGCACCGCGCCGTCCGCACGCTGGCCGATAGCCGTACGTGGATTGACGCCGCTGCCCAGAGATTCTTTAGAGGCAGGTTCACCATTTAAAATAAGCAGAGGACCGAAAGAAACGCCGTTAACGATCCCGAACTGTTCGGCAAGCCAGTCGTTGAAATAGCCGAAGTACATTTTCCCGTCTTTATCAAAGCCGACAAAGGAGCTTTCGCCGTTTGTATCACCGTAGCATTGTCCGTCAATAATAGTAAGACCGACAGGAAGACCGCCTGAACCGGTGCCGCCTTCGTCTTTGAAGCCGCCTCCGTTTACACCGCCCAGAGCATCGTATTTTTTAACAAGGTCTTCCATGCTCCAGCCGGTACCGCCGAAGCTGTCAGGGGTACCGATAATAATACGCTTCGGGTCGAGAACGGTTATCATATAACCTACATATCCCCCGCCCTTGATCTCCTCAAAAATGATGCCGTCGCCGTCATCATCCACCGCGAACTTGCTCTTGACTTCCTCTGTGACCTCTGCCTCTTCGTTTTCCGTTGAAGATAAGGCTGCAAGGAACTGGTCATATTTGCTTGTATCATTCGACTTTGCCACGATCCGATCAACAGTTTCCTTATCAAGAAAGAGGTTGGAAACAAAGTCAAAACGCCTTGTCTCTTTCATTGTCATTACGAAAGTATCTCTCAAAGCCTGAGAGGGTCCGAGCTCAAAGACATACGCCGCTCCAAAGAGGGCGATCACTATGACAATGGCTGTGGCAAGCATGAATCCGAAGATCCTGTCCATAGCAGTATTAAATCTATCTATCTGCTTCTGACGAACCTGCTTAGCTTTTTTAAGTCTCGGGCTGTCCGGCATAAAGCTGTCGTCTTCATAATTCTTTTTCACAGTAACACTCCTTGGTCATACCGATACTAATCGTCTTATTTTATCATAAAGATGTTCTCATTACAAGGAAAATTAATTTAAAATAAAAACTTCCTCAGACGTAAATCTGAGGAAGCTCAGTAGGTCAAAAAGCGTTAATTACTCGTTGATGCCGATAACAACACCGGAACCGACGGTACGGCCACCCTCACGGATAGCGAAACGAAGACCGACTTCGATGGCGATGGGGGTGATCAGCTCAACGTCCATATCGACGTTGTCGCCGGGCATGCACATCTCAACACCTTCGGGAAGGGTGATGACGCCGGTAACGTCGGTGGTACGGAAGTAGAACTGAGGTCTGTAGTTGTTGAAGAACGGGGTATGACGGCCGCCTTCTTCCTTGGACAGGACGTAAACCTGACCCTTGAACTTGTAGTGAGGGTGAATGGATTTGGGAGCAGCCAGAACCTGACCACGCTCAACAGCCTTCTTATCGATACCGCGGAGCAGGCAGCCCACGTTGTCGCCGGCTTCTGCGTACTCGAGGGTCTTGTGGAACATTTCGGTGCCGGTAACGGTGGTCTCAGTGGACTCGTCCTTCAGACCAACGATCTCGACCTTATCACCGATCTTTACACGGCCACGCTCAACACGGCCGGTAACAACAGTGCCGCGTCCGGAAATGGTGAAGACGTCCTCAATGGGCATAAGGAAGGGCAGGTCAGCCTTACGGTCGGGAGTGGGGATCCAGGTATCAACTGCATCCATGAGCTCCTTGATGCATGCGTAGTCAGGATCGTTAGGATCGTTGGACTCGCATACGAGAGCATTCAGAGCGGAACCGCGGATGATGGGGGTGTCATCGCCGGGGAAGCCGTAGAAGTCGAGCAGCTCGCGAACTTCCATCTCAACGAGCCCGAGAAGCTCGGGGTCGTCAACCTGGTCGCACTTGTTC
>JAZLGK010000046.1:0-3396 GCA_045616265.1 Candidatus Limivicinus sp. | reverse complement strand
TACGCCGCGGAGAATTTCCGGTAACTGAACGATATTTCGGAAAAATTCACGAATCATGCAGATGCTTGAAAAGCCAGAAAGAATATGAGATACCTATTATATCAAGCAAGAATGTAACAGCAAATAACAGCTGATTTGCAACCGATAGTCATATCAAAGAGAGTGATGAAATGAAGAACGTGAAACGACTACTCACCCTTATTTTGTGTCTGTGCTTTCTGACAACGCTTGCGGGGTGCGGGCATGAATTTGACAACTACCGCCCGATCGAGGACGTCAATGCGCTGGAAGGGCGCAAGGTCGGCGTACAGATCGCCTGGGCGGCAGATTACATCCTCTCACCGAGAGACGGAGAGGATCTCATCCTGTACCGCTATGATACCACGGCGGATATGCTGATGGCGCTTTTCTATCATCAGATCGACGCCGTTTGCATCGATGCTCTCGAACATAAAATCATGGAGCGGACAAACGGCGACGCCATCCGCCGCGTGGAAGAGCCGGTCAGCAACGACGGATACATGTGCTATGTTGCGCCGGGACGGGAAAAACTGCGCGACGATTTCAACCGGTTTCTCGAATATTATCACGGCACGGAGGAATTCACGGAGCTGTATGACAGGATCATGAACTTTGACGGTCTGCACTACGAAGCACCGGATTACATCCATCCGAACGGGAACGGGGAAAAGATCAAGATGGCTTTCTGCGCGGATTATTTCCCGTACTGCTACTCGGAGACGGACGGGACGATCTGCGGCTATGACATTGAGATCATGTACGCATTTGCGGATTACTGCAATTATGAGATCGAGCTGATCGAAACATCCTACGAGGATATGTTTTTCAGCGTCAGCTCCGGCAGGTATGATATCGGCACCGGAACGGTCTCCATCGCTTATGCGGCAGAAGCTCAGGCGGTGGGAGTTCTGACGACGGATATGTATTATGATCTCCCGCTATACCTTGTTGAGTTGATTGACGGCGCGAAGCCCGTCACGGACGACAGTATGTATATCACGTATTGAGAGGTGAGAGTTGCAATGTACAATAGATTTTACGTTTCTTTTATCTTTGAAGACCGATATCTTTATATCCTCAATGGCCTGAAAACGACGGTTATCCTGACATTGGGCAGCTTCATTCTCGGCACCCTGCTTGCGCTTGCATTCTGCGCGCTCAAGCGCTCGAAAGTAAAACCGGTGGCGCGGATCGCGAATATCATCTGCAATTTCTTCGTGCAGATCCCGACGATGGTGCTTCTGATGGTATTCGTATATATCATTTTCGGAAGCAGCACGCTCAACATTCTCATCACGGTCATCATTGCGCTGACCATCAAGGCGGCGGCTTTTCTGGCGGGTATTTTCTATACCGCGGTCGAGACCGTCAACATCGGCGAAATCGAAGCGGCACGCACGCTGGGTATGAGCAAACGGCAGGCCTTTTTCGGCGTGGTCTTCCCGCAAACAGTAACGACCGCGCTGCCTCTTTTTAAGAACCAGTTCATTTCCACCCTTCAAGAGACCTCGGTCGTGGGTTATCTTGCCATCATGGATCTGACCCGCGCCTCCAGCATCATCACCTCCCGCACGATGGACGCTTTTTTCGGACTCCTCTGCGTGTCTGTCATCTATCTTCTCATCGGCTACATCGGACAGAGTCTGCTCGGCTTGCTGGGCAAAAGGACGCACATAGGAGGTTGAAGAGATGATCCAGATAAAAAATCTTAAAAAAAGCTTCGGCAAATCCGTGATCCTCGAAAACATCAACCTCGAGATTGAAAAGGGCGAGGCGGTCGTGATCATCGGCGGCTCCGGCTGCGGCAAGAGTACGCTCCTGCGCTGTATCAACCGCCTCAACGAGCCGGACTGCGGCGAGGTCCTGATCGACGGCGAGAACATTCTTGCGAAAGATGCCGACGTGGACAAACTGCGGCGCAGAATGGGCATGGTCTATCAGCAGTTCAATCTCTTCTCGCATCTCAACGTGATCGAGAACGTGATCCTCGCGCCCATGAAGGTGCTGGGGCTCGATCAGCAGACCGCCATCAAAGAGGCAGAGGAGATGCTCGAGCAGGTCGGTATGCTGCGCTATAAATACAATATGCCGGATACGCTCTCGGGCGGCCAAAAGCAGCGTGTTGCCATCGCGAGAGCGCTTGCCATGCATCCTGAGGTGATGCTGTTTGACGAGCCGACCAGCGCCCTTGACCCCACTATGGTCGACGAGGTCGAAAACGTCATCCGCAAGCTCGTTGCAAACGGCATGACCAGCGTCATCGTGACACACGAGATGCGCTTTGCGAAGAGTATCGCTTCCCGTGTCGTCTTCCTTGCCGAAAAGGGCATTTATGAGACCGGCACCGCCGAAGAAATATTCAACGCTCCCAAGAGATCGCTTACGCGCCGCTTCCTCTATCGATCCCGTATGTACGAGCAAAGCTTTACGCTCGCGCAGTTCGATCCGTATGAAATGCGCGAGGATATGAATGCGCTCGTAACCTGCTATGACCATACCGCCGGACAGCTCAAAGCGTTCTCCGCTGTCGCGGATGAGCTGATCTACCCGGTACTCAGCCAGACAGAAAACGGCGACATTACGGCAACCGTTCGCCTGATCTGCAGCGAAACCAGCAGTGAGCATATCCTTATGGTCAATTTTGCCGGGCTTGCCGACTCTCCTCTGGATAGACTGGATGATCTCAGCAGAACGATCCTGTACGGGATGTGCAAAACGGTGATGCCGGTACGGAGCGAGAACGGCTGGGAAGTGGTGATGCAGCTTTGATTAACGGATGACCACATATCAGCAAAAACATAACCACCGGTTTTTGATATGAAAAAACCGGTGGTTATGTTTTTAAAACTGTCGCAGATCCTTTTCGTACATGGTAAAGCCCGACCAGCCCGTGCTTTCATAGTACATTTTTATCGTCTCGATTTCCTTGAATCCGTTCTGTTCATACAGTCTTCTCGCCGGTAGATTCTCCTCCATCACGTCAAGCCGTAACGCGCGCTGACCCTTTGCTCTTAAAAATTGCTCCGCAAAGTCCAAAAGCTCCCTTCCAAGTCCCCTGCCCCAATATTCAGGAAGCACACCAAGAAGGTGGAGGATCGTCGCGTCGGCATTCGATGCAGGTACCTGCCAGGCAACTGTCTCATAGCCGTCATTCGGATGATTATTCAGAACCATAGCCGCAATCGTGCAGCCATTCTCAACCCCCAGAAACACTTGACCGTTCACCGTGAGCTGTTTTAGGACAACCCATCGCCTAATCCTCGGTTCTTCAAGTGCCGAGATACAGGCGATACCTTGTTCCTTCGTTTTGAATAGAAATCGCGTAATTTGCGGTGTGCGCTTGCAAAATGTTTGCTTTTGTGGTATACTATGTGC
>JAZLGK010000045.1:0-27788 GCA_045616265.1 Candidatus Limivicinus sp. | reverse complement strand
CGCGTGAGCCAAATCGAAGATTTGGACGCTCACTTATGATGAAGGCATTTTTTCGCAGGAATACTTTGTGTATTGCAAGAAAAAATGACAAAATCTGAGCACATTTTATCCGTCAGCTGCCGCAGACGTATTGTGCGGTGTTGCCCTTGTTTTAATCAGTTTTCAGTATCAGCAATCTACGCTGAGTTTCCGCAGCTTTCTTCTCAGCTCTTCCACATCTCCGTGGAACACGATCCCGTTCATGCCGCTGTATACGGCTCCCTCCACATTTGGAGTCGAATCGTCGATAAAAACGCTCTCCTCCGCTCGAATGCCGAATTTGTACATGGCATAGAGATAGATTTCCGGCTGGGGTTTTACAAGCTTGACGTCCGCCGAAATTACCGTATCTTCAAAGCATTCTGCCGCAGGTACGAGCGGCCAGTATTCGTGCTGGCGGCAACTGGCGTTTGAGAGCAGGTAAAGGTGGTAGCCCTTGGATTTCAGCTCCCGTACAAGCTCTTCCACACCGTCAATGGGCAGGATCGGCCGTTCCCACTCGAAGGTCAAAGCGTCCACGGCTTTGTGAAGCCGCTCGGGAACCCTCCGACGCATTCTTTCGGCGGCCTGTTCGTCCGTCAGAGAGCCTCTGTCCATCATCGACCACTCAAGAGAGAGATAGACCTCACGCATTAAAACTTCCCTATCCTCGCCAAAAGCGCCGATTGCATCCAGAAATATATTGCGGTCAAATTTTATGAGCACATTGCCCATGTCAAAAACAATGTTTTTTATCATAGATTCTCCTGATACAAAACGGCGGGAGCAGAGCTCCCCTACGAATATTAAACTATCTTTACCTTGCCTTTAGTGAGTCTGAACACTATGACGAGGGAGATTATCGTTGTCACCGTCAGAATGGTCGCAAGGGCAGCGGCGGTGCCGTCACTCATACGCACGACCTCCTGATAGATGGCAACGGCTATGGTGGAGGTCTTGCCGGAATAGAGCATAATGGAGCTTGACAGCTCATTGATGCAGGTGATCCAGCTCAGCACAGCGCCGGACATGACGCCCGGGAGCATCATACGCGCCGTGACGGTGAAGAAGGTCTTCATGGGAGAAACACCCAGGTTTATGGAGGCTTCCTCGACGAACGGGTCCATCTGATAGAGGAAAGCGCTGCCCGAACGGACGGTATACGGCAGCTTTCGGATAATATAGGAGATTATCATTATCGCGGAGGTACCCACAAGTATAATAGGCTTGCGGTTGAACGCGACTATAAGACCGATACCGAGGACGGAGCCGGGGATGACATAGGGGAACATGATGAGGGTATCGATAAGTCCCGCGACCTTGCCCTTTTTGCGCACAAGGATATATGACACAAGAATACCGACAACAATGATAAATACGATCGCCACGATGGAGAAAACATAGGTATTGCGGATATTGCGTCCGAGTCTTGAAAGGATGGAGCGGTAGTTGTTGAGGTTGATGCCCTGCACAACACCGGAAAAGCTTCTCTCCACAAAGGACTGGCACACCACAACGATCTGCGGCAGAAAGGCAAAAGCCACCACCAGATAAATCGGCAGAGAAGCAAAGAAACGCTTCCAGCCGTGAAGCTCGGTCTCCTGTGGGGGACGCAGAGAGCTCATCATATAATTGCGCTTATCCACAACAAGCTTCTGGAACAGCAGCATCAGCAGAGAACAGGCCACAATGATGACCGACAGCGTGGACGCCATATAGGGGTCGGTTGCGCTTTCGGACATATACTCGTTATAAACAAGCACCGGCAGGACGGTATAGCCCTCACCCAAAAGCATCGGCGTACCGAAGTCCGCAAGGCAGGTCATGAATACCATGATCATACCCGCCATGATGGACGGGAGGATAACAGGCAGCGTGATCGTCCATATACGTCTCAGCTTGCTCATGCCGAGGTTCTCGCCCGCTTCCTCAAGGGATGAGTCAATGCTGTTCATAGCGCCGGAGGTATAAAGATATATGTACGGGAACAGGTGCAGGGTAAAGACAAAGATTATGCCCCCGCGCCCGTATATCGTCGGCGCGACAAGACCGAATTTTGCAAAAAGCTTTGCAAGCAGACCCGCACGGCCCATCAGAATGATCCACGAGTACGCGCCGATGAACGGAGGGCTCATAAGACTCATGATAATAAGGATGTGCAGCACCTTTTTGCCGGGAATATTATAGCGCGTCATAAGATAGGCAATGGGTACGCCGACCAGAGTCGTTGTAAGCACGGTCATAAAGCAGACGAACATAGAGCGCAAAAGGGTCTGGTAGTAATACTTTTTTTCAAAAAAACGCTTGAAGTTGTAGAGCGTCAGTCCCTCGACCTTTTTGGAAAAAAGGCTTTTGGTGAGGATCGTGTAAAAGGGGTACACAATGAAAAGACACATGATGACAATTACAATGATCTTCGTAAAAAACCAGAAATCCGGCCTGAACTTTTTTTCACCGAGTCTCACAGGGAGAGCACCTCCCCGGTTTCAGCGATATAGAGGCTTATGCGCTCCGGGTCGAAGCTCAGATGCACCTTTTCGCCGTCCGCATGAATGCTCTGGCAGTCCTTGGTGTACTCATTGACGATAAGGCTCTGAGCGTTGTCAAGCTCGACCTCGTATTCTATATAGTCTCCGAGGAAGGTCGAAAACAGGATCTTTCCGGGCATACCGGTCTCGGAGAAGAAAAGCTGCTCGGGACGGGCGGAAATGATTCCCTTGCCGCTGTAAGCCTTGCTGACCTTCACCTTAATATCAAGCTCGTTCTTTATTCTGACCGCCGCCTCGCCGCCCTTGGGTGCGTCAACCTCGCAGTCAAGGAAGTTGGACACGCCGATAAAGCCCGCGACAAAGGGATTCTGCGGCTTGGCATAGATCTCGTTGGGAGTGCCGATCTGCATGATAACGCCGTCCTTCATAACGGCTATGCGGTCGGAGATGGCAAGCGCCTCCTCCTGGTCGTGGGTGACGTAAATGGTGGTGATGCCGAGTCTGCGCTGGAGCTTTTTGATGACGGAGCGCATCTGGACACGGAGCTTCGCGTCGAGGTTGGAAAGCGGCTCGTCCATCAGAAGGACGCTCGGCTCTATAACGAAAGCTCTTGCCAGAGCGACACGCTGCTGCTGACCGCCGGAGAGTTCGTTTGGCTTGCGCTGGGCGTACTGCTCGATCTGCACAAGCTTCAGCGCCTCTTCAACTCTGGGCTTTATCTCCTTCGCGGGAGTTTTCCGGGCTTTCAGACCGTATGCCACATTGTCAAAAACATTGAGGTGCGGGAAGATGGCGTAATTCTGAAACACCATGCCTATGTCACGCTTATGCGCGGGGACGTCGTTTATGCGCCTGTCGCCGAAATAGAAATCGCCGCCTTCGATGCTGTTGAAGCCCGCTATCATACGCAGAAGCGTGGTCTTGCCGCAGCCGGAGGGACCGAGCAGAGTGAAAAACTCACCCTCCTTAATGTCAAGAGAAACACCCTTCAACGCGACAAAATCGCCGTAGCGTTTGACCGCGTCCCTGATAATAACCTGATTGCTCATTTTCTTCCTCCATTTTATCTCTCAGAAATCAGAAACGGAGAATTTACTGTGAAAGCTCCGCTTCCATAGTAAATATTATAATAATCGCCCGTTCCTCGCCCCTGATGGGGCAACCGGAACGGATGCGAAAAAATTCCCATGCGCGGTTTGCTTTCATTTATTATGGTGCGCATTTTTGCGCATGGGAATTTAAACAATTCTCAATTTCTCATTGCTGAACTCCGACCCTTTTTGCAGGGAACGGTTTTGTCCGTTCCGCCTGAATGCCATGGGTTTCGGAACGGTCAAGACCGTTCCCTACGTGCAAAAAAATGACAACACGTCGAAAACGGGGAGGCGCCGGAAAGCGGCAGCCTCCCCCCAGATCATGTATGGGTATTGGGTATCAGCCGATGGACAGATCGTTGAACTTTTCCTTGATAGCTTCTCTGTTGGTTGCGGCGTACAGGAAGTCGTAGGTGCCGACATTGCACTGATCGAGTGCGCACAGACCCTCGGGCTGGAGGTCGGAGCGGACAGGACGGCGCTTCCAGCTCTGGTTCTGATCCTTCTGGCACTCAAGACCGGTAACGAAGTCGATGAACAGCTTTGCATTGTCCTCGTTGGGGCAGCCCTTGATAAGAGCAACACCGTCGGGAACTGCGGAGTTTGCTTCGGGATATACATATGCGATATCGGGGTTGTCGGCGTAGAGGACTGCGGATTTCTCGATGGTCACGCCCAGAGCGTACTCACCGGAGGCAACGAGCTTGTGGCAGTTGCCGGAGCTGTCCTGCAGCTTGCCGTCGAGGTTGGCGATGAACTTCTCAACAAGCGCCCAGCCTTCGTCGATAGTGGGCTGAGAGAAGAGCATGGTGCAGAGCTGGGTGTATGCGGAGCCGGACTTGGAGGGAGAGCAGAATGCGATCTTGCCCTTCAGGTTCTCATTGCAGAGACCTTCCCAGGTAGTGGGAACGTCCTTCTCGTCAAGCAGCTTCTTGTTGTAGATGAAGACCATGGGCAGAGGGGATTCGCCGATCCACATATCGTCAGCATCTTTATATGCGTCGCCGATAACAGCATCGTTTGCGCACTGGTAGGGTGCAAAATACTCGGTGTAGGCGGCAAGAGTATCTGCGCCGCCGCCCCACAGAACGTCGCCCTGGGGGTTGGCTGCCTCTGCTGCGAGACGCTGGCAGAGCTCACCGGTACCTGCTGCAATTACCTCGACCTCAATGCCGGGGTAGGTCTTCTGGAACAGTGCAACGCCTGCTGCGAGAGGATCGGCGTCATGGGGAGAGTAGACAACGAGCTTGCCGGAGTACGCGGGAGCCGCTTCCTCGGCGGGCTTTGCCTCTTCTGCGGGCTTTGCTTCCTCAGCGGGCTTTGCCTCTTCTGCGGGCTTGGGTGCTTCTGCGGGCTTTGCATCACCGCAGGCGCACAGTGCAAACACCATTACAAGTGTGAGCATTAACGCGATAATTTTCTTCATGTTTTCCTCCATTTTATTCTCGGTCGTATTCGACCTGATATACTGTATATTATAACTCTCAGGCAGAATAAAGTAAATATTAACAATCCGTACTTATTCAACATTGTGTATTATGCATATATCTTGTTTCCGGATTTGTGTAAAAAGGCAATAACGTTTTCTTATTCGGCAGTTCGCCTCAGGCGCTCCGCTTTTTCTCCCTGCCCACAAGGAAAGGCAGATATTCATTTATAATATAAATCGGCAGAAGCAGAACCACCGAGCAGAACACTGCAAAGACGATCGCAAACACCAGCGACAGCGGCTTGCTGGCGAGAACGGCGGCATAAGCCCCGCCCGCAAAACGTCTCAGGATCACCTGACAGAGCGTGATGAATTTGCCGTGCAGAGCAAAATAGAGTATCGTATTCTGTCCCGCATAGAGGAAAAAACGGTTGGACTTCAGTTTCTTGAAAATCGCAATATAGGCGATGGCGCCGAGATAAGGATTGACAAGTCTTCCGCAGATTTCGCCGAAAAAGCCGGAGACGCGGAAGGATGTGAGATACGGGTAATAAATCGCCGCCAGATACAAAAGCAGTACGCCGACTGTGAAAAACGGGGTATTCATCCTGTCAAAACGTTCCTCGGCGGCACCCCGGAAGAAGTACCCCAGCACCATCGGGAGCATGGCGACAAACATATAATCGAGATACCACGGCAGAGAGGATGTGCCCCAGCTGAACGGATGATTCTCCATCAGGTGGCTGTATACGACCGCCGCAAGGAACAGGCCAAAGGCAATGCCGATGAACAGCCATCTTCTTTTCTTCGTGTCGGGCTTTCTGTGGAACCACTCGATAAAGAAATAAAAGGGTATGCTCGCCGTGAACAGCGCCGCGACAAACCACATTCTCGCATCCAGCCCACGGATCTGCAGAAGGTTCCATTTCATTTCGGTGAGAAAGCCTCTGGTCTCGTTAAAGGTGAGGATCTCGGAGAGCAGGATATCGATCAGCGTAAAAACGAACCACGGCACTAAAAGCAGTCTTACTTTCCGGATAAAGAAGGTCTTTGCATCCCGTCCGGCCTTATGCGTATAGCCCGACATGAAAAAGAACACTTCCAGCGTACAGGTCGTATAGAATACGCTCATCTCGTCAAAACGGCACTCCATGTGCTCCATCATGACAAAGAGGATGCAGACGTATTTTGCAACGTCTACCCATTCGATTCTTTTTTTCATTTCTTATCAATCCCCGCAAAATTTAGCTTCGTCGTCGCTCCAGCCGTGATCTAAAAGCCAGTAATCTTCCCCGCCGTCATCCTTCATGGAAAGCCATTCATCATTGTCCATCGCAGCTTTTTTGAGCTTTTTGCGCGTTTCGTACTTGCGAAGGTCGTCCACCGTAAAGGGAAGCCCTTCCGTCTCCGCAATAGGCAGAAGAACATTTTTGACGACCGACTCTCTGATCTCAAGGCTGCCCGGATAGCAGTCCAGAGCCAGCTTCACCTTTTCCCGCAATTGGGGTTCACTTTTATATCTTTCAAAAAAAGTTATAACATTTTCGTTCATTTTTACCGCTCCGTGCTGTATAATGTCGGTGAGTTATTATACCCGAAATTCCTTTCAAAAGCAAGGTAAAGAAATATGCAATTCAAAAGCGTTAAGAAAATAAACAGCGGCAATTTTCTGCACCGCTACGATATTCACTATACGGACACTGAGGGCAAAGAGCGCTGCTATGAGATGGTCAGCCGCCGGGAAAACATATGTACTCTTGAAGAGCTTCAAACTCACGGAGCAGACGCTGTGGTCATGATAATCACCGACGAGAAGGACGAAAAACTGCTCTTGATCCGTGAATTCCGCTGTGAGCTGGGCAGAATGATATACGGTCTTCCCGGAGGACTCATTGAAAAGGGCGAGACAGCCGAGCAGGCGGCAGAACGTGAGCTGAAAGAGGAGACCGGGCTGACGCTTGTGAAGATCACCGATGTACTCCCCTCCGCCGCCTGCGTTGTGGGGATCGGTGACGAGCAGACGGTGTGCGTATTCGGCAGGGCTGTCGGAACGCTGTGCCCCGCCAAAGGGACGGGCGAGGAGATCGAAGCGAAGTGGTATACGCGTGAGGAAGTAAAAAAGCTGCACGAAAGCGGACTTTTCGGTTCCTGGGCGATGGCGTACAGCTGGATGTGGGCAGAAAGAGGCGTAAAATTCTGATTGTGAAAAATTCACAAAAAATCAGTCTCTCTTTTGTGCAGTTTCACATCCCCCATCGGGGCTTATCATTTGTGCTCTGTATGATTATACTATACAATACATTATCTCATTGAAAGTGGAAAGTGAAAAGTGGAAAGTGGAATTATAAGAGTGGAGAGTGGAGAGAGAATAAAAAAGAGAAGAATCATCGCCGCTGCCGCTCTGCTGTTAGTGCTGATGGCGTTTGTATGCCTGTTTGCCGGCTCATCCAATATAAGCGCGGCGGAGTGCTTATCTGCGCTTTTCGGAAAGGGCACGGCAGCCAATGTCCGCATCGTCCGGAATATCCGCGTTCCGAGGATATTGGCGGCGGTCATCGCCGGAGCGGGACTTTCTCTCTCCGGGCTTATCATGCAGACTGATCTCAACAACCCTATGGCTTCCCCCTCCACACTCGGCGTATCCAATGCCGCTGTTTTCGGGGCCAATCTCTCGATCATCGCCTTTTCCGGCGGTTTTCTCTCCACGGGAAACAATCTCTCCGCCTTTTCTTCCGGCGCCGACCCTTACGCCACATCGCTGATGGCGTTTGTTTTTTCCTCACTGTCGATCCTGCTGATCCTCGCCTTGGGGAAGCTCCGCTCCTTCACGCCGGAGACGGTCGTACTCGCGGGGATCGCCGTGGGCGCTGTGTGGAACGCCGCGACTACCGTGCTGCAGTTTTATGCAACAGACGTGGGCCTGTCCGCCGCTGTGATCTGGAATTTCGGCGATCTCGGACGGGCAACCTATAAAACCGACCTTATCATGCTCGCCGTCATTATGCCATGCACGATCGTGTTTCTTATTATGAGCTGGAAATATAACTCTCTCCTCAGCGGGGACACGACCGCGCGGAGTATGGGCGTGAATGTGGACAGACTGAGGTTTGTTTCCATGCTGTTGTCCTCCCTTATAACAGCAGTCTGCGTTTCGTTTTTAGGTGTCATCGGCTTTGTCGGCATCATCTGTCCCCACACCGCCAAGCGGCTTTTAGGGCAGGATCACCGATACAGCATTCCCCTGTCGGCGCTGTTCGGAAGCCTCCTGCTGGTGACGGCAGACACTCTCTCCCGCAGCATCGGGAACGGCTCCGCTCTGCCCGTGGGGGCAGTCACTTCCCTGCTCGGCGCGCCGTTTTTCATTGCGATCATTTTTTCAAGGAGGCTTCACCACTGATGCTTGAGATCAATAAGCTCTCCTTCCGCTATTCCAAAAGCTCGCCGCCCGTGCTCAATGAGCTGTCTCTCCGGCTTAATGACGGAGAAATCGGTATTCTTCTCGGTAAAAACGGTTCCGGCAAGACAACGCTTTTTAAGAACATCTTAGGGATCTCCCGACCCGATAGCGGCTCGATCCTCTTTGACGGCAAGGACATTCTGAAAATGCCGCCGAGAATGCGCGCGGAATATGTCGCCTATGTACCGCAGCATATCCACTTCGGGGATATGAGCGTATATGATTCCATCCTTATTGGGCGCATCTCCCGCTTCGGACTGCGCGCCGGGAAAGAGGATCACAAGGTCGTGCAGGGACTTTTGCGCGATATGCAGTTGGAGAGCTTCGCCGGGCGCAGCGCCGAAGACCTCTCCGGCGGAGAAAAGCAGAAGGTCGCCATTGCACGCGCCCTCGCCCAGTCGCCGAAGCTGCTGATCTTTGACGAGCCGACCGGCAATCTCGATATTGCCAACGAGGAGCTGATTATCGAGGAGGCGAAAAAAATCGCGCGGGAGAAAAACATCGCTATTCTTTCCTCCCTGCACGATTTCAATCAGGCATTGTATTTCGGGGACAGGTTTTTCTTCCTCCGAGGCGGGAAGATCACATACTCCGGAGGCGCGGAGGCTGTGAACGAAAAATCCGTCGGCGAGACCTTCGATATATCCGCAAAGATCGTCACGCTTGACGGAAAACGTGTCGTTCTGGGCGGAAAATACTACGAAAGCTGAGAATTTTCCATGATAGATAAGCAGAATGTTATAGATTTCTTTGACCGCTGTGCCCCGTCGTGGGACGCGGAAATGATACGGGACGATGCTATAGTTGGGATTATCCTCGACAATGCCGGGATCACTGCCGGGAAAAGAGTGCTGGATGTGGCGTGCGGGACGGGTGTGCTGATCGGCGACTATCTCGAAAGAGACGTTAAAAGCGTCACCGGGATCGACATTTCCCCGGAGATGATCGCACGCTCAAAGCTTAAATTTTCCGACAGCCGGGTCAGGTTTTTCTGCTGCGACGCGGAGAAATTTGAGAGTGCTTTTCAATTCGATGCGATCATGATCTACAACGCCTTCCCCCACTTTCCCGATCCGGAAAAGCTTTTTTCCCATCTCGTTCAATACCTTGCCGAAGGGGGCACACTTTCCGTCGCACACGGTATGAGCCGGGAGAAGATCGACTCACACCACCTCGGCGCGGCCAGTGAAGTTTCCGTGGGACTGATGGAGGCGGATGAACTGGCAGAGCTGATGGAAAAATATCTCACGGTCACGAAAAAAATATCCGACGCCCGGATGTATCAGGTCGTCGGAAGGAAATAAAGAAAAGAAACAAATATTCCCTGCACAAACTTTTGCGGTTTGTGCAGGGATTTTTTGGCGCTTTAGCTTGACAAAACCCCTGGTTCTACCAGGGGTGGATAAAAAAGCCTTGGCAAATAAAACTTCCCGGTATAGAGATGTGGGTTTGCCGACCGCATCAACAGAATACAAGGAAGTCTTATTTGGGACGATTATAACACTATATATTTGCAAGACGCAAGATAGAGCAATATGACCTGTTTACAGGTTGCAGCGCTATTGATGCAATGATTTTTTTCAGTGCCCCCTTGGGGGTTAGCAGGTACTAACCCTTATAGGGTCTGAGCAAACCACCTGTTCACTGGTGGTTATGATTAATCGACACGCTGACGCTCTACAAGTTCGGCGAAAAAACCGTTATTGGCTATAAGCTCGTCGTAGGTTCCGTCTTCTATGATCTTCCCCTTGTCCAGCACCAGAATTCTATCACACTGCCGTATGGTGGAAAGTCGGTGGGCAATGACGATCCTCGTGCATTTGAGAGCATCCAGAGCCTCGGAGACCTTCTTCTGCGTAATATTATCCAGCGCCGATGTCGCTTCGTCGAAAATAAGGATCTTCGGCTTCGGGGCGACGGCGCGGGCGATCATCAGTCTCTGCTTCTGTCCGCCGGAGAAGCCGCCCTGTCCTTCGGAGACGATCGTGTGCATACCCATCGGCATGGCGCGGATATCGTCCGCAATTCCCGCGGCTTCGGCGGCCTCCCACGCGTCATCCAGCGTCAGCCACGGCGCGGCAATGGTGATATTCGAGAAAATATCACCGTAAAACAGCTTTCCGTTCTGCATGACTGTGCCGATCTTGCTGCGCAGAGATTTGAGGTCAAGGTTTTCGATATCCTGTCTGTCAAAATACACAGAACCCTTTTGCGGTTTTTCAAAGCCCAATATGATCCTCACAAGCGTGGATTTGCCGCAGCCCGTCGAACCGACAAGTGCCACATACTGTCCGGGCTTAATCTTCAGAGAGAGATTGTCTATGACATTCGGCATCGAGTCGGAATAGCGGAAGGAGATATTGTTCAGCTCGATGCTTCCGCTCACCTTTGTGACGATACGTCTGCCTTCGCTGATTTCCGGCTGAGCGTCCATGATCGGCTTTGCCTCGTCAAGGATGGGCTTTATGCCCGCAATCGTTGTCGCAACGCCCGCAAGAGACATGAACGCGCCGGAAACCATGGCGTAAGAGGTGTTGAAAGCGTTGAATTCCGCTATACTCACACCGCTTTCAACCGCAAAATAGTAAAGTATGATCGTGCCGAAAAGGGTGATTGCCGTAGTGATCACACCGTTCAGGCGGAGGAACATAGGCTTGCTGTAATTGAGTTTGGATTCCTGTGCATATAAGTCAAGCCATCGGGAGAACATACGCTTTTCCGCGCCCGCCAGCTTTACTTTCTGAACGCCGGTAATCATGGAGTAGGTTATGCCGCTTTCTTTTCCGGCAACAGCCATGTTCTTTTTCGTTATCTTCATCTGCGCAACGGTGGTCAGAATGGATACGATAAGAGTGGCAAGAATGATCACAAGCGACGGAACTACAAGCGCGGGGGCATAGTTGAATATCTGCACTATGTATACAAGGGAAAGAAGGGATGTGAGAGAGGTGGAAAAGACCGATTCAAACAGCATCGTGCAGAGAGAATTCATATAACCCATTTTGCACGAAAGCTGTCCGGAGCTGTAGTCCTTAAAAAACGACGCCGGAAGAGACAGCACACGTGCCATAGTAGCCGCCTCCGTCCGCAGATCCAGTATGGTAGAGACTTTTTCATCCAACATGGTTTTTATGGATGTAAACATCACCTTGCTGATCGTAAGGCATACGGAAAAGATCGTAATGCTCAAAAGAAGCTGAACGCTTTTGCTCACCACCACTTTATCCATGACAATATAGCTCACCTTCGGACTCAGCATACCCACAAGCATTACCGCAACGGATGCCGCGATCATGAGGATCGCCGCAGAAAGCGGAATGGCGTCCAGAATAAACTTGAAAAAATCGCCGAAATTCATGGGGCGAAGCGGGAAGGGTCTGTAAAAGCAGATTGCTTCAAAGCCTATCATGGAGGCGGTCTTTTTACTGAGCTTCACGCGCTTTCCGCTGGCATTGTCATAAAAATAGTAACCGCCAAGCTTTCCGGGAATCAGAGCGATGGCGCTGCCGTCATCGGTGCGGACGCCGAGCAGAGGCCCGGCGCAGTCCTTATACCAGCCCTGCGTCAATTCCACACGCCGCGTCATGATCCCGTGCGGCCGCAGAAGGTACTCGAGCTGCTCATCTTTCCTCGTGACATTTTCGGGTATCTCACCGGCTGTCAGGTGGAAGTATTCCAGAATTTCCCCGACCGCGTCCTGAACGACTCTGCGCTCATCGCTGACCGTTGTACCGGCTTTTCTGCCGAGAACCGCCGAAACGACATTCTCGAAGGCGCTTTCAAGAGCCTCATCATCCATGATTCTTCTATCGTGTATCTGATCGTTAAACCAGCCCATTCAAACGCCTCCTTTCATTCACTTGTTACGAGCTGAGCATACATACCGTTGAGCGCCATAAGCTCCGTATGTGTGCCGCGCTCCACGACCTTGCCGTGATCCATGACGATGATCTCATCGCAGTCGCGGATCGTGGAAAGTCTGTGCGCTATGACGATGCAGGTAATGCCTCTGTCCTTGATAGCATTTACGACCTCGAACTCGGTACGTGCATCCAGAGCAGAGGTAGCTTCATCCATGATAATGATCGTGGGATCCTGCGCGAGTACTCGGGCGATCTCCATTCTCTGCCGCTGACCGCCGGAGAAGTCCTTGCCGCCTTCGGTGATCACATACTGATAACCGCCGTCACGCATCATGATGTCGTCATGGAGCTTTGCGTCCCTCGCCGCCATGATCATTTCAAAATCTTCGATGCTCTTATCCCACATCTTTATGTTATTGGCAATGGTATCTTCAAAAAGGATTATATCCTGATCCACAACCGCCAGAGAGCTGGTGAACACGTCTCTGTCTATTTCACTTCTGGGCTTGCCCCCATAGAGGATCTCACCGCTCCACGGCTGATAAAGACCCGAAATAAGCTTGGACAGAGTGGATTTGCCGCATCCAGAGGAGCCGACAAACGCAACGCGGCTGCCCGGGGCGAGCTTCATGCTGAAATTCTCGATAAGGGGTGGGGCAAGCTTTGAATAGCCGAAGGTGATGTTTTTAAGCTCCACCTCACCGTTGAGCTTGCTGTAATCCTTATCCTCGTCAAAAGGCTGCTCCTCACAGTTAACGTCCATCGGATACTTCATAACGTCTTCGACACGCTCCATCTGGGTGCGCATTTCCTGTATGGTCTGCCCCGCAGAAATAAGGGAGCTGGCAGGCGCTATAAAGGAAACCAGAAACGCCTGAAAAGCCGTGATCTTACCGACCGTGAAGCTTCCGCTCATAACGAACCAGACGCCCATCATAAGAACCGCTGTCTGCGTCAGCTCATCTACGATCATCGGGATCATACCGAGCATATTGTTGAGGCGCGTAAACTTTACATTCTGCGTATTGACGCTCGCCTGAAAGCCCGACCAGCGCTCAAAATAGCCGTTCTCCGTGCCGCTTGATTTTATGGTCTCTATCATCTCCACGCCCGCGACCGTGGCGCTGGCCAGCTTGCCCTGATCACGCATCTGCACCCGCGTGATGTTGACACGCTTGGAGGAGATAAAACGCGAAACAAGCGTGTTTATCAGGATCGATGAAACACCTACAAGGGTGAGCTGCCAACTGTATTTTATCATGACGACCAGATAGAACACCATCATTCCCGCCTGAAGGAAAAGCGGAGCGATCGTGCCGATCAGGGTGTTGGCAATGTTTGCGTTATCAAACTGACGCTGCTGGATGTCGCCTGCCATACGCTGGGAGAAAAACTCCATCGGCATATGCAGCACCTTCCACAAAAACGACGTACTGCCGATGACCGCCATTTTACCCTGGATCTTGAGCTGGGTCAGTGAATCGACCGTCAATGTGACGAGCTGTAAAACGGCAATTGCCGTCATCCCTATAATAAGCGGCATGAACCACTCGGGATTCTTGCCCGTGAGAAGACGGTCGTAGAAAATGCGCGTAAATGCCGGATTAATAATGCTCAGGATCGAGGAAATGAGCGTAGTAATCACGACAAAGGCGATCGCCGGCGCCGCCCCTTTCAGGCGCTCTTTGGCAAAACCGACCATGCTTTTGGGTTTTCCGCCGGGTTCAAAGGTCTCTGTGGGTTCAAACATCAGGCATATCCCGGTGAAACCGATGTCGAATTCTTCCATAGGGATCTGAACGATGCCTCTGGCGGGATCGTTTATAACGGCTTTATTCCCTTTAAAACCGCAGCAGACCACAAAGTGGTTGAAATCCCAGTGAATGATGCACGGAAACTGTCCGTTGGTCCGCAGTTCCTCCGGCTCAAAGCGGAAGCCCTGCGCATTAAGGCCGTAGCTTCTTGCGGCATTAAGCACGTTTTTCGCGTTGGAACCGTCGCGGGACACGCCGCAGTCGGAGCGCACCTGCTCAAGCGGTATCCATTTGCCGTAATAGGCCAGCACCATCGTCAGGGACGCGGCACCGCATTCCAGTGCCTCCATCTGCATGACCATCGGCACCTTCGCCCAGCCCTTTGTGATCGGAGTCTTTATCTTTTTATCTGCCATTGCACCGCACCTCAGCTAAACAGGAAGGACAGGGGGCTGACTTCTTCGGTGATTATTGTTGCAGCGTATACCCCCTCGGGAAGGCGCAGAAACAGCTTCGCGGTGTATACCCACTCTCCGACCTTCAGATTACCGACGTGCAGGGCGTATTCCGGGAAATCTTCATCCGCCGTCTCGGGCAAAGCGGATATCTCCCCCAGAGGGCTTCTCTCCCCATCGATATCGACGATCATGTTTTCGTTCAGGCTGCTTCTTTCCTCCGCACGTATGTAGCACCAGCTCTCGCTGCCGTCGCTGACGACACAGACAGGCAATTTTGACTCTACCGTACCGAAAATGCCCCACACGCCTATGCCGACCAGCAGGATTATGACAGCCGCCAGCAATACCCATATGCCCGGAGTCGATATGCGGATATAATCGTTGAGTTGTTCAGGTGACGAGATCCTGTCTAAACTCTTCTTTCTGAAAATACTGTTTTCTGCCATGATCTATCCTCCCGATCAGTTCAAAAATCATATGTACTGCAATTTCAACTATATTTTTATATTTTATCATATAATCAGGTAAAATGGAATACGGATTATTCGTTTTTTCGTGCAGGTAAGAAAAAGTCGGTTCAGACGAATGCCTGCACCGACGGATGATTGCTTTAAAACACATTTTTATCTCACCGTTACAATCCGGCTTGTTGTGACCGTTCTGCCAAGATAGCTTGCAGAATAGACAATCTCCGTATCTCCGGGAAGGCTGCTGTCCACTCTGCCGGAAATTCCGACCGGAAGGGTTTCCCCGCTGGAGTTCTCCGCTTTTGCACCGCGCTCAATATACTTTTCGTCAATATTGAGATAAACATGCTCACTGCCGTTCAGCTCAATTTTCGGAGAGGAAATGATCACAGCGGCAACAAAGAAGAAAATAATACAGCAGCTTGCAAAAAGGACAAAAAGATATTGTTTAGCTGTTAATCTTTGAGGTTTCAGCATATAAAAATCTCCATAAAAAACATTTTATCTGCCGATAATGTATTTTACATCAATTTACATAATATTGCAAGTCTTTTTTATGTCCTTGCGTCACCTTTTTCCGGCGAAGAAATCATGCAACAGTGCGGCGCATTCATCACTGCAGACGCCGGGGAAGACTGCCGGGGAATGGCCGTATTTTTCGGAGAAGAGGTCAATGACGCTGCCGACCGAGCCGGTGAACACTTCCCGTGCTCCGAAAACAAGCGTGGGAATTCGGCTCATAATGATCGCCCCGGCGCACATGGGACAGGGTTCCAGCGTGACGAACATCGTGCAGCCCTCCAGCCGCCAGTCGCTTAAGTGCTCGGACGCCTCCCGGATCGCTTCCATCTCGGCGTGAGCGGTCGCATCGTTTTTTTCGATTCTTCTGTTCCGCCCTCTGCCGATCACTTCACCCCCGGCATTGACGATCACGCACCCGACAGGCACTTCCCCGTTTTCCGCCGCTTCTTTCGCCAGCTCAAGCGCAAGAGACATATAATACTCTCTTCCGTGTTCCTTTAACTCCAAACTCCTCACCCCTCCCTCTGTCATCTTCGATGACATCTCCCTCCGCCGGAGGGAGTCTTCACTCCACACTCCGCACTCTGTTAAAAAAGCGGAGAGTGAAACATCTCCACTCTCCACTCTTAAGTAAGCGCTGATTAATTCACCTTCGGCATCTGCCGAAAAAATTGTGCTCTGACTTCGTCACTTTTTCTTGCAATAAACAAAGTATTCCTGCAAAAAAGTGCCATCGTCATAACCCAATTTTTCTCGGTATCTGCTCTTGCTGAATTGATCATCGCTTACTTAACTCTTCACTCTATTACTTCATTGCTGCGGTAATGATCGCCATCTGGTAAACTTCCTCTGCGTTGCAGCCGCGGGAGAGGTCGTTGATGGGAGCGTTCAGACCCTGCAGAATGGGGCCGAAGGCTGCAAAGCCGCCGAGACGCTGGGCGATCTTATAGCCGATGTGGCCGGACTGAATTTCGGGGAAGATGAAGGTGTTTGCATAGCCTGCAACGGTGCTTCCGGGGAACTTGAGCTGGCCGACAACGGGAGAAACGGCGCAGTCGAACTGCATCTCACCGTCAATGGCGAGCTCAGGGCAGCGCTCCTTGACGATAGCGGTAGCGTCGCGCATCATCTGAGGGCCTGCACCCTTGCCGGAGCCCTTGGTAGAGTAGGACAGCATAGCGACCTTCGGGTCCATACCGAAGACCTTGGCGGTGTTGGCGGTCTCGATGGCGACCTCTGCGACCTGCTGGGCGGCTGTCAGAACGACGTTGCCTTCCTTGTCCAGTTTATCCTCGTAGGAGATGTTGATGGCGCAGTCGCCCATAGCGAGCATCTCGTCGCCGCGAACCATAATGAAGCAGGAGCTTACAAGGTTTGCGCCCTTCTTTGTCTTGACAAGCTGGAGCGCGGGACGGACGGTATCGGCGGTGGAGTAGGTCGCGCCGCCCAGAAGTGCGTCGGCATAACCCATCTTGACGAGCATGGTGCCGAAGTAGTTGCTCTTCATGAGGTTGGCGCGGCACTCATCGGCAGTCATCTTGCCCTTGCGCAGCTCAACCATCTTTTCGACCATGCCGTCCATCAGTTCGCTGGCGGCGGGGTCGAGGATTTCAAGCCCGTCGATATCAAAGCCGCCCTTATTGGCCGCGGCCTTGACCTCATCGACATTGCCGATCAGAACAGGAGTGAGGAAGCCGTCTTTTTTCAGTCTTGCGGCAGCTTCCAGAATACGCGCGTCGGGGCCTTCGGGGAAAACGATCTTGCGGGGATTAGCCTTGAGTATCTCAATCAGGTTTTCAAACATTTTTTATTCCTCCGTGTTTTTTCATGCAGGTTGCTCCTGCAAATCTCTAACATTTTTACTTTACCACTTTATGCTGCTTTTTTCAAGGTTTGTGTCAGAATTTTATTTACAAAGAAGTCATTCACGGATATAATATCAGCAGAATTTTCAAAACCGACCATAATACGGAGACGCACATGACAGATCAGAAGTATATTCGTAATTTTTCCATAATCGCTCACATCGACCACGGCAAATCTACCCTATCCGACCGCCTTATCGAAAAGTGCAACGCGGTGGAGATGCGTATCATGGAGGATCAGATCCTCGACAACATGGATCTGGAGAAGGAGCGCGGCATCACCATAAAGGCGCGCGCCGTGGGACTGAAATACAACGCCGCCGACGGGCAGGAGTATACTCTCAACCTCATTGATACCCCGGGTCACGTGGACTTCAATTATGAGGTCAGCCGCTCTCTCGCCGCCTGCGACGGGGCTGTGCTGATCGTGGACGCCTCGCAGGGCGTTGAGGCGCAGACTCTCTCCAACACCTATCTTGCGCTGGACAACAACCTTGAGATCATCCCCGTTGTCAACAAGATCGACCTGCCCGCCGCCGACCCCAAGCGCGTCAAGGACGAGATCGAAGAGATCATCGGCATCCCCGCGCAGGACGCACCCGAAATAAGCGCAAAGGCGGGAATCAACATTGACGCGGTACTGGACGATATTGTAAAGAACATTCCCTGTCCCACCGGCGATTCCAACGCGCCGCTGAAAGCGCTGATCTTCGACAGCCAGTATGACAACTACCGCGGCGTGATCGTTTTCATGCGCATTTTCGACGGCTGCATCCGCAAGGACAGCGAAGTGCTGCTCATGTCCACCGGCGCACGGTGCAAGGTGGTCGAAGTGGGTCATATGCGCCCCATCGGGCTTGAGCCCTGTGACGAGCTGTGGGCAGGCGATGTCGGCTACTTCACCGCGAGCATTAAGAATGTGGAGGATACCCGCGTCGGCGACACCGTGACCGATGCGCTCTCCCCCACCGCCGAGGCTCTGCCCGGTTATCGCCCTGCAAGAGCCATGGTATACTGCGGTATTTATACCGAGGACGGCTCGAAATATCCCGACCTCAGAGACGCTCTGGATAAGCTCAAGCTAAACGACGCCTCCCTCTCCTACGAGCCGGAAAGCTCCGTTGCCCTCGGCTTCGGCTTCCGCTGCGGCTTCCTTGGGATGCTGCACATGGAGGTCATTCAGGAGCGTCTTGAGCGCGAATTTGGCCTGGAGCTTGTCACGACTCTGCCCTCGGTCATTTATAAGGTCATTCTCACGGACGGTAAGACGGTCATGGTCGATAACCCCCATAACTACCCGGACGTCGTTAACATCGCCGAGGCGTATGAGCCGTATGTAAAGGTCTCCATCATCACGCCCAACGAATTTGTCGGCAACATCATGCCGCTGTGTCAGGACAGGCGCGGCGAGTATAAAAACATGACCTATCTTGACTCCCGCCTTGTAGAGATGCACTATGAAATGCCCCTCAACGAGATCGTGTACGACTTTTTCGATACCCTGAAGGCCCGCACAAAGGGCTATGCCTCTCTCGACTACGAGCTGAGCGAATACAAGCAGAGCAATCTTGTCAAGATCGATATGCTCTTAAACGGTGATCAGGTGGACGCGCTGAGCTTCATCGCCCATCGGGAAAAAGCCTACGGCAGAGCCAGAAAGCTGTGCGAAAAGCTCAAGGACAACATCCCCCGTCAGCTTTTCGAGGTACCCATACAGGCGGCTATCGGCGGCAAGATAATCGCCCGTGAGACCGTCAAGGCCATGCGCAAGGACGTGCTCGCCAAGTGCTACGGCGGCGATATTTCCAGAAAGAAGAAGCTGCTTGAAAAGCAGAAGGAAGGTAAGAAGAAAATGCGTCAGCTCGGCTCGGTGCAGATTCCGACGGAGGCCTTCCTCGCGGTGCTCAAGCTGGATGAATGATATGTGCAAAAAACCGACCTTCTGTTTTGTGATTGTGTCAATACTTGTACGATATTTTTTCAACAATACGCAATGACAGCAGGGACGGTTATCCCCTTGGCTTCTCCATGCTTGGCAAGGTCGTCAACTTAAGAAAAGAAATGTTTTTGCACGACTGAAAAAGTCTGTCATTGCGAATCCAGTCTGCGGACTGGTTTCGGAATGACACTCTACTTTAGATTCTGCAAAGACACATCTGCTTAGGTTGACAACATTACCGAGCTCGGAGAAGGCAAAGAGCCTTTTTACGGACGCAGTTTTCTGTTGTCATTATTACCTCAGCCGATACGCCCAGTATTTGCCCCGGCGGATACGTTCGAGCGTGCCGTCATGACACAGAGCGACAAGGAGCCTGTTTGCCGTGGCCGAGGCAACGCCGAGACCGGTGCAGACATCGGCGTTCATGATGTACGGATGCTCCGATAAATAGTCCAGAACAAACTGCCGACGACGCTCCGCGCTCTGCGCGTTTCTGCCGCGCGGTTTTTCTTTGCTTTCCGCCGCCTCGTCCAACACTTGATTGATGAAAATGATCGAATTAAATTTTTATAATCCTTTCCATCGCCGCGTACAGGGGCTTGAATAAGATCAGCGTCAGCACGAAATTTCCCGCGCAGTGGGCAAGGTCGAAGGGTATGCCGCTGACCCAGCTTGAAAGCGCCATCGCCCAGCCTCCGATGAAAAGATAGGGGATCGAACACAGCGCCCCGAAGGTAAGGCCGTGAATTCCGGCGGCGACCGCCCATATAAGGGGCGAACGGTTTTTTCGCAGAAGCACCGCCGCAGTGCCCAAAAGCGGCCAGAGATACCAGTAGCAGCCCCACCACAGGGAAAAGCCGAAGATCAGACCTTCCAGCATGATGTAAATAACGATCGAATACATCACCCGCCAGCCGAAAAAAACCGCGCCGAGGATGATGAGCACCGCGTTGAGATGGATGTTCGGCAGAGAAGCCATGGCGGCCTTTGCGGCGAACATAAGCGCCCCTAAAAGAGCGAGGGAGACGAGCTCCCTTGTGCTGAGCTTACCAGCCGGTTCGGAATGTAATCTCATATCTG
Organism: Candidatus Limivicinus sp.; assembly: GCA_045616265.1. GTDB lineage: Bacteria > Bacillota > Clostridia > Oscillospirales > Oscillospiraceae > Limivicinus. Next base: position 7,353 of record JAZLGK010000045.1, on the reverse strand, counting down.
TCACCGTCCGCGATCATAAGCTCGTCCACCCCGGCCATGACCTCCGCGCCGTCTTTGGTGACGCACCACCATTGCTGCTGCGCCTCGTCTACCGTCTCGTTGTCTGCCGTCATAATATACAGCCCATAAGGGCCATCGGTGCCTGAGACAATCTCTCCGAGTGCTTCCCGAAGATTGGTGCTGTCCGTATGGATCTCAAAGACCTTTTCGGAGGCGTCGGAATGTACCACCGTCACGGTCAGGGTTTTGCTGCCCTCCACCTCGGAGGGGCGGAGAAAGCTCCACGCCAGGAACGCGCCAATGACAAGAACAAGCAAAACTGCCACGGCAATGAGTGTTTTTTTGTTTTTCATAATATCTCTCCTTTCATTTGTGTCAAAAATCGTACAAAGAGTGGGAGAGAGTACATTCTGTACACATCCGGAGTTCCGCGGATCTTTGTACGACAGACCGTTTTCGGTCTCCGGGCAGGTCTTCTGACTTCGACGGCGTTTACATTGCCGTACTTCACAGTGACGGTCTCGCGGCGGATTTTCACCGCCATTTCCCTGCTGATTATTCCAAGTTGGAATAAAACCCGGTTCGATTGCTTGCGGGAAATATTTTATCACTTTCCGATGTATACAGCAAGCATCTGAAGAGGTTTTCCTTTTCTATTGTGTATTTACACCAGTTTTGCCTGCCGGATTTCGTCCATTATGCCGAATTTGTTCAATTTGCTGTTTTTTGTTCCTTTTTCTCTTGTAATAATCCATGCTATCGGTTAAAATATACAGGCATTAAAAAGCTTGTTCTTCATCTTTCTGTGTTTTTCACTCCTTTGTTTCTCTCTTTGTGAGAAGAGGGCATCCCGCGTGGCATCGGGATGCCCTCTTTTTATGCTTTCTTTCGGAGTTTCAGGCGTTTTACCAGAATGCCGATGATCAGCAGCAGCCCCACATAGCCGGTGATCGGATAGACAACGCCGATAAGCGTTTTAAACTCGGTCTGACCGATGAAGACCGCCGACACTGCGGCTGCGGCGGCAATGATACGGAAACGCACCGTTCCCTCCTCGGCAAAACGGCAGGTAAAGGACCACAGAGACGAAACGCTGGTCGTGAATACGCCGCAGAGGATAATGCAGGAGAAAAATGCCTTGAACGTCGGGTTTATCTTCTCCGCAACGGCAAGCACCGGAATATCCAGGGCATAGACGTCTTTCAGGTTGGCAAGCAGCCCGAGATCGGCGCAGCATACCGCCGCGCCGAAAAGCAGACCGCCGAGTATGCCGGAAAAAGCCGCTTCTCTGTGTCCGGGAGAGTTTTTCCCAAGCATACAGCCCATATTCGCCACAGCAACGATGTTTAAAGCGGCGTAAAGCAGTCCCGACCACAGCCAGCCGCCTTCCGTTTTCATTATATCGGCGGATGCGGCTATCGTGTCCGCCTCGGAAATCGTCTCCGGTGAGGACAGGAAGCCGTAAAGGCCGACCCCGATGGCGGCGACGATCACCACATAGCTTATCACACCGGTTATATGGCTCATTCTGTTCAGCCCTAAAACCGCAGCGGCAAAGGCCAGAGCGGATATGATCACTCTTACCGGAAGACTTTTCATGCCGAACATCTCCGAACAGATCGCTCCCGCGCCGGTGATCATTATGACAAACACAGAAAACTGCAGAAACAGAATATAAATGCGAAACACCTTGCCCACTTTGCGGCCTATATAATATTCAATGATCTCTCCGCCCTTCCGCGGCTGAAGCTCATAGCCGTCCGTGAGGAAGGAATAGCCGCACAGAGAAAAAATAATCGTCATAACCGCCGCGCCGATGATGCTTTTGACACCGTACGCGGAAAAGAACTGCAGGATCTCCTGCCCGGTGGCAAAGCCGGAGCCGATCGCGCCCGCCATGAATGCCCCTGCTGTACGTATTGCGGTTTTTGTGTCAATTTTACTTTTCATATCCACTCCTCAAGATCCGCGCCCAAAGTTTTCAGAACATCAAAGAATTCCGGCCAGCTCTTATTGACCGCTTCCGCGCCGCTGATCGTTCCTCCAAATTTCAGACAGAGCAGCGTAAGCGCCATAATGAGGCGGTGGTCGTTATGAGCGTTAAGGTTTTCAGAGGGTGTATGCAGCCTTGTTTTTATTATGTTAACCGAATTATCGTCAACTTCAATGTCCGCACCGAATTTTTTCAGTTCACCCGCCATCGCGGCAGCCCGGTCGCTCTCTTTCAGAGAGAGCCTTTTTGTGCCGGTAAGGGTCGCGCCGTGATTCAGGACGGCAAAAGCCATAAGGAGCGGTGCAAGGTCGGGAGTATCGGAGAGATCGATAACGGCATTTGAGCTTTTAAGTTCTCCCAGAAAACCGATACATCTCCTGTCGCCCTGTAAGCTTTTGCCGTTCAGTCCGGTAATCTCCAGCTCTGCGCCCATTTCGGAAAGAGCATGGAAAAAGGCCGCGTTTGACCAGTCGCCCTCCGCAATGCAGTCTGTGCCGCTGTATCTCTGCCCGCCGGGAACAATGAAGCAATTCTCCCGTTCAAAAACCTTTATTCCAAACTTTTGCAGGACATCCAGTGTAATACCGATATATGGTCTGCTCTCTATCGGGGGAAGGAGAGTGATCTTACTTTCTCCCTCAACAAGCGGCAGAGCCAGCAGAAGTCCGGTCACAAACTGGCTGCTCACATCACCGCGCAGAGTATACTCTCCCGCTTTCAACCGGCCGCGCAGGATAACAGCCGACGGCTGTTTCCTGATTTGTATGCTTTTCTCCGCGAAAACACGCTCATACTCGCTTATGCCGCGCTGCATAAGCCGCGTGCTTCCGCGAAATTCCGCCGCTCCCCCGCCGACAAGCGACAAAGGCACAAAAAAACGCAGAGTACTGCCGCTCTCCCGGCAGTTGTAGATCCTCCCACCGTTTTTCAGAGTCTCTATACAGTCCATTGTCGCCGAAACATCGTCGGAACACCCTGCATTATCTACTTTGCACTCTTTCTCCGAAAGTGCGGCACAGATCAGAAGTCTGTGCGCATAACTCTTTGACGGGGGCGCTTCCGCTCTCCCGGAGAGGACGGATGGTTTTATTACAACATTCATTCTTTCCGATAATTCTCAAAAAGGAAATCCATGGCGGCGTTATACCCTGAAAGTCCCATGCCGATGATCGTTTTCACGCAGACCATGCGTACAAAGCTTATCTGCCGGAAGCTCTCCCGGGAGGATACATCGGAAATGTGAACTTCCACTGTGGGGATGCCGACCGCTTTTACCGCGTCGGCAATCGCCACACTGGTATGGGTATATGCTCCGGGATTGAAGATTATACCGTCGATCTTATCAAAATACGCCTTCTGAATGGCGTCTACAAGGTCTCCCTCATGGTTCGACTGAAAAAAGTCGACAACAGCGCCGAGTTCCTTTGCATGGTCAGAAATCCTGTTCACAAGATCGTCATAGGTCTCTTTTCCGTATATTTCCGGCTCCCGGATACCCAGCATATTCATATTCGGGCCATTGAGTACAAGTATCTTCATTTTTCTATCTCCGAAAGTACATTCTCCGCTGTTTGGACGACCGAACCGTCACCGTCAACGGTAATATCCGCGGAGGTTTTATATATATTATATCTCTCTGTGTATCTTTGCATCAGCGCTTCTCTGTCAGACGAAAGGGGACGGTCATTCGTGGGGATAAGCTTTTCCGGAGAGCGGTCGAGAAATACGACCGTTCCGTTGCGCTTCAACGCCCTGACATTTTTCGCATCCAGCACTGCGCCGCCGCCGGTAGCGATGACCGCACTGCTTTTTCCGGATAGGGCCTTGATAACATCATGTTCTATCTGGCGAAACGCCGCTTCGCCGTTTTTTGAGAAAAACTCCGCGATCGGCATACCGATCTTTTCAATAATAAGCTCGTCGCTGTCGAAGAAAGCTTTTCCGGTTTTCTCCGCTAAAAGTCTCCCGACACTGCTTTTCCCGCTCGAAGGCATACCGGTCAGCACAATATTGCGCTTTTCGTTGTATACTGCTTTGTAGACGCGGTCTATATCGCCTTCGGCCGCTTCCTTCCCCAGAAACAGGGCACTTGCATAGACCGCCTGCGCGGAAAGCATATACAGTCCGCCCTCTGCCGCTTTATTCATTTTCTGTGCTTCGATCACGAGGTCGGTACGCAGCGGATTGTATACGACATCCAATACCGCTTCTAATTTTTTGAAGCTTGCAAGGCTTATTGCCTGCCCGTCCGCATTCGGGTACATCCCGGCGGGGGTAGTGTTGAAGATCATCGGCGCATCGGCGTGCTTTTCGAGCGCTTCGCGGTAGCTTATCGCACCGTCTTTACCGCTTCGGGAGACTTTATATATCTCTCCCGCGCCAAGCGTCTTTGCCACGGCCAACGCCGTTTTTGAGGTGCCGCCTGTTCCCAGTATCAGGAGCTTTTTGCCCGCTGCGTCTATTTTCAGCTTCTTCGCAAGGGCAAGCATCCCGGCATAGTCGGTATTATATCCGAAAAGCTTTCCGTTTTTGTTGACGATCGTATTGACAGCGCCGATACTCTTCGCGGTGGATGATATTTCGTCAAGATACGGGATCACCGCCTGTTTATAGGGGATCGTCACATTGATCGCATCGAAGCTCTTTTCTCTCATGAAAGTATCCAGCTCCGACGGGGCAAGCTCCATAAGCTCATAATTATAATCCGCGAGCATGGCATGGAGCTCGCAGGAATAGCTGTGCGTAAGATGCTCGCCTATAAGTCCGCATTTCATTCGCCTATCCCCCTCGTGAAGACGTCCGTTCCGTAACGACCAGCCAGCATATCGCAGAGCACGAACGCCGTCATGCTCTCGATGACCGGGCAGATACGACGGACGATACATGGGTCATGTCGGCCGCCGGTCAGGATCGTCGCATTTTCCCGGCTGAGAAAATTCACGGTATTCTGCTCTTTTGCTATGGAAGCCGTCGGGCGGACGGCGCAGTTGAAGAAGAGAGGCATTCCGTTTGTTATTCCTCCGTTGACGCCGCCGTTATGGTTGCTTTCGGAATAGATCATTCCGTTTTCCGCGCGGAGAGGATCGTTAAATCCACTCCCGGGCATTTTTGTGCAGGCAAAGCCGTCGCCGAATTCCACGCCCTTGATCCCGCCGATAGAGAACAGCGCGTGACTGAGCATCCCTTCCACACTGTCAAACCACGGCTCGCCCAGTCCCACGGGAAGTCCCGAAGCGGCTGTCTGAACGATGCCGCCGATACTGTCGCCTCTTTCCTTTGCATCCGCTATTTCTTTTTTTATTGCTTTCTCAAGCGTCTTATCCAGAACCGGGAAAGAGCTGTTTTTGAGGTTCTCTATATCTTCCGAAACCTTATCGAAAGCCCTGTCGCTGACACGGCCGCAGGTGAGGATATGGCTTGCAAGGCTTATGCCGAGTTTTTCCAGCGTCGGGATAAATATAGCTCCTGCCGCGGTGATTGCCGCCGTTACTCTGCCGGAAAAATGTCCGCCGCCGCGGTAGTCCTCAAAACCGTGATACTTGCAGAATGCCGCGTAATCGGCATGAGAGGGACGTGCCGGGCCGTAGCTGTAATCCGCAGAACGTACATCCTCGTTATACACAACGACCGTCAGCGGTGTTCCGGTGCTTCTGCCGTTGAAAACACCGCTGAGGATTTCGAAGCTTTCGTTTTCCCGCCGCGCGGTTTCATGATCCGCGGGAGCACGGGCAGCAAGCTTTTTCGATACGGTGCCGGTGTCAATCACAAGGCCCGGAGCAAGACCGTCTACGGTGACGCCTACGGCCTTGCCGTGGCTTTCGCCGAAGACAGTCATAGTTATGCTGTTTCCGAACGTATTTTTCATTTCACTTACCGCCGTCTGTCTATGATCTTCTGCTGATACTCGCAGCTCAGATCGATGATTTTTCGGAGATATTCCGCATAATACGGCGAAATATCTTTGTTTTCTATATAGGAAAGGTTTTTTTCGGTGAGTATCCGTTCCCGAGTACGATCACGCAGCGGCAAAGCGTTTCGGGATTTATACTCCCCGATCACGGCAGACATCTTCATCCGGCGCTCAAAAAGCTCCGCAAGCTGTCTGTCAATGTTTTCTATTTCTTTTCTTGCATTTTCAAGTTCGTTCATCATATCACTTTCATCCGAAGCAGTAAACAGGAGCGTCAAGAATGACGCTCCTGAAATACACGCGTTAAATAAGTTCAGCCGAACATATAGGGTCATTTTCCTTCATGCTTTGTGTCTTTTCCCCATGGATCAGGATCTTTGCACCAGGGATTGAATCCTTTATACCTGGGAAGTTCGAGCGAATCATATGAATAAGTACCGCAGCCCGGGCAGTAATATCTGTTCACCCAGTACTTATGATCCGGAGAGAAGCCCGCGCCGGCAGGCTGCCAGTTATGGACATGCTGGCATATGCCCACACCGTGCTCGCCGGAGCACAGGGGCTTGAGGCAATTGGGACACGTGCTGTGGTCATTCCCGTCACAGTTCATATGGCCGGGTACTCCGCAGTCGCCTTTGCCGTGTCCGACCTCGCCTGTCTCACAGCTGTAATGACCGCAGACCATGCGATGGAAGCCTTTTCCCTGATCCTGTCCGCATTTCGGGCAGATGTTCGAGATAAGCATCGCACCGGTGGAAAGCGCTTTGACAGTTATCTGAGAAACATCCAGCTCTTTGCCGAAAAAGTCAAGATGGGTGATCGTTGTCTCGCCGGAAGATGCTGCGTGAAAATTCTCCGGCGTTTCAAAAATAACGATCTCCGCATTTCCGCTGATAACGGAAGTCCCGTCCAGCGCACCCATTGTCTGCTTTCCGAAAGTTACAGAGCCGTCATCGCCGACAGTGACCTCATACTCCGCATAGTCAAACTTATCCCAGTTTACGGGAACATTCTGCATAAGCATATAGAATTTCTGAAAAACCTTTTCCTGTATTCTCCCTCTGACCTTTACGCCGCCTGAATCCTCTACATATTTTCCGTTTCTGTCCATATACAGGGTGTAGCTGCCCGCAGACTGTTCCGCAAAAACCGAAGCGGACAGAGAAAGGAGCATTACGGCCGCAAGAAGCAGTGATACTGTACGTTTCATAGTTGACCTCCGAAAGAGAATTGTAATTCCACTATATCATTTCCAATTGAAGATGTCCATAGCATATATAAAAAAACAGGAGCCGAGGCTTCTGTTTTTTTTATGGCAACACCGCACAATACGTCTGCGGCAGCTGACGGATAAAATGTGCTCAGATTTTGTCATTTTTTCTTGCAATACACAAAGTATTCCTGCGAAAAAATGCCTTCATCAGAACCCATTTTCTCTCGCCATCTGCTC
>JAZLGK010000044.1:0-2920 GCA_045616265.1 Candidatus Limivicinus sp. | reverse complement strand
CCGTAAATACCGATACGCTTATATCCGTGCTTTTTCATTTCATCCGCAGCAGCTTGAAACTGCTCAAGAGGTATCGCTCTGATATTCTTCTTTTGCCCCTCACCACCATAGTAGGACATGGCAAGTGTGGAATATTCCTTTTCCGAAAACAGCTGCGCATACTTTTCCGGCAAATCAAGTCCTTTTAAGCCTTGTATAACTATGAGTAGTCTGTCATCACCATTCTCTGCATCATAAAGTATTGCTTCAAATCCATGCTGAATGTATTTATAAGTTTCCTTCTTCAATGACAATGTGCCTCCTTTGCTTATTTCACAAAACCGCTGATTTTCTATACCAATAATCAAACTGTCGTCGATAAAACTGGGATTTGTATGTTTGAACCTACTTTATCCATTCAGCTAACGCGATAGAAAGTCTTGTATCAATATCCTTACGAGTTGACTCACATTCATCAGGATACTCCTTCGCCGCCTTAAAGATGAATCGCAATATAAATTTAAGCCCAACTGGGAGTGCGATACGAAGTAATGATTCCGGTAATACAAAATGAGTTCCGTGTTCGTATGCAAGTGCTTCATAATCACAAGTATGCTGTCTCTCTTTAAGTCGTTCGTCCATACGTCTTACATATTTACCGGCTTCCCAAAAGCTGTCATCGTCTGCTCCAATAAGGAATAACTTTCCGTTTATATTCTCGACCTTTATCATCTCTTCTTCACGATGGGGACGGTTAGCCTCTGAATCGATAAATAGGCACGTAGAGCGTTCGATATCGCCTGACCCCTTTGTTTCCGCCTCAACCTTATGCCAATATTCAGGATGTTCATATACAAACGGCATATACGGAAGTGGCTTTCCTCCATAGGAAAGCGTAGATGCATTAGGAATAGGCCATTCCTTACAACCGTCCTTTTTCCCTTGTTCAAAGCCCTGCCACACAAAATCGCTTGCAGTGAGACCAATGGTAAAGGTTATATCCTGAAAATAAGACGCAGCGGTAATAGCGTGCATACCTGCGGTACTCATTCCCATTATTCCAATTTTTCGGTTTCCCTTTTTCTGCAACCACTTAATGGCAGTTTCTACTCTTTCCAAAGGAAAATTAACGTGACTGTAGTCCTTCTTTCCGGGTGACATAGCGAGGCAATTAACTGAGTTTTTATGAAGCCACTTAGCTCCGCATTTTGCCATATAATCATTTGGGTCATCACCAAACAGTCCGATAATAACACAATCGCTTTCCTTGGGATTTTCATAATAGGTTCCGTAAAAACCGTCTTTCTCAACACATAAAAATTCTTTTTTCATGAATTTCCTCCGTAAAATTCTAATTTGTTTAATTCCGAAATAAGAATTCGCATTGGTGCCGGTCTCGTCTCTCTTTCCTCATTCATTTGCCGCTTATATACCTAACGAAGTTTTGATATCCCGCTTCGGCTTCCCTCACCAGCGGCAGCATGGCGTAGCTGTGGTACAGACCCTCACCGATTTCCACCGTCACATGGACGCCGTATTCCTCCAGCCGCTTTCGGATAGAATTCGCCCCGGCCAGGAACAATTCGTCCTCGCCAAAGCTCAGGTACGCCTCCCGCAGCCCGGTGTAGTCGCCGAGCTGGAGGTATTTCATGTAGTCCGGCACTTCCTTGCCGCCGGTCATGCCCTCCCAGATATTCTCAAGAGCCGAAAGACTCATAATGACGTCGGTCTTCTCCTGCTTCTGTGCCAGCCGCTTCTCCGCATCTGTCAGAAGCAGCGTTCCCGGTGAGCCTGCATAGATTCGTCCGGGCAGAGACAGCCCCTCGCTCCTGGCGTTGATATAGGAAACCAGACCGAGAGCCAGATTGCCACCGGAGGAGCCACCCATAAGACAGATGTTTTCAGGCTCGTACTCTTTCAGCGTCTCCTTGTAAAGTTCATAGACCATCTGATAGGCGTCGGGCAGGGTCGCTCCGGTAAACAGAATCGGGTAGTATGGCAGGAGCATGTCCATATCGCAGTCCTTTGCCAGCTTTACGATTTCTTTTGCCTGATTCGGCTTGGGATATTTTAGCATTCCGCCGCCCACCAGGTAGATACCGACACGGTTGCTCTTTTCCTTGTGAAGGGCGCAGAGGACCTTCGACCCGGCCACTTCCTTCTGCTGGATCAAGAGTGCCGGATTACGCAGCGTTGGAATGTCCGCGCCTTTATAGGCCCTGCGGAAAAGTTTCTGCGTTTTCTCCGGCGACCCAGCCATGAGTTTTTTCACGGGAAGCACCTGGAATGCAGAGAGCAGTATTTTGTATTTCAGGGATTTTTTATCCATGTTTCGGATCCTCCTCGGACAATTTGATTCGCTCAGGGCTAGACTCCTAACGCAGGATCAGAGCCATGATCCCGGAGAGAGCGGCGGCGATTACCGCCATGCCAACGGTTCCCATGAGCCATTTCCACTTCTTATCCTGTGCGGTGATATAGGGACGAAGATCCTCGGTGCCCGGGATGATCCAGGCATTGGTGTGACCTACCCAATATCCGTCAATCAGAAGGCGGTCAATCAGATTCATGATGGACAGGATCACAAACGCCTGCCAGAAGCCGGGCAGAAAGCCCCTCGTGCCGTTGACGCAGTAGACGCAGACGAGTACATAGATCATATACCCCGGAACGCACAGTCCCTTAAAGATCACGCTACGCTTTTTGATTTTCTCTGCGCTCGTCATGCCGAGCTGTACGACGCGGTTTTGCACCTTTTTATCATAAAGATGTATCATCCCCACCGCGCCATTCCAGATTCCGATGACACAGACGAGATATAGAATGAACCCCAGGCCAAGACCCTCCAAGATAAGTTTCAAAGCAAGCATCAGTTATCCCTCCCCATAAGTTTCTTTTCGAAGGCGTCAAAACGCTCCTGATTCGGAAGCATGGCAAGCAG
>JAZLGK010000043.1:0-2155 GCA_045616265.1 Candidatus Limivicinus sp. | reverse complement strand
CAAATATTCCTTACAGTAAGCCGGTTCGCTGCCGGCATCTTTCAGTGCCGCGGAACCGCCCTCCGGCAGTATATTCTCTTCGAATAGTTCTATGCTTCATGATACAGCTCGTCGCGTATTTCTTCCGCTTCTTCTTCGCTGTAATCCCGTTCATCGTATTCTTCGGAAAAAGCGATCTTAATGCAGGCGAGCCGTGCCGCCCGGATCCTCCGCTTTTTAAGCTGCCTTCCTTCAATCAGAAGATAGTCCACAAAAACGTCCGCGCAAAACCAGAAAACGACAAATAAAAGCTCCAGCTGGATCGACTCCTGCCATTTGAGTATCGTAAGCAGAATGCAGGACAGAACAAGCCCAACTGCCATCCATAAAAAAACACGCAGGTGATGCTTGTTTTCTTTTTCGACGGAGCCGAGAGCATAGGCACAGTCATCCACTATCGTGCTTCTGATAATGTTCTGCTGTTCCTCGGTGAATTTATGCCCCACAATGGAAAGTACGATAGGACAGTAGTCAGGAACCGCATCGATGATCCCGCTGATATATTCAACAAAGCTGCCGTTCAGGCTTTCATATCCGGGAACGCTGAATGGTGAAATAATATCCTCTATGCCGTTAACTTTGCACGGAATTGTGGCAATGCCGTGATCTATAAACTCATTTTGCAGCCTTGTTTCAATATTGCTCTTTTTATGATTGTATGCCTGATAGAGCTTGCGGAGCTGCTTCCTGTTTTTCATATAAAACACCTTTTTTACGCATAACGATTCTCTATTCCTCAACCATCATTTTTTCCAGCTCGCGGACGTTCTCCGAAAATGCGTTTTCTGTCATGCAGATTGTCTCCTTTTTAATATGCAGGACACACTCCTTATCCGCATTGTATTCTTTCCAGGCAACTTCAGGGAAGCCCTTCAATTCATTTTTGAAGAATCCGAGCGGCCGCCCGTGAATGAATTTACCTACAAACGCCTGCATGATTTCTGTAATGCTCTGATCATTCAGGTAGCCCATCTGCTCAGCTATTTCAGAATTGCCGAGAATTGCCGTCACCATTGAAACGGAGCTTGCTGTCAGCTTTTCAATGGCACCCTGCACATCCCAGTAAAAGCATCTCACCTTGCTGCCTCCTTCTGTCAGAGTACGACAGTCATGAAGCAGACTTGCTTTGTAATGGAAATCCGAAAGCATGGATTGTTTTGCGGCTGTAACACTCATTCCGGGCTGTATGTACTTCCGGAGAAATGTGTTCACCTTATCAGTACCGATATATTTTTTGAGCATTTCGAAGTATCTTTCCACCAGTTCATCAGAAGAAACATCTCCTACAAGCATTGCCTGCCAGCCGTTTGCATCATCAGCCGCTATACCGATAATAAACTCAACATCGGAAGCGACGCCGTTAAGATACGCATTTTCCACGTCCTGCGGGACGAATCTGCCGTCTCTCGGCGGAAGCTCCAGAAGGTCATAATTTCTGGTTGAGAAATCTCTCAGCTTTTCTGCCGCAGCCGTTTTCATGACAGATATACTTTCTGCGCGGAATTCTTCCGCAAGTTCCTTTCCGAGTGCGGAAGCTATCTCATCATTCACCGGTGTGTCAGCTGTGGAAGCGCACATGACAAAAGCGCGTTTGAAGAGGCCCTTTGCTTCTTCCATTGCCGAAAGGAGAAGAATGCAGCTGCCGCCGGAGGTATCACCGGCAACCGTGATGTTTTCCGCGTCACCGCCAAAGGAAGCTATGTTCGCTTTGATCCATTTCAACGCTTCAATCTGGTCAAGCAGTGAGAGCGCTGTGCTGTTTTTATATTCATCTGCATCCGCACAGCCGGTAGCGCTAAAGTCTACAACTCCGAATACACCGAAGCGGTAGTTAATGCTTACACACACCGAATCCGGAATTGCTTTTGCAAGATTTCCAAGTTGATACATGGGATTTGCGCTGCCGCCGTAACGCCCGTCCCCGCCGTGGATATAGACGAGCACCGGCTTTTTGGCATCCGGCTCAAGCTTTGCCGTCCAAATATTGAGATTCAGGCAATCCTCATCCTGCTTGAACCGGCAAAGGATGTTATGGCTGCTTTCCGGCTGAATTTCGCAATTGCCGAAATAATACGCTTCATAGGTGCGATCGGATGCTTCCAAAGGAACCGGCTTT
>JAZLGK010000042.1:0-4894 GCA_045616265.1 Candidatus Limivicinus sp. | reverse complement strand
GACAGCATAGGTCAATGCCTTTTTCGTGCCGATGATTACGAGAAGTTTCTTGGCTCTTGTTATGCCGGTGTAGATGAGGTTTCGCTGAAGCATGACATAATGAGTCATGAGAACAGGCATTACAACAATCGGATATTCGGAACCTTGCGCCTTGTGAATTGTTGTGGCATATGCGTGGACGAGTTCATCCAGTTCTGTCACATCGTATATAATGTCTCTGTCATCGAAACGCACCGTCAATTCCCGGTCATCCATGTTGACAACCATGACCCTACCAATGTCCCCGTTGAAGACTTCCTTTTCGTAGTTGTTCTTTATCTGCATGACCTTGTCATACAGCCGGAATGCCGTACCGCTCCTCCGCAGACATTCTTCACTCTTATTCAAAGTCTCCTGCAGTCTCTGATTCAGGTTTGCCGCCCCGACTACACCTCTCTGCATGGGCGTCAGCACCTGAACCGCGCTCGGCTTGGCATTGTACTGTTTCGGCAGGCGGGTGGTTACCAGTTCCACAATAGTGTCCGCGACCTTTTCCGGGTCTTTCTCCTCAAGAAAGAAGAAATCACCTTCTCTGGCATTGCTGATATCAGGGTACTGTCCCTTATTGATGCGGTGGGCGTTCGTAATGATTCGGCTTGTCTGCGCCTGCCGGAATATTCTTGTGAGCCGGACTACGGGGAATTGCTCCGAATTTATTATATCACGCAGAACATTGCCGGGGCCTACCGAAGGAAGCTGGTCAATATCTCCAACCAGTATCAGCCGCATTCCTGCCGGAACAGCTTTCAGAAGAGAGTTTATGAGAATGATGTCTATCATGGATGCCTCGTCCACGATAAGTGCATCCCCTTCAAGTGGAGTCTCATCGTTCCGCTGATAACCCTCCGGCGGTTTGAACTCCAGAAGGCGATGGATGGTCTTTGCTTCAAGCCCGGTGGCTTCGGACATGCGTTTTGCCGCTCTCCCGGTCGGCGCAGCAAGAAGTATCTTCATGCCGTACAACTGCATTGCCGATATGATGCCCTGCGTAGTAGTCGTTTTCCCTGTGCCGGGGCCGCCGGTAAGAACCATGACCTTTGACCGCATAGCTGTTCGGATGGCATCCGCCTGGATTTCATCATACTGCATTCCCGTCGACCGCTGTATTATTTCTATATCCACGGAATCTCCGGTTGTGACTGATGCCGGAGCGGATGATAGGTTCAGCAGCTTTTTTGCCGTACCGATCTCCGCATAATAGAATGGGGGAAGATAGATCTCCTCCTCATCAAGGATAAGGTCATTGTCGGTAAGCATCTGATCCAATGCGGAACTGATAGACTGTTCGTCCGCTTCCAGAAGCTCCACCGATTTTCTGATCAGCTGAGTCCGCTCCGAATACACATGCCCCTCGTCTGCAAGGGCATTGAGCGTATACATGATGCCGCTGCGGCAACGGACATAGTCGTTCTTTCCGAATCCGAGCTTCTCGGCAATTTTGTCGGCTGTTTTGAAACCGATGCCCCAGATATCATCCGCAAGCCGGAACGGGTTCTCCCTGACTGTATCGATGCTCTCATTGCCATAGGTCTTATATATCTTGGCCGCATAAGCTGTGCTGACACCGTTGCTTTGGAGGAACAGCATGATGTTCTTGATTTCTTTCTGTTTCTCCCAGCTTTCCTTTATCTTTTCCACACGCTTCTTACCGATGCCGTGGACTTCGATGAGCTTGTCAGGCGCATCCTCTATAACAGAGATGGTTTCCGTGCCGAACATCGCCACAATTTTTTTAGCAAAGTGGGGACCGACCCCTTTGATGAGACCGCTCCCCAGATACTTCTCAATTCCGTAAACGGTAGCGGGAAGAGTCTCCTCCCACCGCACCGCCGTGAACTGTTTCCCATACTTTGCATCGACCTTCCAATCACCTTCAAGTAGCAGGACAGAGCCGACATTGACATCGAGGAGGTTTCCGACTACGGTCACAAGGTCATTATAACCCTTGACCGCAACTTTCAGAACGGAGTATCCGTTGTCCGGGTTCTGATATGTTATTCTCTCAACTACGCAGCGAATGCGTATCATTCCGAACACCTCTCTGCTCTTTTGGGGGTTCTTATAAAAAACCAATATATTATACACTATATTTGTGAACATTTCATTACAAAAGCGGAAAAACCGCAGGGCTTTTTACGCTCTGCGGCTGTTCTTTTTCAAGGATGAAACCCAGCACCGCTTCATCCAAGTTCAGGCACTTTCTGTATCAGGTGATACTCATTGAGCAGCTTCAGTAAGTTCCGGGCATTCGTATGTGCGTCCCGGAAATTGTGATGTCCTTGCGCGGCAAGCAGCCTCGCCATCTCATCGGATGTCCGTGGCTCGTTCAGGCATTCCACAAGGAATGCGCCCGTCTCGTTCAAACGAAGCAGCTCGTTAAATAGCATTCGCTTCTCTGGCTCCATCAGCAGCATATTCTGCGTACCAGTGCGGATCAGCCGTACGCCATCCGACAACTGATACCGTGCATCTTTGTCAAATCGCTGCTTTGCCTCTGCGATGACCTCTTTTTTCATTTCCGTGTAAGCTTTGCGCTTTTTATCCAGCATATCGTCAATTTTTTTCATCCGCATTTGGTCAGTCTCATACTGCTTCTGTGCGGCAAGTATGCCCGGCTTCAGTCGTCGATACTCTGGAAAATCCTCGGCGTATTTCCAAAAACAATTCCCCCATCGTGAAAGACCGGTATATTTCCACGGCTTGTCCACGCCATTGTAATGCAGTATCAGAACATCCGTCAGCTTTTCTTCACTGTCGACATCATAAGCCATCTCATTGTACACGTGGGATTCGGCGTACTTTACACGTCGGTAGAACACCTGGTTTAGAATGTCCTGATCGCCCATGTTCAGCCTGTCGCCAAAGCACTCCATGATTTCCCAATACACGGTGGGATCGATGCACGCCCGCTGTGCTTTCAGGTCGTACAGCAAAACTCCAGCATTGAAATAACGTAGATCCTTGGGGAAGGGATCAGAGCAGTGCGATTCATTCTCAGCGTCACTTCCGCAGGCACAGAGTAACTTGCCTTCCATATCCTGATTGTAGAATGCCTCCAACGAACCACGGACAATCATATCCCCGTCAAGCCACAGTACACGATCCACATCCTCGGGGAGCAATTCCTGTGCAAACAGACGGTAATATGTCTCGACCGTGATCCACCGCAGTCGCCAAGGTCCCTCCTCTAAGCCTTTCCGATTCACCTCAATAAAATCGACTTGAGCATGACCGCTTTCCTCAGCGTCACGCCGCAACATATTTTTCTCATCCTCCGCCAGAACCCGGTAAAAGACGAAGAGCCGTATGGAACAAGGATTATTTATCAGCAGCGAATGAAACATCACTCGAGATGGCATGATGTAATCGGAATTGACAGCAATCAATACGTTCATCTTTGCTTACTTTGCTTAGAAATGTCCGATTTGGTAGTTTGGTTATGGATAATCTCACCTTGATCAGACGCAGAATCGATTCTGGAACTCTTCGAGTGATTGTCAAAGCCACCGACGACCATTTCCAGATCCCGATCCGACAGTGAACCGAATGCATTCATCTCTACCATTACATTTTCTGTATCCGTTCCGTTGACAACTTCGTTCAGGTGCTTTTTCTTCATAATTTCTTACTCCTCATAATAACTTTATTCGTGGCTGCTCTTTTTTCTGATGTCGGGGCTCGGAAGAAGTAACACTACCGTTGCCAGCGTAATATTCACTCGATCTTCGGATTTTTTCCAATGGTTTGGGTGCTTAATTGAAACTCTTCTTCGATTCCCTTGACCAGCTTATTCAATTCAATGACTGCAAGCCTGCGCATGTACTCTTCAAATGGTGTCAAGCCGCCCATTACCTGCTCCAGCTCTTCTTCTGTCAACTCATGGAGTTTTTTTCACAGTATCAACGTCCTTTTTGAGAGCATTCAGTTCTTCTTTGGTTTTCATGATTGATCTTTCTCCATCCCATTGATTTTTGATATCGGATATCATTTTTATTTGGGCTCCCAGTCAGAGGAAAGCTCCACATACGGCAAAGGTGCGACCTGGGGTTCCATAGTTTGCGGTGCCGTCGGTCGAATGTTAAAATCAGGCCCACGACCACCAAAGGCCGGTTGCGCCGTGGATGGCTTCAAACCTTGCCCGCCTGCATTGCATGGTGTAGGAGCGATAAGAGACTCAGCAGATGGTGGAATAATGTTCTGCTTACCAGTAAAGCCGGACCAATCACCGCCGGAGACCTGCTTCAGCTCTTCTTCACTCAGCTCGGTGAGCTTTTTGTTCACGCTTTCATCTTCCTTTTTCAAGGTATTCAGATCCTCCTTGCTTTTCATACAATCCCACTCAGCTGTTCTTTTTGACGCATTCCATAAGATGATATGGAGACAGATACTTAAATACCTGTCCGCAAAATGGACACTTCTGGTTCTCTTTGTATATTTTTATTCCCCCGGTCACCTGTTCGAGATCATCCTCTGTTAGCGCCGCGAGCTTTCTATTCAGAGTTTCAACCTCATTCTTGAGGGCTTTCAGTTCTTCAGCAGTTTTCATACTATCTCCCTTCAAAATTTGATTCTATTCCTTAATACGCAGATTGCACAATTTTGTTACAGTCTCACCGTAAGGTTTCTCACCTGGGTTTCTTACCGGTTTCTTACCTTACAACTGTTTATACGAAGAACAATGGGAAATGGCTACTGATTTTTGATAAAAAATGCGTTCCGCTCTCCGTTCAATTGGGCTTCTTACAATAACCCGATTATATTATACACCACAATTATGAATTTTTCATCACAAGAATCAAAAATCCGCAGAGTTTTCTCGCTCTGCGGCTGTCCGTGATGTTCAAATCTCCGTTCC
>JAZLGK010000041.1:0-3331 GCA_045616265.1 Candidatus Limivicinus sp. | reverse complement strand
TAAAAGAGTATTTGTCTTCTCAACACATTCTCGGATAACATCAACTTTTTCGCTCGGTCTCAGTGATGAGACCGAGCTTTTTTACATCTGCTGGGGCATAACGAAGCCTTCTTCCGGTTCTTCACGTTCCAGCTCTGCCATCTGCTGTTCCAGCGCCTGTTCGGCCTTTTTGCCCAGCTCACCCAGCGATTCCGGATTCTGATTGAGCACATTATAGGGATACATGGCGGGGAGAGTTTTCCACACGGTAACATAGGGGAACCTCCACAATGTTGTATTTCCGCTCCCGCGGATAACTTCATTATGGAGAATGCATAGAGGCGGGAGAATCCTCGCACGATGAGGTTGAAATTCAGTTTTTCAGACAGCCGATGGGAACAACAAATACGCCGTCCTGACGGCGATAGGCATAATCGCCGGTTCCCGTCAAAACCATCAGGAAAGACGGTGTATTCATCTTGTCGGTGTCTATTTTGGCTTCCATGCCTTTCAGACTTTCTGCGCCTTCCTCAATGAGCTTTTCACCGCCCAGCTTAATTTCAATCAGTCCGTATTTTCCGTTTCTCAAGTGGACGACCGCATCACATTCCTGTCCGTCCTTATCGCGGTAATGGTAAACCTCGCCGCCCGCGGCATCCGCAAAAACACGCAAATCCCGGATACAGAGCGTTTCAAAAAGAAAACCGAATGTTTTCAGATCACCCAATAAATCGTTCGGCCCGATGCCCAATGCGGCGGCAGCAATGGACGGATCAATATAATATCTCGTGTCGGAGGAACGGATGGCGGTTTTTGACCGCAGATTGGGATTCCATGCAGGCATATCCTCCACAACGAAGATCTTCCGCAACGCATTGAGGTAGGAGGCAACAGTTTCTTCGCTGATCGGCGTTTCGTCGTTTGCCGAAACATCCCGTGCAAGCACCGTGTTCGGTACCTGTCCGCCCTGGTTTCTTGCATAGGAGCGCATAAGCCGCCGAACCTTATCAGGGTTCTTCTGTACGTTGTCCGCCCGGTTGATGTCGGAATGCACAACGGCATCATAATAATCCATCGCCTGATCGAGCGCGATTTCCTCCCGCATATCCACTGCCTGCGGCCATCCGCCGCGGCAGACAAGAAAAGCAAGACGTTCAATACTCAGCGTGGAAGCGCCATCAATCTCCGTTGAGCCGGTGAACAACTCTTTCAGGCTGACCTCACCTGTGGAATCACCTGATTCATAAAGGCTCATAGGTCGCATGGTCAGCCATGTGAAGCGTCCCGTGCCGGAGTGGGTGATCTCCTTTGTGTCGGGAGGAACCGCAGAGCCGGTAAGCACAAACTGTCCCAATTCCCCACGGTGATCTACCTCAAAGCGGATTGCGTCCCAAAGCTTCGGGGCAAGCTGCCATTCGTCGATCAGCCGCGGAACCGCGCCTGCCAAAAGGCGCTTCGGATTCAGTTCTGCCATGGTGATGTTTTGTTCCTTCTTTTCCGGTTCGTCCATGTATATAACACTTGCCGCAAGCTGTTCGGCGGTTGTGGTCTTTCCGCACCATTTGGGACCTTCTATCAGAACCGCACCTTTACCTTCCAGCTTTCGCACCAAAATTTCATCGGCAATTCTCTTTCTGTATTTCTTCATTCGGCACACCTCGTTTCCATTCGTTGCAACTGTATTATACCCCAAAAGATGAAGATTTGCAATGCTTTTCCGACGATTGGCGGAAATATATTCCGACTGTTGGCGGCATATCAACCTGCGATTTGGCAAAACGATAGCATCAATTGTGTACCAGTCAAGAAAAGTAGACACGAAAAATATTTTTCTTCAGATTAGTTTTGTGACATACTCCCACCGCCTATGCTATAATATTATCTTTCATTGCTTTTTTCGCTTGCCCTGTGTGAAAGCTCCTGCAGATCCGCTTCCCTTAAAAATCGCTTGAGCAGGAATGCCAAGAAGTAAGGAAAGGTAAAGAACCTTCCGCCAAACCCGATATTTCGGTTTGCCAGCTTGATGCCGTATTGGATATCAGGATAGCTGTCGCTCTTGATGAGATTGTTCAGAGAAACCGTTGCCGTATCGTTTGCCTTGACCTCCAGCGGGATCAGCGTATCGGCATCACGCACGAAAAAATCCATCTCCAGTGTCCCGCGCTCATTCCGATAAAAGAACAGCGGATATCCCTGCTTATAAAGCATATCCGCGACCACATTCTCATAGAGAGCGCCCTTATAGGTGCCGAGGTTTTTGTTGTGTCGCAAATCAATCTGAACCTCTTCGTCCAAAGATCCGATCAGCAGACCCGTATCACGGAAATAGATCTTATAATTGCCCGGATCGTAATTCCCTTTCAGCGGCAGCTCCGGATGCGACAGACAATAGCACACATTAATAATCCCCGCATTGTCGAGCCATTCAATGGAGCCGGCATAATCCCGACTGCGGGCGTTTGGCGCGACCTTTGAAATCTGAAACTTCTTGTTGTCGCGGCCTAAAAAGGCGGGAATCTTACGGAATACGTTGAGAATTCTGGCTTTGTCCATACCGGAAGCGTACTTAGTAATATCCTCTTCGTAGTCCAAAAGGATCTGCCGCTGCATCTGCAAGGTCCCGCTGTAATTCTTCTGCGTGACAAAGGTAAACACGATGGCAGGCATCCCGCCCAGCACCATATACTCCCGGAAGCTCTCCAGCAGCACCCCATATTCCACCTTGCCAAGCGGTGTCAGCGTTTTCATTTTCTGATAGAATTCCTCGATCTGTTCAGGACGGTAGCCCTTCGCCCAAAGAAACTCTTCAAAATCAAGCGAGGACATTTCATAGTCCTCTTTATTGCCTACACTATTGGACTCGATTTCATGGTAATTGATGCCCATCAGTGAGCCGGAACAAATCACATCATACCGCCCGTCATCGCAGAAAGACTTCAGCGCGGTTGCACAGTTGATGCAGTCCTGCAATTCGTCGAAAAACAGCAGCGTCTTCCCTGGGATAAACTGCAGCGCAGGATTTTTCAGAGAAATGTTGCGGATGATGGTATCCACCTCAAACCCGTCGTCAAAAATGTCCCTGTACTGCTTTTGCAGAACAAAATTGATCTCTACGACCGCCTCATAATTCTCGTGGGCAAAGTGGCGGACGGCCTCCGTCTTTCCGATCTGCCGCGCACCTTTGATGATCAACGGCTTGCGATCATTGTTCGCCTTCCACGAAAGAAGATCGTCATCGATTTTTCGTTTTAAGCGTTCCATAGAGCGTTCACCTTCCTTTGTAGATATTGTCGCACAGAATACCAGAAAAATCAATATTATTTTTCACAAAATTACGCCAAATATGTGACAC
>JAZLGK010000040.1:0-9080 GCA_045616265.1 Candidatus Limivicinus sp. | reverse complement strand
TAGCAGGGGAGCCCCTTCGGCCTCTTGGGTACTTCTGCAAGCTTAAAGATTTTAACATACAGGAGTACCAAAGTCAAGTGTTTTTTCTTAGGCAATACCGCATAATGTGGCAAGAGCAGATGGCGAGAGAAAATGGGTTCTGATGAAGGCATTTTTTCGCAGGAATACTTTGTGTATTGCAAGAAAAAATGACAAAACCTGAGCACATTTTATCCGTCAGCTGCCGCAGACGTATTGTGCGGTGTTGCCCTTATTATTTGCCCACGCAGAAGCGGCTGAAAATACGGTTCGTCACATCCTCGCGTACTGTACGTCCTGTCAGTTCGCCGAGGGCTTCCATCGCGCCCTCGCTTTCGGTGAGGACTATATCCGGCGTCATGCCGTTTTCCATTGCGTCTATGGCTGCGCGGATATATTCAAGAGCCGACGACACCGCCTGCGCATGGCGGACATTGGTGAGTATCTCACCTGCGGGGACAGACGGCAGCGGGAACATCTCCGAGATGGCTTTTTCCAGTTCGTCCAGTCCCTCACCGGTCACAGAGCTCACCGGAATAACTTTCAAAGCGGTTTCGGGGATCTCGGAGGGTTTGCCGAGATCACTTTTGGAAAGCACGACAATACCGTTGGGCGCTTTTTCCGCATCGTGGATTATTTCAATATCCTCCGCCGTCAGTTCTCCGCTCCCGTCCGCAACGGCGATCACAAGCTCGGCATTATCCATGGCGCGTCGGCTTCGTTCAACGCCCAGACGCTCCACCTCGTCGGCAGTTTCGCGAATACCGGCGGTATCGATCAGTCTGAGAAGCACGCGTCCGATTTTGAGCTTTTCTTCAACGGTATCGCGGGTAGTGCCCGGAACGTTTGTGACGATTGCCCGGTCATAGCCCAATAGCGCATTGAGCAGAGAGCTTTTACCGGCATTCGGTCTGCCGACTATTGCGGCGGGAATCCCGCTGTTCATAAGCTTGCCTCTTGAAAACGTCGCCAGCAGATCGGAAAGCTCCTTTTCAGCTCCGCGAAGTCGGGAGGCGTAGTTCTGAAGCACAAAGTCTTCGATGTCCTCGTCCGGGTAATCCAGCACCGCATGAAAATGAGAGCTGATATCCGTCAGCAGAGAATATATTGCCTCCGTCTTTCTGTCGATCGCGCCGGTGAGCTGACCGGCGGCGTTTTTTGCCGCCTCGATGCTCTCAGCGTCGATAATATCCACGACCGCCTCGGCGCTGCTTAACTCCATCCGACCGTTTAAGAAGGCTCGTTTTGTAAATTCGCCGGGGCCGGCCTGTCTTCCGCCGAGGGCGAATATCTCATCGAGCGTATCTCTCATTACGACCGGAGAGCCGTGACACTGCAGCTCCGCCGTGTCCTCGCCGGTATAGCTGTTGGGGCCGCGGCTGACAGTACACAGACAGACGTCCAGCACTTCCCCTCCCCTGTCCGTAAGAGCGCCGTAAACAAGCTTTCTGTCGGGGCTTTGGGACATCGGTTTCCCGGAATAAGGGCGGAAAAGAGTATCGATAATATTAAGTGTTTCGCTTCCCGAAAGACGGATAATGCCTATGGCGGATACCTGTGTGCCGGTAGCAATGGCGGCGATCGTATCGGACATATTTTCCTCCTTCTTTACCTTAAAAAAGCTCCCTGACCGGGAGCTTTTCTGTTTATTCGTTTTTACCCTCTTTGGCGGTCTTTTCGTCCTGACGCTCGGAAATGAAATAGCTCAGGGATAGGAGACTGTCGGAAAAATGAACGTTTTCAACGATCGT
The DNA here is from genome assembly GCA_045616265.1 of Candidatus Limivicinus sp. Classification (GTDB taxonomy): domain Bacteria; phylum Bacillota; class Clostridia; order Oscillospirales; family Oscillospiraceae; genus Limivicinus. Next base: position 7,311 of record JAZLGK010000040.1, on the reverse strand, counting down.
TGTGCTGTTCGGTTCTGTGATATCCACATTGGTGAAGTTCCAGATCGCATCGATCCCCAGAGATGTGAGCAGCTCTGTCACAGACTTGGCGGCCTCCGAGGGGACTGTCAGAACGGCAACATCCACCTTGTTGTCCTGCAGGAACTCTTTCAGCTCGTCAAAATGTCTCACGGTTACACCGTTGAACATTTTTCCTACGATCGTCGGATCGATATCAAACGCGCAGACAAGGTTGAAGCCCCAGGACGAAAAGCAGAAATTATCCATCAGGGCATGACCGATATTGCCCGCGCCGATCAGGATGGCAGAGAAACCCCGGTCGGTCCCGAGAATATTGGCGATCTCATTATGCAGGGCCTCAACATTGTAGCCGTATCCCTGCTGGCCGAACTCGCCGAAGCAACTGAAATCCTGCCGGATCTGGGAGGGGGTAAAGCCGAGCTGCTGACCGAGCTCGAAGGAAGAAACGCGGGAAACACCGCTGTTCATAAGCTCATCAAGCTTACGCAGATATCGTGGAAGACGTCTGATAACATTTTTCGATACTTTAATGCGCTTCAAGAACAATTCTCTCCTTAGTCTATAGTAAATCCCCATGCGCAAAAATGCGCACCACAATAAATGAAAGCCAATCGCGCATGGGGTTTTTTCGCATCCGTTTCGGTTGCCCCGTCTGTGCGCCCGCAGGCGCCATGCAAGCGAGCAACCGAGCGCAGCGAGGCACTTGGCGAGTCGCAAAGGGGCGAGAAACGGGCGATTATAATAATCACTACGGAAACGGAGCTTTCATAATAAGCCTTAAAAAACTACAGGGTAAAGCCTGTTCACAGAGCAAAGCGGATAATGATGCTGTTCGTTTCAAATGCGTGCAGATAAGTAATATCCGAAGCTGTTTTGCTGATGATCCGGATGCCGATATTCCGTGTCGGGTCGGCATTTTCCGCATTAGCGGCGATAAACTGCTTTGTTACGTCAAACTGCGGACAGTTATCGCGCAGACGCATCACAAAGGTATTATCGGTGATAACGACACGCAGATCGATCATCGGGTCTGAGGATTTATTCCGCGGGAACCCGTGCTCTACGATGTTTTCCGCCAGCTCCTCAAAGCACAGAGAAGCATAATAGGCGGTCTTCCGATCGATCTTATGCCCTTTGCAGAATAGCATGATCTGCTCCGAGCCGAGGGAAACATCTTCCTTGCTGCGGATATCGAGCGAGATCACATCCCCCGGTTTGAGATAGAATTCGTCCGCAGATTGTGAAAATCCGTTCTTGTCGGACGCAGCTTCCGGCACTTTACCTGATAAAAGATCACGACAGTCATCAGCGTGAGAGCATCGCTGACCGTATAGCAGGCAAGGATACCGTAAACGCCGAAAAGCTTTCCCATTACAAAGGCCGAAAGCAGTACAAACACAAGCTGCGCTGCGAAGATCAGCAGATTCATATTCCTTTTTCGCCGGATAGCCTGAAGATATTTGATACGGCTGGCGATCACCGCCTGCAGTATGCTCTGGAGAGCAAGCATCCGCATGGCAAATACAACCATGTTCAATATCTCGCCGTCCTCCGTCATGTAAAGCCGCGCGATCGGGCGTGCAAAGGCAAGCAGCAGCACGCATACAGAGCCGGAGAAAAGGATGATCAGCCGATGATAATAGGAAGAGACCTCGTCGATCGCCTCCTCGTTGATCTCGCCGTAATAGAGCCCTATCAGCAGGGACACCGCCGAGGCGATTCCCGCGCCGAAGATTTCGGTAAAGTTGGAAAAATTATTGCGGACGGAGAGCGCCGACATGGCCGCCGTTCCGCCATAGGCGATGATGACCGTATTGAGTATAACCGGACGAATAATGTTTGCAAGGCGCTTGATCGCCTTTTCTCCGCCGTTTGCCAGCATCCCGAGAAATTCTTTCGCCGGGACACCCGGCTTGACAAAATGCAGCATTCTGTCTTTTTTCAGAAAATGCGTACACTGATAGAGCAGATTTGAATAGCTCGCTATCGCCGTTGCCAGACCGACGCCGAAAATACCCCAATCCATTTTTACCGCCACCAGATCCAGCAGAATGTTTACGGCGGTCTCGATCAGCGCGCCGGTCTGAATGGTTTTGCGGCCGCTGTCAAGCTGGAAAGCGGGAGCAAGGATCGCCGTCATGATAAGCGGCGGAATGCCTATTCCTATGCCGATGAGGTATTTTGAAGCGGAATCGAGCAGATTCGCCGCATTTCCCGATGCGCCGAGCAGTACGCAGAAGGGTTTTGCAAACAGCAGGATCAACAGCAGCGTAAGAAGCGACAGAGCCGCTCCCACATAGACGGTAACACTGAAAAAGCGGGAAAAGTTCTCCCGGTTTCCCCGACCGATCTCCCGGGAGCATTGAACCTGCATCCCGACTGCCAAAAGACCGCTGATCACACCGAGAACGCTGTAAATCGGATGAACGATACCTTCCGCCGCCATTTCAGCCGGGCCGAGAAAGCGGCTGATAACCAGACCGTCCACAAAACCTGCGCCGACCTGAGAGAATTCGATCAGCGTACCCGTCAGGAAAAGGGAAAAAAACATTTTTTCCGTGAGAGCCCAGCGTGTATTATTCTTTCTATGCGGAAAACTCAATTTCATAGCACTGTTCCTTTGAGCGGTTCGGAAAAGCGGATCGGAAAAGAAACATTTTCCCGTAGAGTGTTTCTCATTCTCAACAAAATTTTCTTATCTTACAGTATAGCATAGCAAAACCGCAGTTTCAAGGGATTTGTATTGTCTTCTGCAAAATGCTTCCAAAAAAATATGCGCCGGTAATTACAGCGCATATTTAAGGAAAGTGATTTTTTTTGCCGCGGTTCAGAATTTCACCGTCTCACTCGGCCCGGTAAAGGAGGAGAATACCGCCTCGGCATCCTCGAAATAATACACGGCGGTGTTCCCGTCGTCGGGATCATACATGGCTTTCAGCTCCGGATATGCCTCCAGCATGGAAACTCTCGCCTCGCGGTCATCGTCATAGACGAGCTTTCCGGAAAGCCGCAGCCACTCGCCGTCCTTGAACGCACAGAGCTCGACCCTGGGGTTCTTCTCTAACTGTTTTGCGAAATCCTTGCGTCTGCCGGTCTGGATATAGAGCTTCCCGTTGAATACATGGATCGTTCCGAAGGGTCTTACACGGGGCTGATCGCCGTCCGCAGTCGCGATAAAATAGGTTCCCGCCTCTTTCAGAAATTTACATACTCTTTCCATATTCTTCTCCTGAAAATAATTTACCGTCCCTCTCCGCAGAGGCGGAAGGGGACGGTATAGATTTTGATAAAATTATGCGGCGGGGACGTAGGTACGGAGGTTCATGTCATAAAGGCTCTTGAGAACGCCGTTATCATCGAGAGCGATGGTCAGATCAAACTCATTCTCGCCGTCCGTAAACTTGATGGTGCTGCCGCTGTTGATCTCCCATCTGAGGGTATACTCTTTTCCGTCGTAAACTTCTTTGCCGGTTCCGTCCGCGTTGAATAGGATGGTGTTTGCGTTATTCTCTTTCTCGACAAGCTGTTTGCCCGCGAAAAGCTGAGCGATGCTTTCGGCATTGCCGCGGATATATTTGCTGCCGTCCGCATTGTTGACAGCGGTGAAAATGTCGGTAAAGACGAGATCGATCTCACTCTTGCCTTCTTCGGCATCCTGATCGACAAGGTGATAGTCCTTTGTGATCTTGCACAGCCAGGTTTTGGGCGTACCGTCGGCTACCAGAATGCAGGCAAGACCGCTCTTGCTGTTGTCCGCCTTTTCCAGATAGATATAGCTTCCCGTGCTCACACCGTCTTTATACCAGGCGTCGCCGGAATGGGATGCATCCGCAGAAACGCCCAGAGCAAGAGTCGTGGGGTCTACAAGAGCGTCTGCTTCCTTGTTCTCGGGTACAACGGCGGCTTCGGGGGCTGCCGGAACGGCCGTAGCCTCAGCGGGAGCCTCGGTCACCTCAGCGGGTTTCGCAGATTTTCCGCAGGCTGCAAAGGTCAAGAGCATTGCGCAGGCCAGTACAAAAATAACAGTTTTTTTCATAAATAGTCTCCCTTCCGTGTATGTTAAAACAATACCGTGTTATGTTACCTCTTTTATCATAACACATATCTTTGAAATATGGAACACTTTTCTTTAAAAAAAGATTAAATTTTTAATAACTTTTGCCATACCGGCGTCGTTGTTGTTTCCCGCGATCCTGTCCGCCGCCTCAAGCACAGGTCTTTCGCTGTTTTCCATCGCCACGCCCATCCCGGCAGCTCTTATCATGTCGATATCGTTTGTGCCGTCTCCGAAGGCGACGGTCTCGGCAGGGTCTATTCCGAGATGCGTGCACAGGGTTTTCAGAGCCTTCCCTTTTGTGGCATATATGCTGTTTACTTCGATATTATTTACGATGGAGGAAGTGGCGGTAAGCTCCGGGAAGAGCTTCGGGATCAGCTCAAGCTGACGGCGCCTCTCATCCAAATCGTGAAAGTGCATCTGCATTTTCATAACGCTGCGGTTATTTTCGGCAAGCATTTTTTTGAGATCGGGTACCGGACGGCGGACTCTTTTCATATATCTTGCCATAGCGGGGGTGGAGGCCCAATCCTCCAGCGCATCATACATCTCCGCGGTCATATAGCCCATGTTGTCCTGATAGCAGTCATATACAACCGGCAGAGTGTCCATATATTCCGCAAACCGGAGAGCGAGCTCCGGAGCGATCTCGGCTTTGGCGATCACCGTATCCTCTTGCTTGTCGTAGACGGAAGAACCGTTTCCGCAGAGATAATAGCGGATATAATCCGCCTTTTTGAGTTCCTCGGGCATACCGTGATAAATACGCCCGGAATTCGGCACGATGATCACTCCGGCATCGGCGGCTTTTTCGATCGCTTCAAGGTTTTCGGGCGGGATCGATTTGTCATCTTTGAGAAAGGTTCCGTCAAGGTCAAAAGAGATAAGTTTGTAGTTCATTTTTATACTTCCGGAAAAATATTAGTGAGGAGTGAGGAGTGAGGAGATAAGGTACGCCGCTTCGCGGCGATTAAAATTTTCTCAGTAGCTTTACTCCAAAGCACTGTTTCAGTTTTCAGAAAACCGTAAGGAGAAAGCAGCCTGTCCGATGATTGAGGAAAATATAATCCGTCGGCGCAGCCGACACATCAGCTCCTCACTCCTAACTCTTCACTCCTCACTGCATTATTGTCCTTTCATTATGTCAGAAATATTTTACAGTTTCAAGATGCAAAATAAACAATAGTCTTGAAAGAGCGCGGAAATATGTGTATAATGTAAGCACAACTTTTCAGGAGGCATGATACATATGAATCTGAGCGAAAAAGCAGCTCAGTTGAGAATTGACATTATCAACGAGCTGTATGAATCCCAGTCCGGTCATCCGGGCGGATCTCTTTCCTGCATCGATACCCTTACCGCGCTCTATTATAATGTAATGAACGTTCGTCCCGAAGAACCCCGCTGGGAAGACAGAGACCGCTTCGTTCTCAGCAAGGGTCACTGCTGCCCCGCTCTCTACGCGGTTCTCGCCGACAAGGGCTTCTTCCCCAAGAGCGAGCTGCAGACTCTCCGTAAGTTCGGCAGTCACCTGCAGGGTCACCCCGATATGCGTAAGACTCCCGGTGTGGACGCCAACACCGGCTCCCTCGGTCAGGGCATCTCCATCGCCATGGGTATGGCTCTTGCCGCAAAGCTCGGCAAAAAGAGCTATCAGGTCTACACCATGGTCGGCGACGGCGAGTGCCAGGAAGGTCTCGTATGGGAAGCCGCCATGGCCGCCGCTCACTACAAGCTCGACAACTTCACCGTGATCCTTGACCACAACGGTCTGCAGATCGACGGCAAGAACTGCGACGTCATGGATATCGGAGACATCTGCGCAAAGTTCGCCGCTTTCGGTTTTGACACCGTTGCCGTGGACGGACACGATATCGACGCTGTCACCGCCGCTCTCAAGGCTCCCCACACGCCCGGCAAGCCCAGGTTTGTCTGCTGTGAGACCGTCAAAGGCAAGGGCGTTTCCTTCATGGAAAACAACCCCGCATGGCACGGTGCCGCTATCAAGGCCGCAGATTATGAGGCCGCAATGAAGGATCTGGAGGTGCGCTGATGGGTAAATCAACAAGAGAGGCCTACGGCCTTGCTCTGGCAGAGCTGGGGCAGAAAAACGATAAGGTAGTCGCCATGGACGCCGATCTGTCCGGCTCTACCAAAACTTCTACTTTCAAAAAAGCATTCCCCGAGAGATTTTTCAACTTCGGTATCGCCGAGTGCGACATGGTTGCCGCAGCCGCAGGCTTCGCCTTCTCCGGCTACATTCCCTTTACCAGCACCTTCGCGGTGTTCGGCACCGGCCGCGCCTTTGAGCAGATCCGCAACAGCATCGCCTACACCAACGCCAATGTAAAGCTCGCCTTCACCCATGCCGGCTTGAGCGTCGGCGAGGACGGCGGCTCCCACCAGAGTCTTGAGGATGTCGCTATCATGCGTACTCTCCCCAATCTCACCATTTTCTGCCCCTGCGACGCTGCGGAAACCAAAAAGGCCGTTATGGCCGCCGCTGAGATCCAGGGTCCCGTGTACCTGCGTCTCGGCCGCTCCAGCTGCGATGACGTGACCGATGAGAACACGCCCTTCGTCCCCGGCAAGGCTCTCGTTCTCAAGGAAGGCACCGACGCCGCCATCTTCGCCACCGGCCTCATGGTCAGCATAGCTCTCAAGGCCGCCGAGATGCTCGAGGCTGAGGGTATCAGCACCGCCGTTGTCAACTTCCACACCATCAAGCCTCTTGACGAGGAGACCATCCTTGCTTATAACAGCAAGGTCAAGGCTATCGTCACCGCGGAGGAAGCCTTCGTTGTCGGCGGTCTCGGCAGCGCTGTCGCGGAGACCATCGCGGGCAAGGCAGGTGCAAAGTTCGGCAGAGTCGGCGTAGAGGACAGATTCGGTCAGTCCGGTTCCCCCGCCGTTCTCTTCGAGCAGTACGGCCTCACCGCAGAAAACATCGTTGCTCACGTAAAAGAGCTGCTCTGATAAAAAAACATAAAATACATCAAGGATGTCGGATCATCGTCCGGCATCCTTTTAAATTTGTGTGGACTTTTTCAAAATGTGCGGATATAATATATTTTAGGCGATTGTAAAAGTCAGGCAATTAACCACGGCGTTATGTCCCAATCACGGTAGGGAACGGTCTTGACCGTTCCGAAAACTCCGGGGCTGCGGCTTGTCTGCGGAACGCTCAAGAGCGTTCCCTACGGTGCAGTGGAGCTCCCTACGGTGCAGTGGAG
>JAZLGK010000039.1:0-5011 GCA_045616265.1 Candidatus Limivicinus sp. | reverse complement strand
CTCCCAACTTTGACAGTCTTTGCAGTTGTGTTTCTTCGGCAAATATATTGAATTGCATTCCGCCTTACCGCCTTTGTTTTAGTTGGTCTTATTATACCATTTTTCGGCTGATTTTTCTATGCTTGATGTGTATTTTTAGAGGTGCCCCTTTATTAAAAAGCTCATCGATGAAGGCTACCTCTCCAAGGAGATCACCTCCTGGGCACAGACCGACGTTAACAATCAGTTTATGGCCGGCGCCATCGCCATGCAGTTCAACGGTCCCTGGCAGCTTCCCGGCATTGCCGCCAATGCTCCCGACCTGAACTACGGCGTTGCCCTCCTGCCTGCCGGCCCTGCCGGTACTTCCTCCGGTCTCGGCGGTGAAAACCTCGCCGTTGTCAACGGCGACAATGTTGCCGGTGCGGTTGAATTCCTGTACTACTACAATCAGCCCGAAGTCATGGTCGAGGCTCAGAAGATGTACGGTGCATTCCCCTCCAGAAGCGATGCTGCCGACAATGAGTACTGGACCGCTGACCCCGTACAGGCAACCTTTATCGAGCAGCTCAACACGGCTGTCGCCCGCGGACCTCACGCTTCCTGGCCCTCCATCTCCGAGGCTCTCTACACCATGCTTCAGGAAGTCGTTATCGGCACCAAGACTCCTGCCGAGGCCTGCGCAGACGCACAGGTCAAGATCGACGCGATAGGCTGATACTCTTCAAATAATACGGTCGGGGTCACTCCCGACCGTTTTTATTTACAGGAAAGGAAGGGCAAAGAGATGAAACGGAAATGGAATTGCTTGGCGGTCGTGATGATCCTGATCGGTCTGCTGTCGTGCGCGGGAGCTTTATACGGCGGAAGTCTGCTGTCCGGCGCGAATATGACCGGTGCCCAGTGGCAGGAGATGCTTGCTTCAAGGGCAACATCGGAGGACAAGGTCCGGAAAATGGTGAGCGCTCTCCACAGCAATCTGGATAAATGGAGCGAGACGGACGAAGAGTGGGTCAAAAATTCAAAGGCTCTTTCTCAGGCAGCGGACGCAGCGCTTGCAGATATGGAAGCCGGTCTCGGAGATGAAAAATGGAACGAGACTTATGAGGTCTGGAAAGCCGCCGTTGCGCAGCTCAATGAGCAAAAGGACAGCTCTTCTGACGCCCTCAGAAAATCCGTCAAAGGCATAAACCGCCAGATCAAGACCACAGCCGAAGCATTTACCTCGTGGGAGGAGCTGAACGTCGGAATAGATGATCTCGGCTTTGATCCTGTCCATTCGATACAGGCAAAGTGCATCGAAAGCAGACAGGCCCTGCTGATCGTCGGACTTTTCACGGTCGTGATCGGTATTTTTGTGTTTCCGACCGTCCGGGAAAAGCTGGCAAAAAGCCGCATGACGGTGGGGTATCTTTTTGTTGCTCCCGCACTTGTGTTCCTGCTGCTCTTCGTCGCTTACCCTATCTTTTATAATATCGTACTGAGCGTGAAGGATGTTGATATTACGAATATCAATTTCCCGGAAAAGCAGAATTATGTCGGTTTGGCAAATTTCATTGAGCTTTTTACCGATGTCGATCAGCAGATGCTCGGTTCGATCAAAAATACCCTTGTATTTACCGTTTCCTCGATCTTCTTCCAGTTTATCATCGGTTTTCTTCTCGCTTTGCTTTTCCGCAACAAGTTCCGCGGCGGCGGCTTTATCCGCGGCGCGATTATGATCTCCTGGCTCATTCCCGTTACCGTTTCGGGACTTCTTTTCAAGTTCATGTTCGGCATGAACGGCGGTATTATCAATCAGTTTTTAGGCAATTTCGGCATACAGCCGATCGAATGGCTCTATTCGCTTGACTACGCTATGGTCGCGGTCGTTGTCGCAAATATCTGGATAGGTATTCCCTTTAATATGGTGCTTCTGCTCACCGGCATGACCACCATTCCGAAGGAGGTCTACGAAAGCGCGGAGATCGACGGCGCAAGAGGACTGAGAAGACTGTTCTCCATCACAATCCCCATGATAAAACCGGCGATCATGAGCGTGCTGACCCTCGGTTTCGTCTATACCTTCAAGGTATTTGACCTCGTAAAGGTCATGACAAGCGGCGGCCCTGTCAACAAGACCCAGCTTGTCTCCATTTTCGCATATAAGCTTGCGTTTGAAAAATACGAATACTCTCTCGGCGCTGCCGCCGGGACGGTCATGTTTATTATATTGCTGATCGAAGGTCTGTTCTATATTAAAGCGATCAGGGAAGATGAGGTAATGTGATATGAAGCATACTACTTTACTGACAAAATCCGCTCGAAAAGAGCTCTGGCAGTCGATCTTAGGCGTGTTCGTGGGAGTGGTATTTCTGTTTCCGCTGTATTGGATGATCGTTACCTCTCTGAAAAGCCAGGTGGAGATCTTTCAGGTTCCCACACCGCTCTGGCCGAGTAAAGTCCGATTTGAAAGCTACCTTGACCAGTTCAGCGGAAAATACTATGATACCCTCAACGGCTTTAAAAACTCCGTGATCATTGCTTTCGGCTCCATGATCCTCTCGACCGTGCTGGCCATTCCCGCCGCATACGGTCTTGCCCGTTATAGGATCAAGGGAAGAAAAGCCATTATCATCACTTTTCTGATCACGCAGATGATGCCCTCCTCGCTGCTTCTTATCCCCCTTTTCGTGCAGTTCAAGGATATGAACCTGCTTAATACATATCTCGGCGTCATCATTGCCGATTCTACGATCGGTATCCCGTTTTCCGTCATCATCCTGCGCACCTATTTTGTCAGCATCCCGAAAGAGCTGGAGGAGGCGGCACAGATCGACGGCTGCGGGCATCTGGGAGCTTTCATCCGCATCATGCTGCCGGTGGCTTTCCCGGGCGTGATCGTCGCCATGGTGTTCTCCCTCATGTTCGCATGGGGTGATCTGGTATTCGGTCTGAATATGCTGCCGGAGACCATGCGTCCTGTTACAAGCGGAATGTACAATTATATCCAGCAGTATGAGACGATCTGGAACTTTATCATGGCTTTCGGCGTGATAGCCATTCTGCCGGTACTGCTGATATTTATCTTTATGCAGCGGTATATTGTCTCCGGCCTTACAAACGGCGCAGTCAAGGCGTGATAACCGTATCCCATTCTTCTCAAAAGGAGCAGTCACTTTATGAAAGAAATAAGCATCAGGGAAGTCAGCCTCAACGACCCGTTCTGGTCGCCGCGGCAAAAGCTTATAACGGACGTAACGATCCCGTATATGGAAAAGATCCTGAGAGATGAGATCGAGGGAGCCGAAAAATCGCACGCGATCCGGAATTTCCGGATCGCCGCCGGTCTGGAGGAAGGCGAATTCTACGGAATGGTCTTTCAGGACAGCGATGTGTATAAATGGCTGGAAGCCGCCTCCTATGCGCTGTATTTAAAGCCGGATCGGGAGCTGGAAAAGCGTTTTGACGAGACAGTGGAGCTTGTTGCCATGGCTCAGCAGGACGACGGGTATCTGAATACCTGGTTTACCGTCAAACAGCCCGGAAAGCGCTGGACAAATCTGCTGGAGTGTCATGAGCTGTACTGCGCGGGGCATCTCTTTGAAGCGGCGGCGGCCGCATATGAGACGCTTGGAAAGACGCGCCTTCTCGCGGTCTCCGAGCGTTTTGCCGAGCATATCATTGCGCAGTTTATGGAGGGCGACGCGATTCCCGGGCATGAGGAGATCGAGATCGGTTTTCTGCGGCTGTATCACGTCACCGGGAAGAAGCCGTATCTGCAGATGGCGCTCCGCTTTCTCAACAGCCGGGGAAAAAATCCGGCATGGTTTGCCGAAAATACGCCCGCGGGAGACGGTTCCGTCTTTGCAGGCTACGGACTTGACCCGAAGAACAGCGTCTATAATCAGTCGGATATGCCGATCCGGGAACAGACCGCATCCAGAGGCCACGCGGTGCGTATGATGTACCTGCTGACCGCGATGGCGGATGCGGCCGTCTCGACCGGCGATACGGAGCTGTACGAAGTCTGCGAGCGTGTGCTGAAAAATACCGCCGAGCGTAAAATGGCGGTGACGGGCGGTCTCGGAGCCAGAGCCAAAGGCGAAGCCTTCGGAGATGATTTTGAGCTGCCGAACGATACCTGCTATAACGAGACCTGCGCTTCTGTCGCGGCGGTGTTTTTCCTGCAGAAGCTTTTACTCGGCCGCGCAGAGGGTGAATATGCGGATCTCATGGAGCGGGAGCTCTACAACGGCGCTCTGTCCGGTATGCAGCTCGACGGAAAGAGGTTTTTCTATGTCAATCCGCTGGAAGCCGATCCTGAGCGCAGCGGCATATTACCGGAGCTGAAGCATTCGCTGATCGAGCGGCCGCAATGGTATTCCTGCGCCTGCTGCCCGCCGAATCTGGCAAGACTGATCGCGTCTCTGGGAAAATACATCTTCGGCGAGGACGGGGAGTGCGTATATGTGCATCTCTTTATCGGCTGTGAAGCGGAGCTTGCACACGCCGGAATCGCTTTGAGCAGTGATTTCCCGTGGCATTGCTCCGGTGAGATCACTGTCTGCCCCAAAACCGACGCGGAGTTTTCACTGGCGATCCGCATTCCGGCGTATGCCGAAAAGACAGAGCTTTCCGTTAATCAAAAGAGCGCCGAATACACTGTCCGGGACGGCTATGCCTATATAAAGAGATACTGGACGGCCGGAGACAAAGTGCGGTTTTCCTTTGCCGCCGAGCCGAGACTCATTTTCTCCGATGAGCGGGTAAAGAATAACGCCGGATGTGCCGCTCTTGCCATGGGGCCGCTGATCTACTGCTTCGAGCAGACCGATAATTCCACCGCCCTGTGCGATATGACCCTTCCGAAAAGCGAAAAACCGATCCGCGGTGAATACACGCCCGAGCTGCTGAGCGGCATTGTCCCGCTCAGCATCGGAGAGTATTACGCGATCCCGTATTACGCCTGGAGCAACCGGGGCGCGAACGCGATGCGGGTATGGGTACCGGCAGAATAATACTGAAAACTGATTAAAACAAGACATTTTGT
>JAZLGK010000038.1:0-9572 GCA_045616265.1 Candidatus Limivicinus sp. | reverse complement strand
AAAGAAATTTTCGTTAAAGTGTCTCTCAACACTTGAACCCTTTTCTGGTGCTTATTTAGCATAAGCTTTTTCTTACATTGTTCAATTTTCAAGGTACATCCTCGCTGTGCCCTTATCGGGTGACAGCTTGTTTAGTATATCACGCTGTTTTGAGTTTGTCAAGAAGAAATTTTAACTTTTTTAAGATTCTTTCTTTTGGCTTTTTCTCATTACCGCCTAAGCGGTGACAGCCTGATTATTATATCTCGCGGAGATTCAATTGTCAAGAGTTTTTTTAGATTTTTTCAAATCTTTTTGAAGCTCTTTTACAGATTGTTACTGTGCTCCGTGAGGTAGCTTGCATAAGATACCACTTGAATATCCATTTGTCAACACTTTTTTTGCTTTTTTCAACGGTTTTTTCAATGTTTTTTCGGATTATTTTTCGACTACTACATATTGCGGCAAAACCGGTACATACTACCCAATATGTATAATTTTTCTTTTGACGACCAAAGGTCTGTTCCTCCCTTTCCTCCGCTTATGAACAGGCTCCCTCTTTGTTCCCGCTCTCTGCGGGAGGTTTTTGCCGGCTGTGCGGATATAGCGGAGCGTAAAATTTCTCTGGGACTGGAAGGTTTTGTTCCATTGACCGTATTCTGGCTGGACGGGATCGTCTCCGGAGGCGACGTATCCGATAATGTTCTGCGGCCGCTGACCGAATATTTCAGATACGGAAACTGCAGAGGGGAGGATGCAGCATACGATCTTATTCTCGGCGGCGGAGTTTACTGCTGCTCGGTAAAGGAGCGAAGCCAAACCGAAGACGTCATATCCGATCTTACCCACGGGAGCTGTGCGGTAGTTTTTGACACTCTTCAGTCGGCACTTACTTTTGAGGTTAAATCGAGCCGGATCCGTGCCGTCTCCGAGCCGACGCTCGAGAAATCGCTCAAAGGCGGGAAAGATTCCTTTACGGAAACGATCCGCACGAACACAGCCCTTGTACGGCGCCGACTCTGCACTCCCCGCCTTAAGACGATCGAAAGTACCGTCGGGCGCAGGAGCAAAACAAAGGTGAGCATCCTGTTTCTTGACGGGATCGCCTCTCCCGAGACGGTAGAAGAGCTTGTGCAGCGCCTCGACCGACTGGATATCGACGCCCTTCTCGCCACGGGAATCATTGAAGAGGCTCTCTGCGACTGTCCTCGCTCACCTTTCCCGCAGTTTATCCACACCGAGCGGCCCGACCGTTTTGCCATGCATTTGGCCGACGGACGGGTGGGGCTGTTGATCGACGGTATTCCCGTAGGGCTTATTGTGCCGGTGACGTTCGCAGAGTTCATGAAGGTCACCGGTGACAGCAGTATGCATTACCTGATCGCGGGTGGGATCACCGTACTGCGCTATATCGCCATGCTCATCGGACTGCTTCTCCCGGCGTTTTATGTGGCAGTTGCCATGTATCACCAGGAAATGATCCCCACCAAGCTCCTTCTTTCCATAATAGAGGCGAAGCAGGGCGTACCTTTTTCCTCCGCTATAGAGATCTTCGGCATGATGATCGCTTTTTCCTTCCTGCAGGAGGCAGGACTTCGCCTTCCCGATCCTATCGGGGACACGGTATCCATCATCGGTGCGCTGATCGTGGGGCAGTCGGCTGTGGAGGCAAGTCTCGTCTCCCCTATCGCCATTATCGTTGTAGCGATTTCCGGCATCGCCTGCTACACGCTCCCGAGTCAGGACATGGGCTACGCTCTCCGCTCATGCAGGGCTCTCCTGCTGCTCTCGGCCATATTTGCCGGGCTTTTCGGGATCGCCGCCATGTGCTGTCTCATTTTCCTGCATCTCGCTCAGATCGACAGCTTCGGCATGGACTACACGGCACCGCTGAGCGACGGCAGAGCCTTTGGATTATTCCGACTTTTAATAAGCGTTCCCAAAAGAGAAATGAAGTACCGCGACCCCAATCTGAAAACCCCGGACAAAAGGAGGCAGACATGAAAAGAACACTTTGTATCCTGCTCTGCTTCCCGATCCTTCTTCTCGGCGGCTGCGGCGGTATCTACGGGAATTACCGGGAGATCGAACGGCTTTCGGTAGTGGACACCATGGGCATTGATCACATTCCCGGCGGCGTGAAGCTCTGCTTTGCCGCCTCCTCTCTCACGGAAGACGAATCGGTGATCCTCTCCGGAAGCGGAGACAGTATTGAAAGCGCCATAGAAAACATCGAAAAACGCTCCGGTGACTGGGAGCTGTTCTGCCGTCAGACGGAATATATAATCATAGGAGAAAGATCCGCCAGAGACGGCCTGGAAAGTACTCTTTCCTATATCGCCGGCTCGCCGCTGATGCGCATAGATACTCCTCTCTACATCGTAAAGGGTGCGGAGGCGGGAACACTCATGAAAGACTGCGCAGGGATCAGCGAGGTCATGGCCGGAGCCGTGCAAAGCAGCAGGCACCGCGCTGACAGCTCCGTTACGACCGCCGCAGACGTCATGCGTGATCTTCTGAGACGCAAAAGCGCGCTTATCAGCGTCCTCAACATCACCTCTCCCGCCGATGTTGAGGAAGAAAAGACCGCCTCTGTCACCGGTTACGCAGTAATAAGGAGCGGCAGACTTGTCTCTTTTCTCACTGAAGAGCAGTCCGTGGGCGCAGGCTTTCTCATCGGGAATACAGGAGCCTGCTCCATCACCGTCGGCGACAGCCGGGGCGGAAAAGCCGTCCTGGGCATAACCGGGGGGCACGCCGACATTTTCCCGGTATGGGCAGAAGACGGCTCCATAGAGCGTGTAAATATCACGGCGTCTGTAGAGGCGACCGTGGACGAGATCTCCGGAAGCGGCAGCATGGAAAATGCTGTCTATGCCCGCCATCTCACCGGTCAGCTGGAAGCGGGGATATCCGAAAGGATCAATTCCGTCCTGCGTCTCTCTTCCTCCCTCGGCGCGGATTTTTTAGGCTTGGGCGAGCAGGTGGAGAGAGTCGATCCCGAAAGATTCCGCACCCTGTCCCGACCTTTTGACGAGCTGCTGCCCGTGCTGGAGGTGCAGGTGAGCGTCAAAGGAACGCTCCGCCACGCGAACGATACGGAAGGCGGCACTGCGCTTTCCGACGGGAGGACAGCATGAACAGAGACTATTCCTATAATCGCCGGCAGACGCTATGCGCCGGCATCGTAATGCTTCTCTCTCCTGCCCTGCGGCTCGTACCGGGACGCTCGGCTTATCTTTCAGGCAGAAGTGCATGGCTTTCCGTGCTCGCGGCCTTGCCGATCCTGCTTATCTATGCGCTTTTTCTGTGCCGGTTTTCCGAAACGCTCTCCCCCGGCGAGGGAGCGGACACGATCGTCCGCCGGTGTCTCGGAGAAAAGCTCGGCAAGCTCATGCTTTTTGTGGCGGCGCTGTGGTTTTTAGTGTACTGCGGTTTTATTCTGCGCTCCGGCGCGGAGAGGATGATAACCACCGTCTACAACGACGCCTCTCCCGGGATATTCGTCATAACGATGTCGGTACTTGGGCTTCTGGCAGCGCTTTCCTCGGAACGGACGATCCTGCGCTCGGCAAAGCTCATCCTGCCGCCGGTGCTGGGGGTGCTTTTGTTTGTTCTCGCCGCAGCCGTACCGGAGATAAAAGCGGAAAACCTCCTGCCTCTCAATTCCTTCGAGGTGCTTTACTCCTTTAAGGGCGCGGTCATCACGGTAGATGTGGCGGTATTGCCGATGGTTCTGACGCTCTTCCTCGCGGACGAAAAAAGCAGCCCCGACGGACATTTTACCGCCCTCGCCCTGTGGCTGGCGGGAGTGTCGGCGCTGCTGTTCGTCATGGAGCTGTGTATCGTGGGCACCTTCGGCGCTCCCCTCACGGCGGAACTGAATCAGCCTTTTTTCGTTCTGGTGCGGAATCTCGTGCTGTTTGGCTCACTGGAGAGGATCGAGGCGCTGGTGGTATCGCTGTGGGTATTTTCGGATTTCATTCTGGTGGCGATCTGTCTCTCCGTTGCCCAGCGACTGCTGCGGAGTATTACGGGAAAGCGGAGCGGATATGCCGGGGAAAGATTGCTCGATATGAAAAACGGACGCTTCCTGATCTGGCTGTGTGCCGCCTCCGCCGCTATCTTTGCGCTCAGTTTCGCTCCCGACAGCGAGAGCATGATGCTCTGGTCGGAAACGGTCGTTCCCATCGCCAATCTTTCTTTTTCTTTTGGAGTGCTGCCTTTTATATATATAGTAGGAAAGCTGAGAAAAAGAATATAACTGTCAAGAGTGAAGAGTGGAGAGTTGAGAGTTGAGAGTGGAGAGAAAAAGTTAAATAGCCAACTCTTCACTCTCCACTCTGTACTCTCCACTCTCATCCCAGGTTTCCCGTGGCGTACATAACGGCGGTGAGGGCTACGACGGGAGCGGTCTCGCAGCGCAGGATACGTTCGCCCATAGAGCAGATGTGCAGTCCCACGATTTTGGCAAGATCGACCTCAAACTGCGCAAAGCCTCCCTCGGGGCCGGTGATGATCGCGGCGGTCGCAATATCCCTGCGCCCTTCCAGCACCTTATCCATGCTCTCCCGCTCCCCGGTCTCGTACATAAACATGGCAAGGTCCTTATGCACAGCGGTATTGAACACCTCGCCCAGATCGTTCGCCCAGCTCACCTGCGGGATGATGCCCCGGCCGGACTGCTTCGCCGCTTCCTCGGAAATGCGGTTCCAGCGCTCCAGCTTTTTGTCTTCTTTTTCTTTTTTGTTCTTGGCAACACAGCGCTCCGCGTCAAAAAAGACGATCTCGTAAGCGCCCGCCTCGACACATTTCTGTATAATATAGTCGGTCTTGTCGCCCTTGGGCAGACCGCACATCACCGTGACCTTCACGCTCGGCTCCGCGGGGCAGCGGACGACCTCGATAACCTCTGCCTCGGCCTGTTCCTTATCCGCTTTCACAAGGCGGCATTTATAATCCGTGCCCTGGCCGTCACAGATGACCACATCCTCGCCCGGACGCAGGCGAAGCACCTGAATATGCTGGGCATCTCTGCCGCGCATGATCGCCGTTCCGCCCAGTATATTGGTTCCCGCCATAAAAAATCTCGGCATCGCTTCACCCTCCGAAACTTTGTTTTTCATTCGTATTTTATATATTATCGCACAGTTTTTTATACATTGCAAGAAAATTCAGTTTACTCCGCGACCGTGAGATCTGTTTACTCCGCGACCGTGAGAAAAACCTCCAAGAACTTCTGTACTCCTTCTTCGCCCGAAATGTAAATATTCGGCATATAGGACGGTCTTTCACGGCTGTATGCAATTCTTTCAAGTCCGATGTCAAAAGCCGTATGGTTCGTCAGCGCAACGTCACAGTGATCGTCTGCCGCAGCCTTTGCAAACTTCAAGACGGATCGTCTCTGAAGCCGCTTTCCGTTTTCATCTCCCCACGGTGCGGTCGCGCCGCCGAAAAGGCAGGCCATGTGCTTCTCTCCGTTTTCATAGACGGGGAAAATGAAGCTCATGCAGCCCGCTGTATGGCCGGGAGTTGCAGCGACCTTTATGCTTTTTCTTCCGCAGACAATGCCATCGCCGTCCCGGATATAACTATCGATCGCAAAGTCTTTCCAGCCGTCGGAGCGCCCCTCCTCGCTCGGTGTTGAGCGCCGCAGTATATCATCCTCTTTTGACAGAAATGTTTTGACTCCGTGATTATTTACAAGCCATTTTCCACAGCCGACATGGTCAATATGTCCGTGGGTCATCACGAATTTTGTGATCGGCTCATTTTCCCAGCCTGCGTCCCGGATCGCGGCAAGAAGCTCCCTGTATACCCGCTCATCGGGCCAGATACCGTCGATCACGACAAGCCCTTCCTCGGTTTTCCAGATGTAGCAGGCGGTTTCTCTCTGTGCCACGATCAATAAATCATCAAATATCTGCGCATGGGTAAACCACGTCATGTCCTCCATGCGTCTGATCGTTTCAAAGGATAATTCCGGTTTGTTTTTCATGTATTTTCTCCGTATCTTTTCTTCGGGGTCTGTGCATCGCCGCCGGTATTGTATCATGCCGCCGCGCCGGCTTCAAGAGGGGCGGGGCTGACATTCATGGCATACTATATAATAAGGGAGTGATAAAATGACCGATGAAGAAATACGCACAGCCCTGCTCGATTTTTCCTCCGTGTGGCGGAGAGTCAGCGGGAAAAGCGGAAATCTCCCGGCAGGGCTTGTACTCATGCCGCAAAAGGAGAAAAAATCCTCGCCTTATCTGCGCTGATTTTTAACACTTGGCACATTGTATTCCGCGCACTTTTTTGCTATACTATGCTCAATAATTTGCGCGGAGGCATTGTGCCATGAGAGTAAAGCGTCTCATCAAAAAAACCGTTCCGATCCTTGCGGCGGTCATGCTCGTTCTGCTGACCGGCTGCACGAAAAGCATAAAGCTCGGCGGACAGAGATTCGGTGAGGAATCTACGGAGCTTACCGCCGTGATCAACGCAGAGGATACGGAAAAGCTCGGTCTTTTCCCCTCGCTGAAAGCCGCTGATCTGCGGGGGAGCACCTGCTATGACGAAATATTCCGCTGGGCGCAGGCTCATCCGGATGTGGATGTGCGCTATTGTCTTGCTTTCCCCGACGGGACGGTCGCGGAGAATGACGCGGAATCCCTCACTCTTACAAAGCTGTCAGGCGGCGATATTCCGGAGGTGTCCCGCCTTTTGCAGTATATGACCGGGCTGAAGTTCCTCTCTCTGGAAGGAAGCGATCTGTCCCTTGACGATGTGAAAACGCTTTCCGAAGCTTATCCGGAAATCGAGCTCTCCTACAGTTTCAGTTTTCTCGGCCAGGCAGTGGATTATCACTGCGCCTCTCTTTCCCTTGTCGGGCTCGCCTCTCAGGATGTCCGCACCGCCGCGGAAGTCATCTCCCGGCTCCCGAAGCTAAAAAAAGTCGATCTGGGTGATGAGAACAGCACCCAGATCGGCTGGGAGGAGATCGCGCTTCTGGAAAGCGCCTGTCCGGATGCCGAATTTGCCTATGATTTCACCCTTTACGGCAAAGAGTTTTCTCTGAAATCGCGCAGAATGGATCTCAACCACATCCCGATCGGCGACGAAGGCGCTCTTGTATGCCGCGTGATCCCCTGTATGCCCAGGCTCAAATACCTCGATATGGATAGCTGCGGCGTTTCCAACGAAGGCATGGTCTCCATCCGGGAAGCTTTTCCGCATCTCAGAGTCGTATGGCGCATCTGGTTCGGTGAGGCGTACAGTGTGCGCACGGATGTGGAGCGCATCCTCGCTTCCAACCCCTCTGCCGGCGGAAATCTTACGGCTAAAAATACCGCTGACCTCAAATACTGCACCAGAGTCCGCTATATGGACATCGGGCACAACGAGATCCTCGGTGATATATCCTTTGTGCAGTATATGCCGGAGCTTGAGGTGCTGATCGCCGCGATGGACGGGCTATCCGATCTCTCCCCGCTCTCTGCGTGTACGAAGCTTGAATATCTTGAGATCCAGACCAATCCGCAGCTTACGGACATTTCCGCTCTTGCGCCCCTCGTCAACCTCAAGCATCTCAATATGGCGCGCAACGGCGGCGTTACGGATCTTTCCCCGCTTTTCGGCATGACGAAGCTGGAACGTCTCTGGCTCGGCGCCTCCAGCAGTTATCCTCAGGAACAGATCGACAAAATTCAGGCCAACAACCCCGACTGCAACATTAATATATTCGTCTATCTCGACCCTACCGAGGGCGGCTGGCGCTTCACCGGCACAAATCCCAAAGTGATCTGGACAACGGAGTATATCCTGCATGAGCGCTATGAAAAGCTTCTCGATCAGTTCGATCACTATGACCGCAGCGCCTACTCCTTCTACTGGAACGACCCGATGTGCTATTGATACCAGTCACCCATAAAACGCTTCTCAAGAGTTTTGTGGGTGACTGATGTGATATGTTCCCCGATGCGTCCCCGGGGTGACCGACGGGCAGGAAAAATGTCACATTCTCATTGTTTATCAGCTGTTCAACTGTTTTTCGTATTTTTTCCTGTATTGCATCGGTGGTCTGGATATTACGGTGACCAATAAAACACACTTTCTTTTCCATGTACAATTTTATGCCGCAATCATTTTAAATAGCACTCTCTTATATATTTAAGAAATTATAGCACAAGAAAGTCAAAATCAACTCTACACGGAAGTGTATCTTCCGTATAGAGCGTTTGTAGGCGCACAGAATTCACATATGCTATTAAGAAGTCATTGAATTAATCGCCGAACTTTGGCTTGGGACGGCGGTTACTTCTTTTTTGCCTGTTGACACAGGCTGATGATGCCGATGCGCTTATTTTGAGTTTGTGAAAATTCCCTCTTGAACAGCTAAAGCAACGGTTGTATAATAACGCAAAAAGTTTTTAGGAGGAATTGAAAATGGATGAAAACAGACGCCCCGAGAGCATGGAGCGCATCACAACGCCCGCACTCGCGGAAGCTTTTATCGAAGAACAGGTCGCCGCTCTGCGCAGACAGATCGGCGATAAAAAGGTATTGCTGGCGCTCTCCGGCGGTGTGGATTCCTCCGTCGTCGCGGCTCTGCTCATAAAGGCTGTCGGCAAACAGCTCACCTGCGTGCACGTCAACCACGGTCTTCTCCGCAAGGGCGAGCCCGAACAGGTCATTGAGGTCTTCCGCAATCAGATGGACGCAAACCTCGTCTATGTGGACGCAACCGACCGCTTCCTCGACGCTCTCAAAGGCGTGGACGAGCCCGAGACCAAGCGCAAGATCATCGGCAAAATTTTCATTGACGTTTTCGCCGAAGAAGCATACAAGCTTGAGGGTATCAGCTTCCTTGCGCAGGGCACCATCTACCCCGATATTCTTGAGTCCAAAGGCATCAAGGCACACCACAACGTCGGCGGTCTGCCCGAAGACCTCAGGTTTGAGCTGGTAGAGCCCCTGAAGCTGCTGTATAAGGATGAAGTGCGCGTGGTCGGCAAGGCGCTCGGTCTGCCCGACGGCATGGTCTACCGTCAGCCCTTTCCCGGTCCCGGTCTCGGCGTGAGATGCGTCGGCGCGATCACCCGCGACAGGCTCGAAGCCGTCCGCGAGTCCGACGCGATCCTCCGCGAGGAGTTTGCCAAGAACGGTCTTGAGGGCAAGGTGTGGCAGTATTTCACCGTTGTCCCCGATTTCAAATCCACCGGCATTACCGACGGCAGGCGTACCTATGACTGGCCTGTTGTCATCCGCGCCGTCAATACCGTCGATGCTGTCACCGCCGAGGTCGCCGAGCTTGATTTTAAGATGATGCAGCATATAGTTTCCCGCATCACAAGTGAGGTCAAAGGCGTCAACCGCGTCCTGTGGGACATCACCCCCAAGCCCAGCGGAACGATCGAGTGGGAGTAATCGCCGATACACAAACCGCAGAAGCAACAAAAGAGCCTTTTTAGGCGGTTCACCATAGGGATTTACAGCCTGAAAAGCGTCTTTTTCCGACAGTACTGTGTTAAATCGCCTTGAAATACACAAAGTATTCCTGCGGCGATTTGCCTTGTCCTGCCAAAAAAATCCGGCTTTTCAGGTGC
>JAZLGK010000037.1:0-17292 GCA_045616265.1 Candidatus Limivicinus sp. | reverse complement strand
GGATTTTTTTGGCAGGACAAGGCAAATCGCCGCAGGAATACTTTGTGTATTTCAAGGCGATTTAACACAGTACTGTCGGAAAAAGACGCTTTTCAGGCTGTAAATCCCTATGGTGAACCGCCTAAAGGCGAGATGTTTTTTACAGCCCCTTTTTTCTGTCTGCTCTTATTTTCAGAATACCAAAGCCTATAAGCACGACGATCAGCGTAATCATGCCGCTTTCGACTAACTCATAGGTTTTCATAGCCTCGGGATAAAAGATCTGCAATATTCCTCCGACTGCGCCGAAAAGAATGCTTATTGCGGCTGAAAACACAATTTTCTGCCCTGTGACGATCTTTTTCAGCGGAACATCCGGGAAAACCGCCTTCACCGAAAAAATCATCGCAGCAAAGATCAGACCGGCGATGCAGAGATATTTCAGGATCGTCATCCACGCGGGTGCCAGGATATTTTGAATAAGAGGCACCAATAACGCAAGCAGTATCCTGCCTATTCCCCAGATCGGAACACCCGCAAAGGCTCTCACGCCGATCGGAAGTTTTAAGAAAAGCCGCCGCAAAGAAGCACGTACCCCTCTCTGCTTTTTCTCCTGCTCTTCTTCGGGACTGACATCGGGTCCGTCGCTGCTGTCATCATTCAAAACCGTGTCTGTGATCTCAAAGGGTGGAGTCAGAAAAAACTCCTTATTCAGAAGATCAGACGGGGAGGAAAAAAGCGTACCCAAAGTAAGCCCTGCTGCGGCGATCGCCGCCAGAGCGGAAGCCGTCACGGCAGTTTTATCTTTTTTTGTTTTCTCTTTTACAGTATTCATTCAGCTCTCTCTCCTATGAGCTGATTATAGACTTCCATCTATTATTCGTCAATCAAAAATATTTCAGCCGTTTTTGTCCTTTGACTTGAAAATAAGCGCCATACACAATCCGAAGAAAACCGCTGCGGCAATCCCCCCGGCAGATGCTTCAAAGCCGCCTGTAAAAACGCCGAGCAGCCCTTTTTCTTTGATCGCTTCCCGTACACCCTTTGCCAGGAGATTTCCAAAGCCCGTGAGCGGCACCGTAGCACCGGCTCCGGCAAATTCCGCAAAGGGAGCATACAATCCCACAGCGTTCAAAACCACTCCTCCAACGACATATCCGGTCAGAATTCTTGCCGGGGTAAGAGATGTATAGTCCACCAGAAGCTGACCGATAACACATAATAACCCGCCGAAAACAAAAGCTTTTATATAATCAATCACCGTTATTTACACCTCGTTTTCTATTGCGACAGCGTGACATATCCCCGGAATGCTCTCCTTCTGCTGAACAGTCAGCGGAGAGAGCAGAGCCCCGGTCGCTGCAAAGAGGACCTTATTAAAATGACGTTTTTTCATTTCCGGCAGAATATATCCGCAGAGCACCGACGCGCTGCAGCCGCAGCCGGAGCCGAATTTGCGTTCCTTTTCAAAAGCTCCGTTGTAGATCATGACTCCGCAGTCAAAATAGTTTTTATCCGTCGGAAAGCCTTCCTTTTTCAGTAGCTCATCAAGAATATCGTGGCCTATCGCACCAAGATCGCCCGTAAATATCGCATCATAGTATTCCGGGCTTCTTCCCGTGTCCTTAAAATGTGCAGTGAGCGTATTTAGAGCCGCCGGGGCCATAGCACTGCCCATATTGTTGGCATCCGTTATTCCCGCATCGGCTATTCTGCCGATCGTAACATACGAAACGAACGGATCTTTCCCGCTGGAGGAAACCAACAGCCCTCCGGCTCCTGTAACGGTCGACTGTGCTGTCGGCGGTCTCTGGCCTCCGTATTCCAGCGGAAAGCGGTACTGTCTCTCCGCCGTGCAGAAATGCGAAGAGGTTATTGCACATACGTTTTTTCCGAAATCTCCGTCTACAAGCATCGCAGCCAAGACAGTACTTTCCGCCATTGTCGAACACGCTCCGTAAAGACCCAGATAAGGCACATTTATCTTCCGAAAAGCAAATGCTGAGCTTGTACACTGATTGATAAGATCTCCTGAGAGAAGCGTGTCAATGTCTTTTTCCGTCTTTCCCGCTTTGAAGCATACTTTCTCAAAGCATCTTCTCAACATTTCACTTTCCGCCGCTTCCCAGGTCTTTTGTCCGAAATACGGGTCTTTTTCCACCATGTCAAAGCTTTTACCGAGCTGTCCTTTACCTTCTTTCTCCCCTACCACAGCTGCAGAGGATATTATTTTGGGTCTCGATGGCAAAGAATATGTCTGTTCACCGATTTTTTTCATACCAGCACCTCTATTCTCTGCTATTCTTTCCGATAGAAATAAAAAAATCCGCCGAAGCGGATTTTTTGTTAACCTATTTTCAGTGTCTCCCAGAGGCTGTTGATATAATCGAGCATTTCCTGTTCGAGATTCCGGTAAGCATACTGATTATACAGTGCGCTGAAATCTTCGATCTCCGGATAAAGAATCTCCATGGCCTCCTCGCCCAATTCCTCCTGATAGTCTTCATTCTCAAAAACGAGGGAGTTGGGAGAAGCATAGTAAATATACTCGGCATTTGCTATTGCGGGCTCCTCGGAGAGCATATAGTTTATAAATATCTCCGCAAGCTCCTTATGCTGGCAGCAGGATGGAATACACATGGCGTCAACAAAATAATTTGTTCTCTCCGGGTAGTAGAATCTGAGATCAACACCCTCAGCCTGATTGTCGAGCATGGTGAAATAGTCGCCGGCGTAGTATGTGCCGATCGCCGCCTCACCGCTCTCCATCATGTTGTATATCTCGTCCATGACGTAGCTCTTTACAAGGGGATTCTGACGTTTCAGCTCTTCAAGCGCTTTATCCCACTCGGCACGGTCTGTGGAGTTGACATCAAGACCGAGCTTATACTGGGCGGTACCGAAGCCGTCGCGTGGGTTATTGAACTGGAGGATGTTACCCGAGTATTTTTCGTTCCAAAGCAGCTCCCAGCCGTCGGCGTCCTCTGCATCGACCACGTTTGCGTTATAGATAATGCCGACAACACCGTAGGTATACGGCACGGTGTAAAGGTTATCCGGGTCGTAATAGAGGTTGCGGAAGCTGTCGCTTATATTCTTATAGTTAGGGATATTGTCGAAATTTATGGGCAGGAGCATGTTTTCCTCCCTCATTCTGGCTATCATGTAGTCTGAGGGAATGATGACGTCAAAGCTGACGGCGCCTGAGGAAATTTTTGCATACATATCCTCGCAGCTTGCAAAGGTGCTGTAATTGACTTTGATATCCTGCTTATAGGTCTCCTTATACCATTTTTCAAATTCCTTTATGGTGTCAAAGGAGTCCTCGGAGCCGTCCGAAATATACTCGCCCCAGTTATAGACATTCAGTGTCAGAGTCTCGGAGGAACCGCAGCCGGTGAGCAAAGACAGGCAGCCTGACAGCAGGATAACGGTAAGCAGAATGGAAACAATTCTTTTCATGGCATTTTCTCCCTGTTAATATAGGATTTTATTTTGTGGTAACGCTTTAAACGTCTTTTATACTCATATTTCTCACGGAGCTGATTTCTGTCGGTTCCCTCACTCAAATTGGAAATGAGCAGCAGCGCAAGAATGACAAAGAATATGATCGTTGCCAGAGCGTACATTTTGGGGGTAACGGTCTTTTTAGTCATATTGTAGATACGGATAGGCAGAGTCTGAAAACCGTTGCCGGAGGTAAAATAACTGATCACGAAGTCATCCAGGGAAAGCGTAAAGGCCATGATCATACCCGTAATAATTCCCGGAAGGATCTCCGGGATCTCAACCTTGACAAAGGCGCGCAATGGAGTACAGCCCAGATCCATCGCCGCCTCGGGGATCGACTTGTCCATCTGCTGGAGCTTGGGGAGAACCTGTAAAATAACATAGGGCAGGCAGAACGTGATATGAGCGATCAGCATCGTACCGAAGCTCAGACTTGTCGCCGCGCCGAAAAGCCGCCCCACAAAAACAAACATCAGCATAAGCGAAATGCCGGTGATAATATCCGGGTTTATCATCGGGATATTCGTCACGGAATCCAAAGCGGCACGAACATAGCGGTTTCTGAGTTTGTTCATCCCCACGGCTGCCGCCGTACCCATCACAGTGGAAATAATCGATGCGGAAAGAGCCAGAATGAGGGTATTTCTCAGCGCCTCCAGCGTTTCGGAATCCCGGAACAGCTCCTTATACCATTTAAAGGAAAAACCGGAAAAAACGGAGAGGCTTTTCGCTTCATTGAAGGAGAAGACAAGCAGAATGGCGATCGGAGCAAAAAGGAAGAGCATAATAAGAGCGGTATAGATCTTGGATGCTTTTTTCATCGTTCCGCTCCTTTCAGACCGCGGCCTTTTTTGCCGCCAGCCGCTGCAGAAATGCCATGCAGATAAGCAGGATCACCATGAGAATAAAGGCGATCGCCGCGGCAAAGTGGAGGTTGTTTGCGGTATACTGTCCTTCGATCGCATCACCGATCAGGAAGAATTTTCCGTTGCCGAGTTTCTGGGAAATGTAAAAAGTGCTGATGGAGGGAATGAGCACCATATTGATGCCGGAGATAACGCCCGGAAGACTAAGAGGCCAGATCACCCGTCGCAGCACTCCCGCATTGTTGCAGCCGAGATCCTTCGCGGCCTCTATGAGCTTAATATCCATCTTCGCCATGACGGAATAGATCGGCAATATCATATACGGGAAATAGTCGTACACCATACCGATGATGACCGCACTCTCCGTACCGATGATATGTATTTTCCCAAGTCCAAGCGACGAAAGAACGCCGTTAAGAATGCCGGTGTCCTGTAATATGGTCATCCACGCATAGGTTCGGATAAGGAAATTCATCCACATAGGGATCATGATGAGAGTGATCAGGATCTTCTGCGTCTTTGCAGCAGCGCGTGAAATAATATAAGCCATGGGATAGCCGAGGAGAAAACAGATCAGTGTGGAAATGATCGCAAGCTTTAGAGAGCGGGCAAAAATCAGCAGATAGGTATGTACCTCACCGGCGTCCGTATTGGAGGTAGCTGTAAAGAATCTTGTGATATTTTCGGTGGTAAAACAGAAGCTGTTGTCGGTAAAGGCATAGTACGCGACAAAGATAAGCGGTACAATGATGAAAAGCACAGCCCACACCGAATAGGGTGTCAAACACAGCTTTTGGACAAGTCCCTTTCCGTTCATTCTTTCAGACTTCATTCTTCGATCTCACTTTCTGCATCGCTGAGCTCATCCAGCTCGTTGGAGAACGAGGAATAGTCACCGAACATGCCGGAATATTCGGATTTTTTCATAACATGGATCGCGTCCGGCTCGATATAGAGACCGATATGTTCATCTACATCCACAAAGTCAGTCGTCTGGATCATCCACTTGAAGCCGTCAATATCCACGATGATCTCGTAATGAACGCCGAGGAAAGTAACGGAGGTGACAACGCCCTTAAGCATTCCTTTTTCTTCGGGGACGATATCCACGTCCTCGGGTCGGACAACAATATCAACCGGCTCTTTCTTTTCAAAGCCGGTATCCACACACTGAAAGACGTGCCCGGAAAAAGCGACCTTATAATCTTCCAGCATAACACCGTCAAGAATGTTGCTCTCACCGATGAAGTCGGCAACGAAAGCATTCTGCGGCTCGTTGTAAATATCAATCGGCGTTCCGATCTGCTGTATTTTTCCCTGAGACATGACGACAACGGTATCGGACATGGAAAGCGCCTCTTCCTGATCGTGCGTGACAAAGACAAACGTGATGCCGATCCGTTTCTGGATGTTTTTCAGCTCCTGCTGCATATCCTTGCGGAGCTTAAGATCGAGAGCGGCTAAAGGCTCGTCCAAAAGAAGAACCTTTGGGCGACCGATCAGGGCTCTCGCGATGGCGACGCGCTGCTGTTGACCGCCGGACAGACTTGTCACGGAACGGTTTTCAAATCCGCTGAGAGCCACAAGAGAAAGGGCGCTTTTTACCTTCTCATTGATTTCATCCTTCGAACACTTCTTTTCTCTCAGTGGAAACGCAACATTTTCAAACACATTGAGGTGCGGGAAAAGGGCATATCTCTGAAAAACGGTATTGACGTTGCGTTTATGCGGGGGCATATCATTGATCCTTTCCCCCATGAAAACGACGTCTCCCTCGTCAGCGCTCTCAAAGCCGCCGATGATCCTCAGTGTTGTAGTTTTACCGCAGCCGGAGGGACCGAGCAGGGTCAGAAACTCGTTGTCGTAAATATCAAGATTGATATGGTCAAGAACGGTTTCTCCGTCAAAGGCCTTGCTGATATTTTTCAGCTCTATGATCTTTTTCATGCTCTCCGCCTCCGAACAACAAAAAATGACGTATGCATACACATACGTCATTTGTGATAATCCGAAATACCCGCAAAATATGCAGGCTAAGATCCCGATGGGTTTGAGAGTCTATATAGCAAGAAACTACTTTTACTACTCTTATTGACCATTTCACAAGTTAAGTATGCTTTTGCAGCACGGTTTACATTAACCACTTATAAAACTTGAGCTTTGAACTCAATCAATAAGGCAACAGAAGTTGCCGCCGCATTCCGCGGAAAATCGGCATTCGACCCGGCTGTCCGTGTGGCCTCGGCTAAATACTTAGCGGTCGTTATCTTGCTTCGGATAGACATCTACCCAATTGAGATGATTCATTTTAGCAATTTTCGTCATTGCTGTCAATATGTTTATTCAGAATTTCTTAATATTTTATATCCCACAGAAAAAGTCCGCAGGCAGGAACGGTAAAGCCGGCAAGGGAACGGTTTTCCGCAGAGAAAACTTCAGCAATACTGTCCGGAGTTCGTTTCCCTTCCCCGACCTCGATCAGAGTACCGACCATAATGCGAACCGAATTATAAAGAAAACCGTCGCCGGTAAATTTCATTGTGAGCAGATCATTCGTTTTGGATATCTCAATATAAGAAACCGTCCTCACCGTAGACTTTTTTGCATTTTTTACAGAGCTGAAGGGGGCGTAATCATGCGTCCCTTTGAGATCCTCCGCTGCCATGCACATTTTCTCTATGTTAAGCGGGTGAGGATATCGATAAGCATATTTTCTCTCAAAAACATTCGGACGGTCGCTGTTATGAATACGGTAAACATATGTTTTCTCCCGACAGCTCAGCCGTGCATGAAATCTTTCGTCCGCTTCTTCCAGAGAAAGAGCACCAATATCCTCCGGCAGATACTTTTGAAGAAGCTCCAATACTTCATTACAGGACATATCCGTATCCGCCCGGAAGGAACAGACCTGTTTTCGAGCATGGACTCCCGCATCCGTCCGGCCGCAGCCGTTGATTACGATTTTCTTGCCGAGTATTCTCCCAAGGGTGGTTTCGACCCTCCCCTGAATGGTATTGTCGGTATTTTTCTGCTTCTGCCAGCCCTTATACCGGCTGCCGTCATAGCAGAGAGTCAATTTAAAATTCATCGGGATTCCTCTTAAAAGTGTGGAGTTTGGAGTTAAAGTGGAAAGTGAAAAGTAGAAAGTGGAAAGTGAAATGAAACGAGAGTGGAGAGTGGAGAGAACAATATTATGTAAATCGTGATTGCGGGAAAAATTTGGGACCTTTCAGTACTGAAGACCGTATAACCGCTTTTCTAACGGTATTGAACCAATAAAAATAGTGGAGGCAGGAGTCGAATCTCCCGGCACAGCCACTGTTGACAGTATACACCGTAATAACAACGATGTCAATGTATAATTCGGCTTCCAGTGAATTCCAGTGAATTGCAAAGGGGAGCTTTTTGTGATAAGATAACGAAGAAAAAAGGAGTGATCACATGAGCAATATATCCCAGCTGTTTTCCGGGAGACCGGAGGACAAACGTATTGAAAAAGAAGAACGCTGTTATGCTTTTCTTGACAGCCTGAATATCGAATACTTCCGGGTCGATCACGACCGCGCGGACACGATCGAGGAATGTGAAAACATCGAAAAAACCCTCGGATGCAAAATCTGTAAAAACCTGCTGCTGACGAACCGACAGCAGACGGCGATCTATCTGCTGGCCATGCCCGGGAAGAAACCGTTTAAAACAAAAATCCTTTCAAAGCAGATCGGCACGGCGCGCCTGAGCTTTGCAACCGAAGAGCAGATGCTTCGATGCCTTGACATTACCCCCGGCTCGGTCAGTGTCCTCGGACTTATGAATGACCAAAACCATGAGGTAAAGCTGCTGATCGATAAAGACCTTTTAGCGGATGAATACTTCGGCTGTCATCCGTGCATCAATACTTCCACGCTCAGAATCAGAACACGTGATATAATTGAAAAGATCATTCCCTCAACAGAACATAGCATTGAGTACGTAGAGCTTCCTTGGGAAATAAATGAATAATACTAATCTCTGATAGAAAGTGCAAGTGTGAAGATAAAAAAGATTGCTCTTCACTCTCCACTCTCGATCATTTAAGAAATCGACCTCCCGAGAAACGGGAGGTCGAAATTCTTTAAGTATTAAGCTTTTCTCTGAGGGGAATTATGCCTTCTTTGCATCCTTCTTGGAGAGGACTTCAACACCCTGAATAACAAGGATAACAGCAAGAACGACCATACCGATGGACCAGATCATCTGGAACCAGTCACCCCATGCAGCGCCGGCGGCAGCGATGAGCTTGATCTTGGCGATGATGGTGGTGCAGAGGGAGGTAATGGTTGCAGCAAGCATGAAGATCATCGGGAAGAAGAACATCTTGTTGTTCTTGCCGATGTTGCCGAGCCATGCAGCAACAGCCAGCATAGCAAGACCGGCCAGCAGCTGGTTGGCAGCGCCGAACACGCCCCAAATCTGGCTCAGGCCCATGAAGCCCATGCCGCAGCCGATGATGACCATAACACCGGTGGAGACCAGAGGATTGGAGAAGAACTTTGCAGCGCCGGTCAGATCGTCACGGGTCTTGCCTTCGGGAATGAAGAGCTCAGCAAACATATAGCGGGCAAGACGGGTACCGGAGTC
Organism: Candidatus Limivicinus sp.; assembly: GCA_045616265.1. GTDB lineage: Bacteria > Bacillota > Clostridia > Oscillospirales > Oscillospiraceae > Limivicinus. The sequence continues at coordinate 8,320 of JAZLGK010000037.1, read as the reverse complement.
AAGAGAGGTCAGAGCAAAGACGGAAACAGCCAGAGTCAGAAGGGTGTATACGGTGTCGTATACAGGGTTGGAGAAGTCTGCCACACCGCCGAACATGGTAGCAACCATGGTGGCAACACCACCGGCGAAGATCGTGGGAGGTGCGGAGAGCAGGAACTTCTCGCCGCCGCCGATGTTGGTCTCTTTGAAGACAACGCCGACTGCAATCAGGGAGATGATAGCAAGAGCGGACTCAATGATCATGGCGCCGTAGCCGATGACCTTTGCATCCTTCTCGGAATTGAGCTGCTTGGAGGTGGTACCGGAACCGATGAGAGCATGGAAACCGGAAACAGCGCCGCAGGCAACGGTGATAAACAGAGTCGGGAACAGACCGGAAGCACCGTTGAGACCCTTCCAACCGGTGAATGCAGGCAGATCGACCTTTGCGCCGGAGAAGAGAATGCCGACGAAAGCGATGAGCATCATGCCGTAAAGCAGGAAGGAGGACAGGTAGTCACGAGGCTGGAGCAGCATCCAGACAGGCAGCAGAGAAGCAGCCATGACGTAAACGGCAATGAAGATGACCCATGCGGTGCGGCTCATGTTGACGCCCATGTTCAGACCGACAATAACGATCAGAACGATGCCGATAACGCCGACGATGGTTGCGGGGCCAACAGGAGCATTCTTGCGGTATACGAAGTAACCGAAGATAAATGCAATGACAATGAACAGAAGAGAAGTCGTTGCGGTGGAAGCGTTGCCGCTTACGTTAGCACGGCCGAAGGTGAGGAAAGGCAGAGCCTCTTCGCCCTCTTTTGCAACAGATACGAAAGTACCTGCAACAACGGCGGTGAAGGAAGCGATAACGAGGATCAGAACGAGCAGTGCGAAGATGGTGAACAGGCGCTGTGCCTTGGTACCCATCTCGTCCTTGATGACTTCGCCGATGGAGCCGCCGTTATGACGGATAGAGGCGAACAGAGCACCAAAGTCGTGCATTGCACCGAAGAAGATGCCGCCGATCACGACCCACAGGAAAACGGGAACCCAGCCGAAGACTGCGGCCTGGATAGGTCCGTTAATGGGGCCTGCACCGGCGATGGATGAGAAATGGTGTCCCATCAGAACGGCGGGATTTGCAGGAACAAAGTCCTTACCGTCGTAACTGGTGTGTGCGGGGGTTTCCTTGGAAGGATCAACGCCCCATGTCTTTGCCAGCCAGCCGCCGTAAAAGACGTAGCCGAGTGCCAGCAGGACAACTGCGATGAGAAGAATAACTATTGCGCTCACACTTTTCACTCCTTGGTATGAAATTTTTTATTACCACTCGCGGCTTTATGGATTATTTGCCGCAAATAGCTTACTGAAGTATCCGGTCAGCTCCTGACCGGCGCGGTTGGGATAGGCTTTTCTCTCCGTAAGATCGACCGCCGCGGTCTTCAGCTCCGTAAAGCCGTGCAGAGAAAACTTATAGTTTTTGCTGAAGGATTTTTTCTGAATATGCCTGACCAGATCCTTATCAAAAGAATCCGCGACAAAAATAACTTTTATATTGGTATACTGGTGCTCCTTGTGCGGCCTAACTCTTGGAAGCCCCTCTTTAAGCGCAAAATCTATACACCTGTCAACGGTATCCATATCAAAAGTCTTATCGGAGAATATGTAGGCAAACTCGTTTGTCTCGTTCCCCCAGATCGTGATCTTTTTACTGAGCCAGTATTTTTCAGCCCTTGAAAAGTAATCGGCTTTAAAATCCAACGGGAGGCCGAGAGTATCACTGTCGGGAAGAATATTATAGTAGGCTGTGAAAGAGTCCCGGAGCACTTCGGAAAACTTTACTCGATCCATCCGTACAACTCCCCTCTTCCAAAAATGAACAATCTATGACTGAATATAATATAGCGCATTTGTCTGAAAAATTCAATAGTCAATTTAACATATTTTTTATTTTTCGACCTTTGTATTCACTCGTTTTTAGTAATTTGTACCATATATTTGTCAAATAGTGTCCATCGATTCGGAAAAAATGCTTTTAAAATCCATATATTCAGTTAACAGAATATTTATAAGAAACACGGTTTACAGCTTCAAAATTTTGTAGTATCATATAAAAAATAATTTTTTCGGAGAAAGCAGATGGATCTCAAACTGTGTGTCCCGTGTCTTCTGGGGCTGGAAGCACCCATTGCGGATGAATTAAAACGCCTCGATTTTAAAAATGTCGCCTCGGAAAACGGCAGAGTTTTTTTTACAGGCGATGAAAGCGCTATCGTCAGAAGCAACATCAATCTTCGCGTCGGTGAGCGCGTTCTGTTGGAAGTGGGTCGATTCAACGCCTACACCTTCGATGAGCTTTTTGAAAAGACAAAGGCGCTCCCCTGGGAGACGTTGATCCCAAAGGACGCGGCTTTCCCTGTCAAAGGTCACAGTCTGGACTCGAAGCTGTTTTCCGTGAGCGACTGTCAGAAGATCATAAAGAAGGCCGTTGTGGAAAGGCTGAAAAGCGTTTACGGGATCGAGTGGTTCGCGGAGACCGGTGAGCTTTATCAGATCCAGTTTGCCATTATGAAGGATTGTGTTTCTCTTTGCATCGACACGACCGGCGAGGGGCTGCATAAGCGCGGCTACCGTCCCGCCCACAACGCCGCCCCCCTGAAAGAGACCATGGCGGCGGCAATGGTAAAGTTTTCCCGATACCGGGGCAGAGACGATTTCTGCGATCCCTTCTGCGGCAGCGGTACGATCCCCATTGAAGCGGCTCTCATCGCCAAAAACCGCGCTCCCGGTCTTGAGCGCGATTTTGCAGCCTCCAATTGGCGTTGGATCGACAAAAAGCTATGGAAAGAGGAGCGCGAGCTTGCCCGTTCAAAGGAATATAACGGAAACTATTGTATTATCGGTTCCGATATTGACCCGAAAGCCATCGAAATTGCCCGGGAAAATGCCCGTCGTGCCGGAGTGGCGGACATCATCCGTTTTGAACTCGCCGATGCAGTTTCCTTTGACCGTAAGACAGATCGCGGCGTGATCGTTACCAACCCCCCTTATGGTGAGAGGATTATGGAGAAACAGCAGGCGGAGGAGCTTTATCGCGCCTTCGGAAAGCGGTATCTCGCAAATGAAAACTGGCAGCTCTATCTTCTCTCTTCGCATACGGAATTTGAGCGCTGCTTCGGCAGAAACGCCGACAAAAAACGCAAGCTCTATAACGGTATGATCAAATGCGACCTGTTCATGTATCTTAACAAGAAATAAAGATTGGAGTTATGCAGTGAAGCATCTGTTTATTGTCAACCCCATCGCCGGCGGGCGGGACGCAACACCTGAGGTCAGGAGTAAGGTTGAAGAAGCCTTTAAAAACCGCTCTGATGAATATGAAATCTATGTGACCAAAGAGCCTATGGATGCTGCCGATAAGATTAAAGCGGAGGCAGCCGGCGGCGAGGTGCTCCGCGTCTATGCCTGCGGCGGAGACGGAACCTTCAACGAATGTGTCTGCGGCTCGGCTAGGCTGGATAATGTCTCCGTCTGCCCGTTCCCCACCGGTACGGGAAACGATTTCTGCCGTATGTTCGGCGAGGACGCAAAGCTCTACCGCGATCTCCCGACGCTGCTCGACGGAGGCGTTAAAAAAATCGACCTCATAGACTGCAACGGGCGCTGGTGCGCCAATATCTGCTCGGTCGGGATCGATGCACGGATCGGGACGGATGTACATAAATACAGTCATCTGCCTCTCGTGGGCGGTTCTGCGGCCTACGTGGTATCTGCCGCCGTAAATATGTTCAAGGGTATTGCAAGGAAGATGCACGTGGAGTGCGGTTCCTTTGTGCAGGACGGGGATCATACGCTGATCTGCGCGTGCAACGGTCGGTTTTACGGCGGCGGCTTTAACCCGAGTCTTCACGCCAGACCCGACGACGGAGATCTTGACTTCTATGTTGTAAAGAAGGTCAGCCTTTTCACCTTTGCCGCCCTTATAGGGAAATATGCCGCCGGAAAAGTCGATGAAATGCCGAAGTATGCAACACATCTTCACGGGACGGAAATAAGAATTGATTTTGAAGAAGAAAGCGTCATCAATGTGGACGGTGAGGCAATATTTGCAAAGAGCGTTGTAATGAGGCTTGTACCCGGAGCTCTTAACCTCGTTATCCCTGTCGGTATGACTTTTTTTGATGCGGCTGATTCACTACGTAATAAAAAATTAATAATTTGAGCTCCGATTTTTCATAGATAGGACTTGCAAAAAAGAAAATATGTGGTATCATAAGCATCGTTAGCACTCAAGCGTTTTGAGTGCTAACGATGCTGAATCTTGTTAATAAAATTTTTGGAGGTATAGATTATGAAATTAAAGCCCTTGGCTGACAGAGTCGTTCTCAGGCAGAACGCCGCAGAGGAGCGCACATCTTCCGGCATTTTCCTCACAGCATCCGCGCAGGAAAAGCCCGAGGTTTATGAGATCGTCGAGGTCGGCCCCGGCGGAATGGTGGACGGAAACGAGGTCGAGATGATCGTCAAAGCCGGTCAGAACGTTCTTGTCGGCAAGTACACCGGCACAAAGGTAAAGCTCGATGATGTTGAGTACACAATAGTCCGTCAGAGCGACATTCTGGCAATTCTTGAGTAATTTAATTTCTGGAGGTAATTAATTTATGGCAAAGAAAATCGTATACGGTGAAGAAGCAAGAAAGGCTATCGAGCGCGGCGTCAATCAGCTCGCCGATACCGTAAAAATAACCCTCGGCCCCAAGGGCAGAAACGTTGTCCTCGACAAGAAGTTCGGCTCTCCCCTGATCACCAACGACGGCGTTACTATCGCCAAGGAGATCGAGCTGGAAGACGCTTTTGAGAATATGGGCGCACAGCTTATCAAGGAAGTATCCACCAAAACCAACGACGTTGCCGGTGACGGTACTACCTCCGCTACCCTTCTTGCTCAGGCAATGATCAATGAAGGTCTCAAGAACCTTGCCGCCGGTGCAAATCCCATGGTCATGAAAAAGGGCATCCAGAAGGCCACCGCCGCCGCTGTCGAAGCCATCAAGGCCGCTTCCCAGCCTGTCAACGGCGCAAGCGACATCGCCCGAGTCGGCACCATCTCCTCCGGTGACGAGCTGATCGGCTCTCTCATCAGTGAGGCAATGGAGAAGGTCAGCCAGAACGGTGTTATCACCATTGAAGAGTCCAAGACCGCCGAAACCTACAGCGATGTAGTCGAGGGTATGCAGTTTGACCGCGGCTACCTCTCCCCCTATATGGCTACCGATATGGACAAGATGGAAGCCGTCATTGACGATGCTCTCATTCTTATCACCGACAAGAAGATCACCAACATTCAGGGCATCCTGCCTCTGCTTGAGCAGATCGTCAAGGGCGGCCGCAAGCTCCTCATCATTGCCGAGGATATCGAGGGCGAGGCTCTTGCCACCATCATCCTCAACAAACTGCGCGGCACCTTCACCTGCGTATGCGTCAAGGCTCCCGGCTTCGGCGACAGACGCAAGGAAATGCTGCAGGATATCGCCATCCTCACCGGCGGTCAGGTCATCTCCTCCGATCTCGGCATGGAGCTCAAGGACGCCGATATCAGCCTCCTCGGTCAGGCACATCAGGTCAAGGTCACCAAGGAGAATACCGTGATCGTTGACGGTGCAGGCGAGGTCGAAGAGATCAAGTCCCGCATCGCTCAGATCGAGCACGCCATTTCCACCACCACCTCCGATTACGACCGCGAAAAGCTTCAGGAGCGTCTTGCAAAGCTCAGCGGCGGCGTAGCCGTCATTAAGGTCGGTGCTGCCACCGAGACCGAGATGAAAGAGAAAAAGCTCCGCATCGAGGATGCGCTCAACGCCACCCGCGCCGCCGTTGCCGAAGGTATCGTACCCGGCGGCGGAACCGCTTATGTTCTCGCTTCCAAGGCAGCCGACAAGCTTCTTTCCTCTCTCTCCGGCGATGAAAAGACCGGTGCTGCCATCGTTGCCAAAGCTCTCAAGGCTCCCATCATGCAGATTGCTTTTAACGCCGGTCTCGAAGGCGCTGTGATCCTCAACAATGTTGCAAACAGCAAGAAAGCCAATTTCGGCTACGATGCCGCTGGTGACAAGTACGGTGACATGGTCGAGATGGGCATTGTCGATCCGACCAAGGTCTGCCGCAGCGCTCTGGAAAATGCCGCATCTGTCGCCGCTATGGTGCTCACCACCGAAAGCCTCGTTGCGGATATTCCCGAGAAGAATCCTCCCATGCCTGCAGCCCCCGATATGGGCGGAATGTACTGATAAGACATTAAAAACGGCATAATAAAATGACACCCCTGTTTCATCGCAAGGGTGTCATTTTTTGTTAAGCAAACAATGATTCATTCGGGCAGAACAGATGCCGCCGGTGAATAGATCAGCATTTACTTATTTTATGAAAGGATCGTGTTATTTTTTAAAGCTGTCCTTGAGGGCAACAGAACGGTTGAATACCAGATGTTCTGGGCTTGCGTCCTTATTGTCCAGGCAGAAGTAGCCCTGACGCATGAACTGGAATCCCTCGGAATTTTTTCCACGCTCCGGCATGGGGAGCTTTTTAAGTCCCGCTTCGACCTTGCAGCCCTTGAGAATAATGAGGCTGTCGGGATTGAGATAATCGAGAAAGTCCTTATCAGGGCCGTCAGGATCTGGATCGGAGAAAAGATAGTCATAGAGCCTGACTTCTGCGTCCGCACAGTCAAGAGCATTGACCCAATGGATCGTTGCGCCCTTGACCTTGCGCCCGTCTGACGGGTTGCCGCCGCGGCTGTCGGGATCGTACTCGCAGTAGACCTCGACGACCTTGCCGTTTTCGTCCTTTTTGCAGCCTGTGCAGGTGACAAGATATGCACCCTTGAGTCTTACCTCATTGCCCGGATAGAGGCGCTTATACTTGGGAGCGGCCTCCTCCATAAAGTCCTCGGACTCTATATAGAGCTCTCTTGAAAAGCTTATTTCTCTCGTGCCGGCGTTTTCGTCCAGAGGATTGTTCTCGGTCTCAAGCAGCTCGGTCTGTCCCTCGGGGTAGTTGGTGACGATGAGCTTCACGGGGTTGAGGACCGCCATGACCCGCTTGGCATTGGCATTGAGGTCATCCCGCAGGCAGCTTTCCAGCAACGCCCAGTCTACCGTGGAGTCTACCTTGGAAACACCGATCTTCTCGCAGAAACTGCGGATGGAAGCAGAGGTATAGCCCCTTCTTCTGAGACCGCAGAGCGTGGGCATACGGGGATCGTCCCAGCCGGTAACACGCCCCTCTTCGACAAGCTTTCTCAGCTTGCGCTTGGACATGACGGTGTAGTTGATACCGAGACGGGCAAACTCGATCTGGCGCGGCTTGTGATACGGGATGGAGACATTGGAGACGACCCAGTCGTAGAGCGGTCTGTGCGCCTCGTATTCCAGAGAGCACAGAGAGTGAGTGATGCCTTCCAGCGCGTCCTGAATGGGATGGGCGAAGTCATACATCGGGAAAATGCACCATTTTGTGCCCTGGCGGTGATGTTCGATATATCTTATACGGTACAGAACAGGGTCACGCATATTGAAGTTGCCGCTCGAAAGGTCGATCTTCGCGCGGAGAGTGTATTTTCCTTCCTCGAACTCCCCTGCTCTCATGCGCTTGAAGAGGTCAAGGTTTTCCTCCACGGGTCTGTCGCGCCACGGAGAGATCGCGGGATGAGTGGTGTCGCCGCGGTATTCCTTAAACTGCTCCGGCGTAAGCTCACAGACATAGGCAAGACCTTTGTTGATAAGTTCCAGAGCGTACTCATAGGTCTTTTCAAAATAGTCGGAACCATAGTAAAACCGATCGCCCCAGTCAAATCCCAACCAGTGAATGTCCTCCTGAATGGCCTCGACAAACTCTGTATCCTCTTTTGCGGGATTGGTATCGTCCATTCGCAGATTGCAGATGCCGCCGAAGCGCTCCGCCGTACCGAAGTCGATGGTCAGAGCCTTGCAGTGGCCTATATGAAGATAACCGTTGGGCTCGGGCGGAAAACGGGTATGCACCTGCATACCCTCGCAGCGATGCCCCTCGGAGAGATCCTCAACAATAAAAGAGTCGATAAAATTCCTTGTTATTTCTTCCATATTTGTAACCGTCCCTTTTGTAAAACAATTCTGACATATTATAAACGATTCGACCGATGATTTCAACAGAAAAATAGGCTTGAGTTTCGGTGAAAAGTTATCCGCAGGAAAACGCCAAGTAAAAAAGTAGGTAAACAAGAAAAAAAGAATAAAAAAAGGGAAGAAATTCACTCGATTTTGTGGTATAATTGAATCATCACAAACAAAGAGACCAAACA
>JAZLGK010000036.1:0-2196 GCA_045616265.1 Candidatus Limivicinus sp. | reverse complement strand
GGCATGGAAGCAAACTTCGGGATCATGACACGGATCTCACAGCCCGCCTTTTTGAGCGCCATTGGCAACGTTCCCGCTACGTCTCCCAAGCCGCCGGTCTTCATAAACGGCACAGCCTCAAACGCCGCAAACAGGATCCGCAGTTTTCTTTTCATATCAATCATCCATCCCGCCGCTTCGCGTCGGCACAAATTGTAAAGGAACCGCCTCATCTCATCACGCGAAGCAGAGGAATGATAAGATGATTGTTTTTTTGATTATACATAGTGTGAAAGGAACTTTCACACTATTGCCTCATTTCGAAAAAATCAGATGTTATTTTTCTCAACAACAAATACAGCGCCCGGTGATCCCTTAATAACCGTGCCTGCGCTCACCACATTGTTCCTGTCTATGATTGCGTTTTCCACAGCGGCACCCTCGCCGATCCGGCACGAGTGCATGATTATGCTGTTTTTTACGACGGCGCCCGCCTCGACGGTCACGCCGCCGGAAAGCAGGCTGTTCTCTACTGTGCCCGCTATGGTGCATCCGTCTTGTATCAGGGCATTTCTCGTCACGGCGCCGGCCATATATTCAGCAGGCGCATCGTCACGGATCTTTGTCCTAATCGGTGCATCCGGATTAAACAGATTCAATGCATTGTTCTGATCGAGGATGTCCATATTGCTGAAATAGTAGTCGTCAACGTTGAAAATTCCTCTTGAGAAGCCCGTGTATTCATACGTACGGACATCCATTTTATTGTAGTTTTCCTCCAGAACCTCAAAAAAGTCAAGATAGTCCACCGATGAATACCACTCGTTTATTTTCAGCAGAAGCAACCGGCTCACGATAAAGCAGTCAAGGAATTCATTGTCTCCCTGCTTTACCCCTCTTTTCATACCGGTGACTTTGCCATCCACGGTCTTTATGCACGTTCTGTTCACGTCATCCTTCCCGGCTTTGGTGTAAACCACCGTAATGTCAGCGCCGGTTTTCTGATGCTCTCTGATGAGCCCGGAGTAATCCATGTTGTAAACATAGCTGGAGGACGAAACCAGTACATACGGAGCGGGCGACCTTGTAAAGAAAACCTGATTACGCGCAATATCTCTCAGGAGAAAACGTGAATGGGGGCTTGAAATGCCATAGGCCGAACCGGGCAGAATAAAGAGTCCTCCGTTTTTTCTGTCCAATGACCACGCCTTGCCGGAGTGAACATGGTCTATGATCGACCTGTATTTATACGGCGTTACAAGTCCTACCGTTGTAAGACCGGCATTGACCATATTCGAAAGGGCAAAATCTATAAGACGATATCTTCCCGCAAAGGGAAGCGCTGCCACTGTACGCTCATTTGCCAGCACGCCAAGTCCCTCCGCAGAATAATTAGCGGTGATGAGTCCTATTACGTTATCCATTCTTCATCCCTCCTGCCGGTGTAAATTCGTCTCCTATTACGCATATCTCACTGCCGGGATCATCGCTGCCCACAACAGCGTTTTCTTCTACTACTGTGTTTTCGCCGATGATCGACCTGACGATACGTGCTCCCTTCTTAATTACAGCCCCCGGAAGCACCACAGAATCCTTTATATATGCTCCATCCTCAATGAGGATATCTCCGCTTATCACGCAGTGCTTTACGGTGCCGTATATTCTCGTACCATTGGCAACAATGCTCTCTTCCACAGATGCATTGGGTCCCACATAATGAGGCGGCTGAATATCCGCATTGCTCATGATCGGGAAATCCGGCATAGAGAGCGTAAATGCCGGATCCTTGTCCAAAAGACCCATGCTTGTTTCATGGAAGCTCTGTATGGTACCTACATCCTTCCAGAAACCGGAAAATTCGTATGTATACAGTCTGCGTCCCTCGTGCAGAAGCTTTGGGATAATGTTCTTTCCGAAGTCATGATCGCTGTGAGGGTCCGTGCTGTCTTCCATAAGCGCTTTTTTCAGAAGGTCACGATTGAAGATATAAATACCCATGGATGCGAGGTTGGAATCAGGCTCTTTCGGCTTTTCTGAAAATTTTGCGATACGTCCGTCGCTCTCGGCTGTGATGATTCCGAAACGGGACGCCTCCTCCCACGCCACCTGCATTACGGATATGGTCACCTCTGCATTGTGCGCAATATGACTGCTGAGCATTTTGCGGTAGTCCATTCTGTAAAGATGGTCGCCTGAAAGTATCAGAACATAATCCGG
>JAZLGK010000035.1:0-3234 GCA_045616265.1 Candidatus Limivicinus sp. | reverse complement strand
GGCAAGAGCAGATGGCGAGAGAAAATGGGTTCTGATGAAGGCATTTTTTCGCAGGAATACTTTGTGTATTGCAAGAAAAAATGACAAAATCTGAGCACATTTTATCCGTCAGCTGCCGCAGACGTATTGTGCGGTGTTGCCCAAGTTATATTTCGATAATAGAAAGGGGAGCGCAGCATTATAACAATGCCGCACTCCCGTTAGTTTTTCAATATCTCCAGCCACTCATACGGTACATTCATCGTCCCCTTGCCGGTACCGAGGGAGATAGAGGGCTTATTGCTGCCGTGGAAATCGCTGCCGCCGGTTTTCAGAAGGCCGTATTCATCGGCGAGCGCTTCAAGATAGCCGCTCATTTCTTCGGTATACCCGGAATAGCGGCACTCCATGCCCTTCAGACCGGAGGTGATGCAGTGCTCTATAAGCTCCCGAAGCTCCGTATCACCCCGCTTGTACTGAAAAGGATGTGCCAGCACCGGCACGCCGCCGGCGAGCGCGATAATTTCAATCGAGCGCTCAATGGTGAGAAACTGCCTCGGAAGCCAGTATTTGCGCCCTTTTTCAACATATTTGTCAAATGCGTCCTGTATGCTCGATGCAAGTCCCTGCTCCACAAGATATTCCGCAAAATGCGGTCTTCCGACGATCTCGCCGAAACGCTGCTGCATATATTCGTAGGTGATGGGAAGACCGTCCTTTTGCATCAGCTCTACCATTTTTCGGTTTCTCTCGTCGCGGTCACGGACGACCCATTCCAGCACCGGCGTGAGTTCCGGGGAATCAACATCTATGTAATAGCCTAAAATATGCACCGCATAGCCTTTATTCTGCGCTTTGTCGGTATAGAATTTCGTGCTTATCTCAATTCCGGGGACGACCTCAATTCCGAGTTCTTTCCCGACCTCGGCGGCGTCGCGGTATCCGCCGACGCCGTCATGGTCGGTGATCGCAATGGCTTTGAGTCCTTTTTCCTTTGCAAGCGTGACGACCTCTTTCGGGGAGCATGTCCCGTCGGAAGCGGTGGTGTGGACATGCAGATCGATATTGTTCACTTAAAAAGCCTCCCGGAAAGTTCGGTGACTTTATCGTATATGTAGTTTTTGTCCTCTCCGATGAAGTATTCGCCGTTTTCGTAGAGAATCTTGCCGTTGACCATCGTCAGGCGGACATTGCTCTTGGAGCCGGAGTAGACAAGATTTTTTGCTATATTATGAGGCGGCTGCATATTGGGCTGCATGAGGTCTATCACGACAAGGTCGGCCTTTTTGCCCACGGCAAGGTTATCGCACTCGGGCAGTCCCATGGCGTGAGCGCCGTTGACACACGCCATTTTAAGCGTCCTGTACGCGTCTCCCGCGGCGGCGTCCATATTCAGATACTTCTGCAGGACGCTGACAAGGTACATCTCGCGGAACATATCCAGCGCGTTGTTGCTGCCCGCGCCGTCCGTGCCGATGGCGATCTCAACTCCCGCCGCCGCCATTCTGTCGATAGAGGCAATGCCGCTTGCAAGCTTGAGGTTGGAAGCGGGACAGGTCACGGCAATCAGATTATTGCGGAGCATCACGTTGATGTCCTCGTCGTCCATCCATACGCAGTGGAACGCGCCGCCGCCGTAGCGGAAGAAGCCGATTTTTTCAAGAAACTGCGGGGTTCTCAGCCCGTAGCGTTCCTCACATTCAAGGACCTCGCTCTCGGTCTCACTCATGTGGATATAGAGGGGAGCTTCGTATTTTTCGCCGAGAGACACCATGTATTCAATGCGCTCCATGGAGGTGGTATACTCGGCGTGAAGCCCCAGACGGTAGCCGACAAGCGGGTCATAGCTGTTGAAGCGCAGATATTCCCGCTCGATGTTGGTGGGATCCGCGTCAAAGTTATTCATAGCGGAGGTGATGACCGTGCGGAAGCCGGTATCCACGTGCGCTTTGGCGTAGGCCTCGTTGTGGAAATACATATCAAAGGAAGAGGTTATGCCGGAACTCAGATACTCCATGATACCGAGCTTGGTAAAATAATATACCGATTCATCGGTGAGTCTGGGTTCATAGGGGAATATCTGCTCATTGAGCCATTTGTGCAGGTGCATATCGTCCGCATAAGAGCGGAACGCGACCATCGCCGTGTGGGTATGGGCGTTTTTAAAGCCGGGCATTATGAGATCACCGTTGAGGTTTATCTCACGCTCAAATGCGGGCATTTCCGCCTTGCCCTTGCCGACATAGCTTATGATATCTCCGTCGGTCCACACCTCGCCGTCAAAAATGTCTATCTTTTCCCCAAAGGTCATGACCTTGCCGTTATAAAATCTTATCATCTGTTTTCGCCGTCCTTAAATTTTTCCGCACATTGCGTCATGTGCCGCAGTTTCTGCCGAGTCGTCTAATTTTTCAAGCTCCGTTATGCCGTATTTTCTCGAAAGCGCCGTGAGTAGAATTCTGTCGCAGAGCTCCGGATTTTTGGGGAGGAGAGGGCCGTGACTGTATGTGCCTATGAGGTTTTTATAGTGTACGCCTTCCGTGCCGTCCTCGCCGTTATTGCCGAAGCCGGCAAGTACCATGCCAAGCGGCTCGACACCGTTTCCGAGCCGGGTTTTGCCGCTGTGGTTTTCAAAGCCCACCACAACGCTCCCGCCCATTGCATCAGAGCATTTGAATTTATAGTTGCCGATCATGCGCTGTTTGCTGCCCACGGTGTGAAAGTCCACCGCACCGATGAAGTCGCAGCGTACATGGTCGTAGGTCTCATAGTAATTGCCCATCATCTGGTAGCCGCCGCAGATCGTGAGGAAGCTTACACCGTCTTCAATGGCGGCTTTTATTTCGCTGTCCTTGCCGCGGTGGAGATCGTCGAGCAGAACTTCCTGTTCAAAATCCTGTCCGCCGCCGATAAAAACGATGTCGCAATCGGCAAGGGTCGCAAACTCCCCGACCGGGAGTTTGAATATCTCCGTATCGATCCCGCGCCAGACAAGGCGCTTTTGCATACAAAGCACGTTGCCTCTGTCGCCGTAGAGGTTGAGAACATCGTTATACATATGGCATATTTTAAGCTTCATGCCCCATGCCTCCTTATTACCATCAAAAATCTTTGGGCAATACCGCATAATGCGGCAAGAGCAGATGGCGAGAGAAAATGGGTTCTGATGAAGGCATTTTTTCGCAGGAATACTTTGTGTATTGCAAGAAAAAATGACAAAATCTGAGCACATTTTATCCGTCAGCTGCCGCAGAC
>JAZLGK010000034.1:0-29158 GCA_045616265.1 Candidatus Limivicinus sp. | reverse complement strand
CAGGGGAAAAGAAAAAAAATTAAAATGCGCACCGGACCCGAAGGGTCCGATCCCCATTTTGCGTCGACGCCCGCAAATCGGGGCTTTGCCAAAGGCACACTTTCCCTTACGTAAAACAGCGAAATTTTATGGAAGAACAGTATTAACGTCGACCCATCTGTCTTCCCGGCTGCTCTTTACGCAGGCTTCAACTATGCGCTCAATATAGTCGCCGTCCGCAAAGGTGGCATAATTGCAGGAAGATATTCCCTTTACATCGTTGTAATACTCTCTTATTGCGCTTCTCAGTGCATCGCCCCAGCCGAGAGCATGGCCGGAGGGGTAGCTTGCGTAGCGCACCGCGTCCCCGTGGAGCATCTCCGCACCTGCATGGTAGACGCTGTTGCAGCTTCTGGTGCCGATCAGGAGCTTGTCGCAGTCCTCCTGGAACCAGCGCATGGAATACTGAGATGCGTCCACATCGATCTGGAAGCCGTTCTTTCTGCCGCCGGAGACCTGAGAGACGACCACGTTGCCCATCACGCCGTTATCGAACTTTACCATGATATAGGCCGCGTCCTCGGTGTCGATATCGACGGTCTTATACGTAACATCCCTGGCGGTGCAGAAAGTCGCTACTTCCTGTTCGGGCTTTTTGCGCTGAGGGAAGATGGTGATGAACTTCGCGTAGACCGAAACGATCTTATGTCCGGTGATGTACTGCACCGTATCGAACCAGTGAGAGCCGATGTCGGCGGCCGTGCGGGATGCACCGCCGATCTCGGAGACGCACCTCCAGTTGAAATCGGTATCGAACATCAGCCAGTCCTGAATATAGGTGCCGTGGACAAGGAAGACATCCCCGGCGCCGCCCTCGCTGACGGGCATTTTCAGTCTCTCATTCATATCACGGACGGTGGCGTTGTGGCGGTAATTGAAGTTTACGCCCGCCTTGACGCCCTTTTCCGCCGCGACTTTCACAAGCTCCGCCGTCTCCTCGCTCGTCATGGCGAGGGGCTTTTCACAGTAAACGTTGATGCCCCTCTTAAGGATCTCAAGGTTGATCTTGTAGTGCATATTGTTGGGTGTGCAGTTGTGGACGACATCGAGCTGCTCCCTGTCCAGCATCTCCTTATAGTCCGCATAGGCATTGGGTATACCGAGCTCATCGGCGAGCTTTCTGTTCTTTGCGTAGTCTCTGCTGCCGCAAATCGCAACGATTTTTGTACCGGGGATCCTTCTTATGGCCTCGGCATGGGTGTTGCCCATCATACCGGTGCCGATGATCCCGACTCTGATTTCCTGCATATCGCGCCTCCAAAATATAGGTTTACTGTGAAAGCTCCGCTTCCACAGTAAATATTATAATAATCGCCCGTTTCTCGCCGCTTGCGACTCGCCAAGTGCCTCGCTGCGCTCGGTTGCTCGCTTGCATGGCGCCTGCGGGCGCACAGACACGGCAACCGAAACGGATGCGAAAAAATCCCATGCACAGTTTGCTTTCATTTATCGTGGAGCGCAATTTTGCGCATGGGAGTTTAATATGATTATAGCAGGAAAAATCTGCTTTGAAAAGGGACTTTTGACAAATTTTATTGACACTGCAAAACCGTTATGATAGAGTGTGGTTTATTCAAACAGTCCGGATCGAGGATGATTTCAGTTGGAAACAGGTATTTCTGTCGAGAAAAACACAAAGTCTCTGTTGCGTGTTCTGCTTTTTATACTGTCCGCGTTTACAGGCGCTCTTCTCTTCTCGGAGACAACTTCTCCGCTTTTCTCCGATTGGGGCTACGACTCGGCGATGTTCCAGACCATCGGCAAATACTGGGCGGAAGGTTTTCTGCCCTATGTCGATCTCTTTGACCATAAGGGACCTATCATTTTTTTCATCAACGCCGTCGGATATGCCATCCGTGGGCGAACAGGCGTCTTTCTCCTGCAGATCCTGTTTCTTGCTGCGGCTGAGGCGGCAGCTTACCGTCTTCTCCGGATAAAAAAGGCGGAAAGGGTCTCCCTTTTGCTATCACTGCTTCTTCCCCTCGTTCTCGCGGCAAACTGGCAGGAGGGCAACACGACCGAGGAATACATACTTCCGTTTTTGCTTTTTTCGTATTACCGTATGTATAAATGGAGCGTTTCCTTCGCCGCCGGCGAGTACACGCACGCCCCGTTTCATGCGGCAATTTACGGAGCCGCCTTTGCCTTTGCACTTTTAACAAGAGTGACCAACGCCATTGGCGTATGCATAGGGGTATTATTCATTTCGATTTCTCTGACCGTAAAAAAGGAATGGAAAAACCTCTTTCAAAACGCTCTCGGCTTTTTTCTCGGCGCGGCGGTCCTTATCGTTCCGTTCTGCCTCTATTATTATCTGCACGGCGCTCTCTATGAGATGTGGTACGGAAGTCTGCTTTTCAACATGGATTACTATTCCGCCTCCGGTCTTGCAAAAACGGAGAGCATCGTGCAGCTTCTGGTACGCATAAGAATGTATCTGCCCGGATGGTGCCTTGTCGCCGTTTCCTTCTTTGGTCTGTTCTTCAGAAGATCCTCTCGCTTCTCCTCCGCTTTCTGGCTGAGTGTCTCTCTGCCGACCACCCTGTTCCTCTACACGATGAACGACTATGCCCATTACGGGATCTGCCTTCTGCCCTTTTTCTATGTCGCCGTAAATGAGCTTTGCGGCAGCGGCTTTGGGTTTGGCAGAGAAAAGCTTGTCCGCTTCCTCAGTGTATCCATGATTATGCTTGTACTGTTCAGCTCGGGTCTGAAAATTTACCGAAACCGTACACAGCAGCTCCCCATGGAAGCCTATGAGCGCTATATAGATGATTATACCCCTCTTACAGAGCTTATCGATGAAAGCGGCCGCGAAAGCTTTATCGCTTTTGACTGTCCCAGAAGATTCTATCTGGACACGAACCTTCGCCCATGCTTCCGGTATTTCACCCTGCAGCAGTGGATGAGCGTCAACAGCGCGGTATTTGCCCGGAATATTCACGACGAATTCTTAAAGAGCCGTATTGAATGGGTCATTGCCTTTCGACTCTATGATGAAGCGGAGCAGCCATCCGTCATCGCGGATATTTTAGAGGAGAAATATACCCTTGAGGCAACGACTGAAAACGGGGTTTACTCCCTGTATCACCTGAAATAAAAGTCGTTGAAAAATGTAGTATTCTATGAAAAATAATAATAATCGGAGGATATCCATATGGCAAACAAGGTAGGTCCCCTAATAAAAGCCGCACGCACGGCGGCTGAACTCACGCAGGAGCAGCTTGCAAAGAAGATAAAAGGCGTGGAGGCGTCCGACATCAGCAAGGCGGAGCGCGGCGAGCTGGAGCTTACGCAGAGCGTTCTCAAGGAGATCGCAAAGCTCACCGGCGTGACCCAGAGCTCTCTGATAAATGCGGCGAAGGAGTCCACCTACAAGGGCGGAAAGACTGCGTGCGCCAGAAAGCCCTGCGCCAAAAAAACAGAGGCAAAAGCCGAGGCGAAGAAGCCAGCCGCCAAGGCCTCGTCTTCCGGTACATCCGTGAAGGTGACAGCCGCCGAAAAAAAGCTTTTGGAGCTCTACCGCGAGGCGGATTCCGACACCAAAAAGGCCGCCGTCAGTCTTCTCAAGGGCGAATCCTCCGGGATCGAGGATATGCTCGGCTCCCTGCTGGGCGGTTCCGGAAAGAACGACCTTTTAGGCAGTCTTCTGGGCGGCTCCGGCTCCGGGAAGAACGAGCTTCTGGGTTCTCTGCTGAACGGTCTGAACAAGAAATGATTTATAAAAAAACTCTGCACCGACTCTTAGATCGTGGGCAGAGTTTTTTTACGCGAATTTCAGTTCGCCTTTCATAAGTCCCTCGCCGACGGCGAAAAACTCTCTCACAACATAGTGGAGAAAGCCGTAGGGCGTGGAAGCCGCGGGAATACCGCAGAAGTCCCGCTCTGAAAGAGCTCTAGCGTTTGCAAGAGCACGGAAAACATGAAAATCATTGGTCACAAGCCCGATCTTTTCCACTCCCGCCGGGACAAGAGGAAGACTATACAGCAGATTTTCTCTCGTATCGGTCGCCCTTTCCTCTAAGAGGATCCTCTCTTCCGCAATGCCGAGACGCAGGAGGTTTTCTTTGATGCACGCCGCCTCGCTGATCCTTTCGTCCTCTCCCTTGCTTCCCGAGGCAATACAAACACATTCCGGGTTTCTCTCAAGGTACTCCGTCGCCGTCCATATTCTCTGGCTCAGCGCCCCGCTGGGTTTTGTGCCGTTGACCTTTGCACCGAGGACAATGATGCATTTTAAGCCCTTTTCCGGTTTCTCAAAAGCTCCCGTACAGATGATCGCCTCGCCCGTGAGGAAAACCACCAGACCCAAAGCCACAACGATTCGGAATACTCTTATGGTTTTGTCGGAAAAGGGCAGAGGCTTTCCGGTGCGAATACTTTTTTGAACCAGTGCAAAGCGAACGATGCAGAAAAAACCGACGACCGGCCACAGCCAGAGCATGGACTGTCCGAACCGAACGGCAAGCCCCATCCCCATATAATAGAGAATACACAGGAGGCCGAAGAGCAGTATAAAAATGTTAAATACCCTGCTGTGTTTCATTTTCTGCCTCTGATTTCAACAAAGCGCTCAGTAAAGTTTTAAGGCTAAAGCTTTCCGTTCGGACACTATTTCTTAAAACTTAAAACTTTAATCTTAAAACTATTCTATTCCCATGTCTTCCACACGTCCGGGCAATAGCCGACGGTGGCGGCTTTGCCGTTTCGGACGATGGGAGTCCTGATAAGATACGGCTCCTCATATAGCTTGTCCAGCTTCGCGTCACCGGATGCAAGATACTGAATGAGCGGATAATCCGGATCGTCCTTATTGATCATCGCTTCCAGCCCCACGGCATTTTTCACGGAGTTGAGCTCGCCCCGGCTCATACCGTATTTCAGAATATCGATGTACTGAACTTTTATCCGGCGCTCTTTAAAATAACGTTCCGCCTTTTTGCTGTCAAAGCACTTGGCTTTTCCGAAGATCTGTATATTCATACTCTCACACTTCCGTGATGACGGGCAGGATCATGGGACTCCGGCGGGTCGTCTTATAGAGATAGCCGGAAATATTGCTCTTCACCCGGCTCTTGATGGCCGCGTAATCGGTAACGTTCTGCGCTTCGCAGGCGTCCACCGATTCATAGGTCACACGCATGAGCTCCTCGATAAGCTCCTCCGCCTCTTTTACATAGATAAAGCCTCTTGTGACGATCTCCGGGTCGGCAATAATGGTCTTTGTCTGGGAGGAGAAAGCCATGACCACAACGATCATACCGTCCTCCGCGAGACGGTGCCTGTCGCGCATGACGACGCTTCCGACTTCGCCTACACCGCTTCCGTCCACAAGGATCGCTCCCGCCGGAACGGACTCCTCCGCGCGGATCCCCTTCTTTGTGATCTCAATGACTTTGCCGTTTTCGGCAATAACGATATTCTTCGGGGCAATGCCCATCTGTCTGCCAAGCTCCGCGTGCTTTATGAGCATACGGTATTCGCCGTGTACGGGGATGAAAAACTTCGGCCGTACCAGCGCCAGCATCATTTTCTGTTCCTCCTGGGAGGCGTGTCCCGAGACGTGGAGCTCCGTATTCCGGTCGTAGATGACCTCCGCACCCTTATGGAAAAGCTCATCGATCACGCGGCTGATGGTGTTCTCATTGCCGGGGATCGCGGAGGCGGAAATAATGACTCTGTCACCTGCATCAATCTTGATCTGCTTATGCTCGGAAAACGCCATGCGGTACAGAGCGGACATGGCCTCGCCCTGACTGCCGGTGGAGATAATGACCGTCTTGTTGTGAGGAAGCTTGCTGACCTTATCGAGATCGACCATGACGTCTTCAGGAATATCCATATAGGAGAGCACCGACGCGACCCGGAGGATATTCTCCATGCTGCGTCCGGTGATAGCGACCTTGCGGCCGTATTTGGACGCCACATTGATGATCTGCTGGAGTCTGTGGACGTTGGAGGCAAAGGTCGTGATGATGATCCTCTTGTCGCAGCCCATAAAGAGTTTGTCAAAAGACTCGCCCACCTTGCGTTCGGAGGCGGAGTGCCCCGGCTTTTCCACATTGGTCGAATCGCTCAGCAGCGCGAGCACTCCCTCGTTGCCAAGCTGTCCGAGACGGGTGAGATCGATCATCCCTTCCGCGACCGGGGTAACGTCGATCTTGAAGTCGCCGGTGTGGATAACGGTGCCGATCGGAGTCGTAATAGCCAGAGCGACCGCATCGGGGATACTGTGATTTACATGGATGAATTCAACGGAAAAACAGCCGAGCCGGAACACGGAACCGACTTTTTTTGTGAAGATCTGCGTATTATAGAGAAGGTCATGTTCTTCCAGCTTCAGCTCCACCATAGCCGCCGTGAGGGGCATGGTGTAGATAGGGATATCCAGCTCCCTGAGGATATACGGCACACCGCCTATGTGATCCTCATGTCCGTGGGTCAGGATAAGTCCCCTTATTTTTTCGGCATTTGTCCTCAGATAGCTTATATCCGGCAGAACGATATCTATGCCGTACATATCTTCATCCGGAAAGCCCATGCCGCAGTCAACAATGATCATATCGCCGCCGAATTCGAACGCGGTCATATTTTTGCCGATCTCGCCGAGCCCGCCGAGAGGGATTATTTTCAGTTTTGAGACCATAAATTCTCCTTTTTCATAAAGAATAAACGAAACACCGGGGCAGATATTTTCTGTCCCTTTATGTATATATGCTGATTATAACCGGTAACGGAGGATAATATAACTTCCCCCCGCTTTCTTCATCTCATAATCCTATGCTCAAATTATAATAATACGTTAACAGAACGGCTTTGCCGATCTGTTAACACACTAAGACGAACAAAGTGAGTCTCTCGCGCCGACCAAAGAGGGCGTCGGCCCGATGCGATAAGCACGAGTTCCCGATTGTAAAACGCAGGTTTTACAATCGACTATATTTCCGTGCGTCCTTCGATGGCACGGTTGAGGGTAGCATCGTCGGCAAACTCCAGGTTGGAACCCACCGGGATACCGTAAGCAAGCCTTGTCACTTTAATATGAAACGGCTTGAGAAGGCGGGAGATATACATGGCAGTCGCTTCCCCTTCGGTATCGGGATTGGTCGCCATGATGACTTCTTCTATCTCGCTGTCGGCAATTCTGTGCAAAAGCTCCTTGATGCGTATATCGTCAGGACCGATATGGTTCATCGGCGACAGCACGCCGTGGAGCACATGATAGGTGCCGTTATACTCTCTGCCGCGCTCGATGCTCAGAACATCTCTCGGCTCGGAGACAACGCAGACCGTAGACCTGTCCCTTCTGTCGGAGGTACAGATCGGACATACATCCTCTTCGGTAAAATTCTGGCAGATCTTACAGCACTTCACGCTCGACCTTGCCGCGGTAACGGCGTCGGCAAAAGCACGGGCCTCCTCGTCCGGCCGGGAGAGAAGATAGAACGCAAGTCTCTGTGCGCTCTTCCGACCGATTCCGGGAAGAGCGGCAAATTTATCGATCAGGTTTTCAAGAGAGGGAGGAAAAAATGACATATACTTTATCCTGCTGTTTCTTTTTTAGTTTTCCCCGCGTATGGCACGGATCGCCGCGGCTCTGTCGCTCTTCCCGAAAACGGCGCTGCCCGCGACCAGCACATCGCAGCCGGCTTCGATAGCCGACGGAGCGGTCTGTGCATCGATCCCGCCATCACATTCCAGCTCACAGCCGGGGGCAAGCTCGTCTATATATTTTCTGACCGCCCTTATCTTGTCGAGCTGATCCGCCATAAAGCTCTGTCCGCCGAAACCCGGCTCGACGGTCATGATAAGAATAAGATCCGCAAGACCCATATACGGAAGCACCGCCTCGGCCGGAGTCTTTGGCTTGAGCGTTATTCCGACCTTTTTGCCGCACTCGCGTATAAGCTTTATCGCCGCCATGATATTTTCCTCAGTGTCCGCCTCGATATGGACATTCACAAGGTCTGCTCCCGCATTGCAGAACTGCCTGACATACTTTATCGGCTCGGTGATCATAAGATGCACGTCAAGAAACATATCCGTGGCTTTCCGAAGCGACTTTACGACCGGAATGCCGATGGATATATTCGGTACAAAATGCCCGTCCATCACGTCCACATGGACGTATTCCGCTCCTGCGCGTTTGATATCCTCGACCTCCGC
Source organism: Candidatus Limivicinus sp. (assembly GCA_045616265.1). Lineage (GTDB taxonomy): Bacteria > Bacillota > Clostridia > Oscillospirales > Oscillospiraceae > Limivicinus. The sequence continues at coordinate 20,953 of JAZLGK010000034.1, read as the reverse complement.
GCCGAGCTTCGCAAAATCTGCCGAGAGAATTGAGGGAGATATTTTCAGCATAAGATCCTCCGTGTAATAAAGCCGTCAAACCGAAACAGCAAAATTTTCTACTTATGTATTATACTACAAAGCCTGCTCAATTTGCAATAGTTCTTGACGGAAAGATCAAATGGAAGTAAAATATAATCTGAAAGTTCCTTTCACACTATACTAATATTAATTAAACTCCCATGCGCCAAATGCGCACCACCATAAATGAAAGCTGACTGCACATGGGAGTTTTTTTGCATCCGTTCCGGTTGCCCCGCCAGGGGCGAGGAATGGGTGATTATAATAGTGTTTACTGTGGAAGCGGAGCTTTCACAGTAAATTATTAATCATCATGTCATTCCTTTGCTATGCGTGATAAGATGCGGCAATACCATACCTTTTTGTGCTGCGAAGCGGTGGAATGGATGATTAATATGAGGTAATCCGTATATCAATTGGAGAGTGAAAGCATTTGAGAAACAACAGAAGAAGACGCCGTCCCGGCTCGATATATTCCTTTGCGATCACATGGGCGATCCTGTCGATGATCTTCCCGGTCTTCCGGCTCTGGGGTCTGGTGCTCATACTCGCTTTCAGCACTCTTGCCGCCTATTTTGCAGGGCTCGCAGCCGCAAAGAAGGACAACGATGACGGGGAGCGGGCAGCCGTCAGGGAAGCGCCGGTAAAGAAAGCACCCGTGAAGGAGGAGGCTCCTGAAAAAGCCGCTCCCGTCCGGAAGAGCTATGGGCCGGAGGTCGATCCGATCATTGAAGAGGGCAATCGGGCGCTCAGTGAGATGGGCAGACTCTATATGTCCATAAAGGATGATGAAGTCAAGGGCAAGATCAACGAGATCATGCGCATCACGGACAAAATCATGCGGGACGCCATAGACGACCCTGCCGATATTCCGCAGATCAAAAAATTCATGAGCTACTATCTGCCCACCACGATCAAGCTTCTCCACGCCTATGACCGGATGAGCTCTCAGGGGATCGAAGGAGAAAATCTCAATAAGAGCATGAAGAGCATCAACGAGATGCTCGATCAGGCCATTGAAGCCTACAAGAAACGTCTTGATTCGCTGTTCGCGGATCAGGCTCTTGATATAGAAACGGATATCGAAGTCATGAATACGATGCTCGCCAGAGAAGGACTCTCGGGCGGAAAAGATTTTGAAGTAATGCAAGGAGAAATGAAATGAGCGAATTTAATCTTACTCTGGAGCCCAATGTGCAGGATGCTCCCGCCGCAGCGACCGCCGCTGCCGTTGAAGAAGCCCCCGTTTCTGAAGCTGTTGAAACAGCCGTTCCTTCCGTAGAGGATATCAAGACCGAAAAGCCCGACATCAGTATGCTTTCCGAGGCGGAACAGGCCGCCGTCACCGAGTTTTCGCAGAAGATCGATATACACAACGCGGAGCAGATCATGAATTACGGCGGCGCCGCGCAGAAGAACATCTCCGAATTTTCCGACGCCGCTCTCAACACCGTCCGCACCAAGGATATGGGTGAGGTAGGCGATATGCTCTCCGATCTGGTCGTTCAGCTCCAGGGACTTGATTTTGACGCCTCCGAAAAGAAAGGCTTTTTGGGCCTTTTCAAAAAATCCACACAGTCCATGGCAACGCTGAAAAGTCAGTTTGACAAGGCTGAGGTCAATGTGGACAAGATCGTGGAGGCACTTGAAAAGCATGAGATCACGCTGATGAAGGATATCAGCATGATGGATAAGATGTACGACAAAAACCAGGAGTACATGAAAGAGCTTACGATGTACATTCTTGCCGGAAAGCTCAAGATCGAGCAGCTTCGCAATGAGGAGCTGCCCAAATACCGGCAGAAGGCGCTGGAAACCGGTCTTCCCGAGGACGCGCAGGCCGCGAACGACTTTGCCAATCTCATCGGCCGCTTTGAAAAGAAGATCCACGATCTCGAACTGACACGTCAGATCTCCGTGCAGATGGCGCCTCAGATAAGGCTCATTCAGAACAACGACCAGCTCATGGTCGAGAAGATCCGTTCCACGATCGTCAATACCATTCCTCTTTGGAAAAACCAGATGGTCCTTGCCATGTCCATGTTCCACTCCGAGCAGGCTATGAAGGCGCAGCGCGACGTCAACGAGACGACCAATGAGCTGCTCCTTAAGAACGCACAGGCTCTGCATCAGGGCTGCGTCAGCGTCGCACAGGAGTCCGAGCGCGGGATCGTCGATATCGAGACCCTTAAGAAGACCAACCTTGAGCTGATCAAGACGCTCGATGAGGTACGTCAGATCCAGGATACGGGGCGCGTCAAACGCAATCAGGCAGAACAGGAGCTTCGCGGTATCGAGGATGAGCTCAAGCAGAAGCTTTTGGATATGCGCGGCTGAGATGGGTAAAGGGATATGAAAAAACGGAAGGATCCTGTGATCGCCCTGCTGCTTTCGGTGCTCATCGTTCTGTCTTCCACCTTCCTCTCCGCCGGGGCGAAGCTCTCCCGGGCATCGGATAAGGTGACGGACGGGTTTTATCAGGGCATTAAGTATGACGGTTATCGACACAGGAGCATAAGCAGTCAGCTTGAAAATATCTGCGGCGCGGTCTCGGGACTTATGACGATCGCCGAAAACCAGGGCATTGATACCGCCGAACTCTCCGGACTGAACAGAGCCCTTTCGGACAGCGTTTCCGCGGGGAAGGACGGCATTTCGCTTATACATGAACGCTACGCCTCGGTTATGGACGCTCTGTATCCGATGCTGGACGCGCTTTCCGGCTCGGCTCTCACCGGACGTGACGAAAAAGGAGCCAAGGATTACATGGTGACGATCATGGGCGCGGAAAAGGTCATCGAAGAATCCGGCTATAACGAAAGTGTACAGGAGTTTATTGACGGAATGAGCGGCTTTCCGACCGGGTTCTTTCTCCGGGTCACCGGAACGCGGCTCCCGGAAAAATTTGCTTAAAACTGCATGAAAAAAAGGATCGTTTCTTTTGCTGCGGCGCTGCTGATGTGTTTATCTCCCGTAATCTGCGCCTTTGCCGTTGTGGAGCCGAGCGAAAGCTTCTACTGCGCCGACTATGCCAATGTTCTCTCCGATGACACGGAGGAAATGATAAGTACCTACAACGCCGCTCTTGAGTGGGAGTGTCAGGGAGCGCAGATCGTTGTTGTTACCGTCAATTATCTGGAAGGGATGGCCTGCGACGAGTACGCCTACCGGCTTTTCAACGACTGGGGCGTCGGCTCCGGGGAGTACAACAACGGTATGCTCCTCCTTCTTGCCGCGCAGGAGAATAAGGCCTGGCTCGCCTACGGACTCGGTTTCCAGTCGAGACTCTCAACAAAAGACGTTGACCGGATGCTGGATCGGTATTTCTGGAAGGACTTTGACGCCGGCAAATATGACAGCGCCGTTAAAAAGCTTTTCAAAGAGCTTGTGAAATGGTATGACGGTGTTTACGGCACCGACATCATGGGGACATCCGGCGGCAATTCCGCTGCTCAGCCGAATAACAGCGGCGCATTCTCCGGCGGTTTCGATGGGATCATAAGAGTATTTTTGCTTATCATCCTCATTTATTCCCTCTGCGGCGGAGGCCGCAGACGCTTATGGGTGCCGTTATCTTTCCTTTTAAGTTCGAGAAACAACCGCGGCGGACGCGGAGGCTATGGCGGAGGCCGCGGCTTTAGCGGAGGTGGCTTTGGGGGTCATCACGGCAGCGGTCACGGCGGAGGCGGGTTCTCCGGCGGAGGCGGCGGCCGAAGATAACAGATAGTATAATAAAAAACAGAGGTAGAAAGATGTCAATAGAAAAAGGACGCGCATATTTCAGACAATTCGGTATGGAAGAGAGAGTCATGGAGTTTGAGGTCTCCTCCGCAACGGTGGAGCTTGCGGCTCAGGCTCTCGGTGTGGAGGGCGCAAGGATTGCCAAGACCCTTTCCTTCAAAAACGGCGAGGGCTGTATGCTTATTTTAGCCGCCGGTGACGCAAGGATAGACAACAAAAAATTCAAGGAAAAATTCCATTTTAAGGCCAAGATGCTCACGGCGGATGAGGTCGTGGAGATGGTCGGCCATCCGGTCGGCGGCGTCTGTCCCTTCGGGATCAACGAGGGGATCGACGTATATCTCGACGAGAGCATGAAGCGCTTTGAGACCGTTTTCCCCGCCGTGGGAAGCGCCAGCAGCGCGATCGAGCTTAATTTAGAGGAACTTTTCCGGTATTCCAACGCTCTCGAATGGATCGATGTATGCAAGCTCCCGGATGGGGAATAATAAAAAGAAACGCGAAAGGAAAAAGATATGAACGAAGTAATACTCACAAAAGATAATTTTGAAGAAGAGGTTACGAAATGCGGCATACCCGTACTGGTCGATTTCTATGCCACCTGGTGCAGCCCCTGCTCCGCTCTCGCCCCCGTTATTGAGGAGATCGCCGAGGAGTACGCCGGGAAAGTCAAGGTCTGCAAGGTCAATGTGGACGATGAGATGGAGCTTGCCAGAAAGTTCCGGGTCATGAGCATCCCCATGCTTGTTTTCTTCAAAAACGGTGAGGTCACCAAAACGCTTGTGGGCTTCCGTCCCAAAGAAGAGATCGTTCCTTTCTTATCCTGAATTCTCATACGCAAAATGTGCGCCGCAATAAATGAAAGCCGGGTGCACATGGGAATCTGGTGTCAGAACGCTCATAAAGCAGAAAAAGGGCTGCAGCATTGTTTTCCTAATGCTGCAGCCTTTTTTTAAAGATCGAGGGATATCAGATCATCGTAGCTTTCCCGCCGGACGGCAAGACGGCTTTCTCCGTTTTCGAGCATAACGGCGGCGGGTCTCGGGATGCGGTTATAGTTGGAAGCCATGGAGTAGTTATAAGCTCCCGTCGTACATACGGCTACGATGTCGCCGCGGCGGATGCTCTCTGGCATAAGAACGCCGGGCTGGATGATATCGCCGCTTTCGCAGCAGCGCCCCACAAGATCGCAGGGCAAGGTGGGCTTTTCCTCCATCCGGGAGGCGTCATAGCAGGTGTATCTGGCTTTGTACAGGGCAAAGCGGGGATTATCGGTCATGCCGCCGTCCACAGAGACGTAGTTCTTATATCCGGGGATACGCTTGACCGATCCGGCCGTGTACAGCGTCATTCCTGCGTCGGCAACGATACTGCGTCCCGGTTCCATGATGATCGCGGGGACAGCGATCCCGAGCTCTGCGCAGCGCCCGTTTATCTCGGCGGCAACGCTTTTTATCTTCTCGGGAATGTCAAGATACGGGTCGTTTTCCGTATAGCGGACGCCGTAACCGCCGCCGAGATTGAGCTGAGCTGTCTCATAGCCGTATTTCCGCTTTGCAAGAGCTATAAAGTCGATCATGATCCGGGCGGCGCGCTCAAAAACGTTTTCCGCGAAGATCTCCGAGCCCACATGACAGTGAAAGCCCGTTATTTCCAGAGATTTCAGATCAAGAACATACCGAAAAAGCTCCTCGGCCTGCCCGGTCTCGATCGCAACGCCGAATTTGGAATCCACCAGTCCGGTATTGAGTGCGGCATAGGTATGGGTATCTATCCCGGGCGTGAGACGAAGGAGCACTTTCTGCCTTATATGCTTTTGCGCCGCCGCTTCGTTGACGGCTGCGGCCTCCTCCGTGCTTTCCAGAACAAAATAACCTACCCCGCAGTCCATGGCGAAGCGGATATCCGTATCGGTCTTGTCGTTGCTGTGATAATAAGCGTGTTCAAGACTTACGCCGGAAGAGAACGCGGTATGGATCTCCCCGGGAGAAACAAGATCATAGCCTAAACCCTCGGAAGCGACGAGGCGCATCATCTCTTTGAAGCAGCAGGCTTTGGACGCAAAAACCGGGAAAGAGCCCTCCGGAAAATTCTCCGAAAATGCTTTTTTGTAAGTCCGGCAGTTGCGGCGGATACGCTCGGCGTCAAAAAGATAGAGGGGAGTGCCGTATTCTTCGGCTAAAGAGGTCGTGTCCTGCCCTGCAAAGCAGAGATGCCCCATAGAGTTGACGGAAATGTTGTCGCAGACAAAAGACATGGCAAACTCCTTGAAAAAAACGGATCATGATGGATATTATACGGAAAGTCTCATTTTTATATGCGGGATACCGTCTTCGAGAAACACATCCGAAACCTGAACAAAGCCCTGCTTTTCATAAAGAGCGCGGGCGTAGGTCTGCGCCTCAATGACGATCGGACCTGCGCCGAAGCGCTCTTTTGCGGCTTTGATCCCCTCGGATACGAGCATACTTCCGATCCCGCAGCGCCTTTTGACGGAAATGACCCGCCCCAGAGATACTTCGTCAAAAGCCGTGCCTCCGGGCAGAATTCTGAGATAGGCCACGAGCTTCCCGTCTTCCCGTGCACAGAGATGAAGGGATGATTTATCGAAATCATCAACCTCCTGATAAGGACAGCGCTGCTCCACCACAAAAACCGAGACGCGGAGCTTAACGATTTCAAAAAGCTCGTCAACCGTGAGCTCATGAAATTTTTTCAGTGAAAAGTCCATTTTTTACCCTCAGAAGGCGGGGAAAAAACCGTCCCGGACGATCCGGCGGTAGTTTTCTTGATCGGTATCACCCTCGGTGGAGAAGCAGAGAACAACGGAGCTTTCATCCAGTTTCAATATGTCCCGAAGCTCCTTCAAATCCTCTCTCTGCATCAGCTCAATGACTGCGCCGCTTGTGCCCGCGCCGCTCTCGCCGGAAACGATCCGTTCGTCGCCGGGGAGGGGAGCGCCCAAAACACGCATCCCTTTGGCGGCGGTACTGTCCGGCACGGTGATAAAACAGTCGGCATAGCATTTCAGGATATCCCAGGCGATGGGATTCGGCTCACCGCAGCAGAGTCCTGCCATGATGGAGTCCATTTCTCCCTCGGCAAAATGCAGTCTGCCGTCGTTCGCCTTTGCCGTGCGGTAAAAGCAGTCGGCACTTTCCGGTTCGAGCACCGTGATGATCGGCAGCTCCTTCTTCCCGTAAAGAGAGGCAAAATATGCGCAGACGGCCGCCGCCATGGAGCCGACTCCCGCCTGCAGGAAGATGTGCGTGGGCTTTACGCCGCGAAGCTGTATTTGCGCTTCGTGCGCCATCGTGGTGTAGCCCTGCATGATTTTTTTCGGGATATCCTCATATCCCTCCCACGCGGTGTCCTGTACCGTGACCCAGCCGTATTTTTTCGCGTTTTCGGAAGCGAGACGCACACAGTCGTCATAGCTCATATCGGTGATATCTGCGTCCGCTCCCAGAGCGAGGATGTTGTCAAGCCTTTCCCGCGCTGTGCCCTTTGGCATATAGACAACACAGCTCTGAGCGAGCCGGTTGGCGGTCCATGCCACACCGCGCCCGTGGTTCCCGTCGGTAGCGGTGACAAAAGTAATGTTTCCGAGTTTTTCTTTCACTTCGGGACTTGTAATTTGTTCATAGCTAAGCTCATCCGGCGAAATACCGAGCTTTGTGCCGATGTAGCTGCCGATCGCGTAGCTCCCGCCGAGCGCCTTGAAAGCATTCAGACCGAAGCGGAAGCTCTCATCCTTCACGCAGAAGTTTTTGATCCCTATGCGGGAAGCGAGGTGAGAAAGCTCCCGGAGAGGTGTGGGCGCGTAGTCGGGAAAGCTTTTGTGGAAAGCAAGGACTTTTTCCGCGCTTTCCGTATTGAAATCATCTATGGGAGCCTCAGGATCGCCTGAGAATTTATCCCAATGAATATATCTGTATTTTCCTTCCGTGATTTCCACAGCCTTACACTCCTTTAACCGTCCGTTCACGGAGAATCATCCGCCGAGGTATGCTTTTTTGATATCCGGCGATCTCAGCAGCTCTGCGCCGGTTCCGGAGGTCACGATGCGCCCGGTTTCGAGAACATAACCCCGGTTGGCGATCGAAAGAGCTGCCTGTGCGTTTTGCTCCACCAGGAGGATGGTAATACCGCTCCGGTGCAGAGTTTCAATGATTTCAAAAATCTGCTGCACAAGGATCGGAGCAAGACCCATCGAGGGCTCGTCCAGCATCAGCAGCTTCGGCTTGGACATCAGAGCTCTGCCCATGGCGAGCATCTGCTGCTCACCGCCGGAAAGAGTACCGGCGATCTGTTTTTTCCTCTCCTCAAGCCGCGGAAACTGCTCGTAAACATATTTCAGACTCCCGCTGACCGTGTCGTTTGGCTGTGTAAAAGCGCCCATTTCAAGGTTTTCCTCCACGGTCATCTGCTGGAAGATCCTCCTTCCCTCCGGCACCTGCGCAAGCCCGGAGGAGACCAGCTTATGCGCCGGGACGCTCCCGATATCTCTGCCGTCAAAAAGGATCTTTCCGGCGGAGGCTTTGTGCAGACCGGACACGGTCTGCAGAGTCGTCGTTTTGCCCGCACCGTTTGCACCGATCAGGGTAACGATCTCTCCTTCGTTCACTTCAAAGGTGATACCCTTGATGGCGTGAATTGCACCGTAATAAACATGAATGTCTTCCACAGAAAGCAGTGCCATTTCTTATCCCTCCTTCTGTTTTCCCAGATAAGCTTCAATGACGTCGGGGTTGTTCCGGATATCCTCCGGCGAACCCTTGGCGATCAGCTTTCCGAAGTTCAGAACACCGATCCCGTCGCATACGCCCATGACAAGATTCATATCGTGCTCGATCAGGAGGATCGCGATCCGGAAGGTATCACGGATCTTTCGGATATTCTCCATCAGCTCTGCCGTCTCGGAGGGGTTCATTCCCGCGGCAGGCTCATCCAGCAGAAGAAGGCAGGGGTTTGTCGCAAGAGCTCTCACGATCTCTAATCTGCGCTGCGCGCCGTAGGGGAGAGAGCTGGCCTTCGTGTAGGCCTCAGACTCCATGCCGAAGATGCTCAGCAGCTCCAGCGCACGCTCCACGGCGATCTTCTCCGAACGGAAAAAGGAAGGGAGACGGAAAACGGATGCGGTGAAGGAATAAGTCATCTCGTCATGCAGTCCGACCATTACGTTAAAAAGGACATTGCGCTCTCCATTCATTTTCTGTCTGAAAGACTGCGGGAGAGAGGCGCTGAGAAGCGCCTCTCTGTATCGGGTATATTGCGCGATTTTTTTACTTTGCGGAAACGTAGGCTGCATCCTTTATGATGACGGCCATAGGATCCTTGGAAACTTCGCCGGTGGGAGCCCAGGTCATGTTGTCGCCGGTGAGACCGCTGAAGGTGAAGCCGTTCGTGAAGGCTTCAACGAGAGCGGCGCCGATCTCATCGTAATTCATATCGGCGGTAACGCCGGCTTCCTTGCACACGGCGTATACGGCGTAAACGCAGTCATAAGCGTCTGCGGCGAACTGGTTGGGAGTCTCGCCGAACTTCTCTTTGTACTTTGCGACAAAGTTCTGAGTAAGCTCGTCGTCCTTGTCTGCGGAGAACGGTGTCAGGAGATATGCGCCTTCTGCCAGAGAGGTGTCAAAGCCTTCGAGGTCGAGGAGACCGTCCATACCGTCAACGCCGAAGTAACCTACTTCGTAGTTGCTGGCGGCAGCCTGCTTCATGATGAGGGAAATCGGGGAGTAGTAGATCGGGAGGAAGAAGAGAGTTGCGCCGGCATTCTGGGCAGCGGTGATCTGGGTGGAGAAGTCGGTAGCGGAGTCATCGGTGAAGGTACCGGTGTAAACAATGTTCAGACCCTTTACAGCGGCCTCTTCTACGAATTTCTCATAGATACCGGTGGAGTAGGCGTCACCGTTGTTGTAAATAACGGCGATCGCGTCGCCCAGAGCGTTGTCGGCAATATAGTCAGCGGAACCGATGCCCTGGTTGGGGTCTGCAAAGCACATCTGGAAAACATGGGTGGTGTTGGTGCAGACACTGGGAGAGGATGCGGAGGGAGTGAGGGTAAACACACCGTCTGCCTCGGCTTCGGGAGCGACAGCAGCGGCGGGAGTGGAGGTAACGGGACCGACCAGGATCTGCATACCCCAGTCCATCAGACTGCCGTAGGCATTGACGGAGGTCTCCGCGTCGTGAGCGTCGTCCTGGAAGTTGAACTCAAACTGCAGATCGCCGAGGGCGTTGATCTCTTCCACAGCGATTTCAGCAGCGTTCTTGACGGCCTGACCGTAAATGGCAGCAGCGCCGGTAATGGGACCGATGCCGCCGAGCTTGATCGCGCCGTCTGCAAAGGCGGTGCTGCCGAGGGCAAATACCATAACGAGTGCGAGAAGGAGGGAAAGTGCTTCTTTTTCCTGCTCTGAAACGTAAGCAGTTGAATAATCATGCGGCTCAAAATAAAGCACAGAAGCTTTACAGCAGGTTCAAAACCTCGTAATCCGGCTCTTCCAGATCAAAGTAATATATACGTCCCGGAAACACTTCCCGGCCGCAGAGAAGCTTCACGCACAGCGCGGTCTGCAGGGAGGCGCAGAGAGCGGGAGTAAAGGAAAGAATGCTTTTGTCTGTAATGGCAACATCCTCCCTCGGATAGAGCATATTGAAAAGCCCGTCCCCGGGGAGAGAGAGCGCCGCCTGTGCCGTCCAGCCCTGCACAGCCCCGTAAATGTAGGGAATCTGAAGTCTGTCGCAGGCGCTTTTCAGAATTCTCCTTGAAGAGACAGTATCAAGCGCATCCATAACCGCGTCGCAGCCCTTGATCAGTTCCCCGGCGTTTTCTTCGGTAATAAAGCCGCTATACGCGTGAAAAACCACGGAGGAATTGACGCATCCTGCATGGATTTCGGCGGCTGCCGCTTTGGAAAGACCGAGATTATCCTCTGTGGAAAGAAGCTGTCGATTGAGATTGCTGCTTTCAAATACATCACCGTCCGCACAGCAAATCTCTCCGACCCCGATACGCAGCAGCATATCGATGATATGACCGCCGAGTCCGCCGCAGCCGGCGACGAATATTCTCTTTCTTTTCAGTAAAGCACATTCCGCCTCTGTAATGGCTCCCACGCTGCGGATATATCTTTGCTCCATCGCTCAGCCTCCTGCCACCGGCGGGAAGAAGGATACGACATCTCCGTCCTTCACGGCGGCGTCCGGTTTGCTGTGGAAACCGTTTATCAGAAGGATCGCCACGTCCTTTTCCGGAATGTCAAGCTTTTTTAAAAGCTCTCCGGCCGTCTTGTATTCTTCTGCGGGAAAATAATAGACTTTTTCTCTGCCCTGACGAAAGGTGGCAAATAATCTCACTTCGATCATGGTATTTCTCCCTGAATAGAATTGAGGGGCTTATGCAAGCCCCTCACAAAAGCTGTGTATATTATAGTTATTTACCTACGCACTCGTCAAGACCGAGTTTCTTCAAAGTCTCATCCGTGGGGAAGGCCTTGACCCAGCCGCGTGCCTCGTAGTACTGCGGCAGCATGACGGAAAGCTGCGAGAGCATACCCTTGGAGGGACCGTTCTTTACAGGTTCTTCCAGAAGTCTCTTGGGCAGTCTGTCATCCTCGGGCTTCATACCGGCGGCCTTGTTGAACATACGCTCGATGTTATAGATTCTGTCGCCGATCTCCATGACCTGATCGACCGTCCAGCTCGTGCCGGTGGCGGCGTTGAGAAGGTCGGTATATTCGGGAGCGCCCATGGCGAAGGAGGTAAACAGGCAGTTGCCCATGGAGTCGATGACGGCGGTAAGATCCTGGAAGATCTTGACCCAGGTTGCCTTGCCCTCGGTGGTGGTACGGTCGATCTGCTCGGGCAGGCCGAGGATCTCGGGGCTGATGGTATAGCCGCGGACGTGAGCCGCGCCGCAGTTGGCGGTGGCGTAGTTCAGACCGATGCCCTGAATGCCGCGGGCGTCGTAGGCGGGAATCTCCTGCTTCTTGACGGACATGGAGAATTCGGGATGACCGTAGGCTTCGCAAAGACGTGCCGAGCCGGAGGACATGAGCTTTGCAAGCTTGCTTTCGGGCTTGCCCATTCTCTTCGTCCACTCGACGATGGCCTTGCTGCTGCCCCACTCCAGGGGAACACCGTCGCACTCTTCCTCGGTGATGCAGCCGTTCTGATAAAGCTCCATAGCGGCGGCAATGGTGGTGGGGGTGCCGATGGCGTCCAGACCGAGCTGGTTGCACCACATATTGGCTTCGTCCACAGCGTCCAGATCGCCGACGCCGCAGTCGGGACCGTAAGCCCAGAGAGGCTCGTATTCCGGACCGCCGATGGCCTTGTCACTGCCTTCAAGATGGATGACACGGCCGCACATCAGCGGGCAGTGGTAGCAGGCGCCGGGCTTGATAAGATACTTCTCGGCGAGGGTTTCACCGGATACCTGATCGGCATATTCGGCATAGGATTCCTGCCAGTTTCTGGTGGGCATGGAGCCGACGCCGTTGATGATGTTGACAAGAACGGCGGTACCGAGCTGACGGAGACCACCGCCGGTGACGGGATTGTCCGCGATCATCTTGAGGGAACGGGCGTTGGCAGCCTTGAGAGCGTCAAGATCATAGATGTTGTCAAGCTGCTTGCGGGAAGGCTTTACAACGATGGCCTTGAGGAGCTTGGAGCCCTGCACCGCGCCGACGCCGCTGCGTCCGGCGGCTCTGTCCTTGTCGTTGATGACGGCGGCGAGAAGAGCCTGGTTTTCACCGGCAACGCCGATGGAGAGGACGGATGCGTCCGTGCCGTAGATCGCTTTGAGCTTATCATCGGTCTCTTCACTCATAAGACCGACGTATTCGCTTGCGTCGTGAAGCTCAATCTTGTCATCCTCAATAGATATGTAGGTCCACTTGTCGGCCTTGCCCTCAACAACGATGGCGTCCCAGCCGGCGAACTTGAGCTTTGCGCCCCAGATACCGCCGGAGTTTGCACAGGCGATCATGCCGGTGAGGGGGGACTTGGTGACGACCATGTAACGGCCGGAGGAGGGAGAATTGGAGCCGGTCATAGGTCCGGTAATGTAAATGATCTCATTTGCGGGGGAAAGGGGATCGACTGCCGCAATACCGTCATCATAGAGCATTTTGGTACCGAGACCGCGTCCGCCGATGAACTTATGTGCCATGTCCAGATCAAGCTTTTCAACCTTGATCTCGCCGGTGGTCAGATTGATCCTTGCTAACTTTTCATAGTAAGCGCCTGCCATAATTTACCTCCGTTAAAAAATTAATTATCAATTTTTCTATTCTTAACTCAGAATAGATTATATGTAAATACAGCCGGCTTTCAAGCTTTTTGCCGAATTTCTGCGTGAAACAGTACGAAATGAAACAAACCGGGCTGTAATTATTGTGCGAAATGATACGAAACAATGTATAAACCCACGTTAGAGTACTTGAGAAAAAAACCAAAAAACTATATAATGGATTTTGAAAATACCGGCAAATGATTTGAGAATGGAGGTATTAGAGCTGAAACAGAATCGATCTCTCTCCACGCAGGAGGTAGCGGATATACTGCACGTGAGCAAATCCACGATTTATGAGCTCATACGTCGCGGCGAGATAAATTCCTATAAAATAGGCCGCAAGGTTCGTTTTACGCAGGAGGATGTGGACGCGTATATTTCCCGTTCCCGCCATGAGAACAGCGTAAAGCCCGTAAATAAGACGGAGGTTTCCAGTTCTTTTCTGGGTGAAAAGCCGGAGGACAGGTCGGAGCTTGTGATCTCCGGACAGGACGTGGTGCTCGACCTTCTGGCAAATCATCTGTCGGAAAAGAGCATTTCTGTCGGCAGAGCGTATCTTTCGGGTTTTGAGGGGTTGCTTGCCTTATATGAGGGCAAGGTGGATGCCGCATCCTGCCATTTGTATTCCGCCGAGTACGGACAGTTCAATGTGCCCTTTGTGAAAATACTGCTGCCGGGAATCCCGGCAGTGCTTATCAATATTTCTTACCGGACACAGGGCTTTTATGTGAAAAAGGGAAACCCGAAAAGAATAAAAGGCTGGGCAGACCTGAAAAGAGACGATATTACCATTCTCAACCGCCGACCCGGTTCCGGATCAAGGATCCTGCTGGACGGGGTGCTGAAAAAGCAGAATATTGCGGCGGAGAACGTCAGGGGCTATGACAGGATCATGCGCTCCCATCTGACGATGGCGGCGGCGATTGCCGAAGGAGAGGCCGATCTGGGGCTCGGTACCGGAAGAGTGTCCAGACAGATGGACGGAATAGAATTCATTCCTCTGATGGAGGAGCGCTACGACCTTGTGCTGAAAAAAAGCGCCATGGACAAACCGGAGATCGCCGCGATGCTTGCAATTATGAAAAGCACGGATTTTAAAAAAGAAATCTCCCATTTTTCCGGGAACAATACTCGTGATATGGGAAAGATCATAGCGGAGGTATAGGACGATGCTCAAGGTCAGAACGCCGGACGAGGTGCTGGAGCTTATCAGGACGGAGTTTGAGCCGTCGGAAGATCATTCGGAAAAAGTCTCTCTTGCGGAAGCAGTGGGGAGAGTTCTGAGTGAGGATATCGTTTCCGATGAATATGTCCCGGATTTTGACCGCTCTACGGTGGACGGATATGCTCTGCGTGCTGCCGATACCTTCGGCTGCTCGGACGCGATCCCGGCAATTCTGCCGCTTTATAGTCAGGTGCGGATGGGCGAGGGAGCGGACTTTGAGCTTCCGAAAGGTGAATGCTGCTATGTCCCCACCGGCGGCGCCGTGCCCCGGGGTGCGGACGGGTGCGTGATGATAGAATATACCGAAAACTACGGGGACGGCAGCATCGGAATAGCAAAAGCGGTCGCGCCGGGGCAGAATATGATCTTCCGGGGGGACGATGTTTTTCCGGGAAAAACAGTTCTCGAAAAAGGCCGTGTGCTCGCTTCGCAGGACATCGGAGCTCTTGCCGCGATGGGCAGAGTGCGGGTGCCGGTCGTGAAAAAGCTCACTGTCGGCATCATCTCCACCGGGGATGAGCTTGTGCCGCCCGAGGAAAAGCCGAAGCCGGGACAGATGCGGGATGTCAACTCCGCTATGCTCTCGGCCATGCTGAAGACCTTCGGCGCGGAATGTATAAATTACGGAATATGTATTGACGACGAAAAAGAATTAACCGAAACGGTAAAAAAAGCCGTTCGTGAGTGTGACGCGGTGCTCATCTCCGGCGGCAGCAGCGTGGGTGTCAAGGATGCCACCGCCCGGATTATCGAGAGCATGGGGACGCTTCTCCTGCACGGGATCGCCATGAAACCCGGCAAGCCGACGATCCTTGGCAAATGCGGCAATAAACCGCTGGTCGGCCTTCCGGGACATCCGGTGGCGGCATATTTTGTGACAAAACTGTTCGTCCTGCCGCTGCTGGCGAGGCTGGAAGGACGGAAAATGCCGCAATATACCGTGACGGCTTATCTGACGGAGAGCGTAGGAGCCAACCACGGTCGGGCGCAGGTCGGCTGTGTGCGCCTGACGGAAAGAGACGGAAAACTCTTTGCCGAACCTGTCCGTTCAAAATCCGGACTTATTACGACGCTTGCCGGTGCGGACGGGTATTTCTGCATACCCCGCGACTGCGAGGGACTGCCCGAGGGCACGGCAGTGCAGGTCAGTGTTAATTAAGAATGCAGAATGCAGAATTATGGTGCCGCTTCGCGGCAATTATAATCCGTCGGCTTTGCCGACACGTCAATTATGCATTATGCATTAACTCCACACTCAACACGCAGGAGAAAAATCATGTCATTTGAGTATCTGACGAATGTTCCTCTGGAAAAAGCGAAAAAAGACTATATAGAGGCACTTATAAAGGCCGGCTTTGGGGCAAAGAGCGAAAAGATCAGTGTCACGGAGGCTGCGGGACGTATGACGGCGGAGGCAGTCTATGCCCATATCTGCGCGCCGCACTATGCCGCAAGCGCCATGGACGGAATTGCCATCGATGCAAAGCATTCCTTCGGTGCGACCGAGACAACGCCTGTTACGCTTTCTGCCGGGCAGTTTACCGTTGTCGATACCGGCGACCCGATCCCCGAGAGCTGTGACGCCGTTATTATGGTGGAGGACATTGTGAAAAACAATGACGGTTCTGTGACGCTCCGCGCTTCGGCAGCTCCCTGGCAGCATATCCGTCAGATCGGCGAGGATATATGCGCCGGAGAAATGATCCTCGGCGCGCATAGAAAGGTTACGCCTGCCTCCATCGGCGCGATGATCGCGGGGGGCGTGCCGGAAATCGAGGTCATCAAAAAGCCGACGGTCGGGATCATCCCCACCGGGGATGAGATCGTCCCGCCCTGCACCGACCCGAAGCCCGGGGATATTCTGGAATTCAACTCATCCATCTTTTCGGCCATGCTCACGGAGTGGGGCGCCGTCCCGGTCACGTACCCCATCGTGAAGGATGAATTTGAAAAAATCAAAGCGGCTGTGAAAAAAGCCGCCGACGAGTGCGATATGGTGATCCTCAACGCCGGTTCTTCCGCCGGACGGGAGGACTTTTCGTGTAAAGTGATCGAAGAACTCGGCAGCGTTCTGTACCACGGCATAGCCATCAAACCCGGTAAACCGGCGATTCTCGGGATCTGCGGCGGCAAGCCCGTGCTGGGTGTGCCGGGGTATCCGGTATCGGGCATTATCGTTATGGAAGAGCTTCTGCGTCCGATCGTTGCGCTCTGTACGGAAAATAAGGAAAAGGAAGAAAAATATCTTGACGCCGTACTGACCCGCCCCGTGGTGTCGGGACTGAAATATCAGGAATTTGTGCGTGTCCGCATGGGCTATGTGGGAGACAGGCTTACGGCCTCCCCGTTGAGCCGGGGAAGCGGTGTCGTGTCCTCCTTTATGAAGGCGGACGGTATATTGGAGATTCCGCAGGACTGCGAGGGCTATGAGGCGGGGGAGAGCGTAAAGGTTCGACTTTTAAATAGCGAAGAAAAACTCAGAAATGCCCTTGTGGTCATCGGAAGCCATGACCCGCTGCTGGACGAGCTGGCGGATATGCTGCATACCGACGAGAGGAAGCTCTATATGTCCTCCTCTCATGTCGGCTCCATGGGCGGCATCATGGCCATGCGCCGGGGTGAATCCCATGCGGCGGGCTGTCATCTGCTGGATACCGAAACGGGTGAATACAATATAGCCTTCCTGCGGAAGTATTTTCCGAAGCGGGATGTGCATCTTATCCGCTGTGTCGGCCGTCAGCAGGGCTTGATGCTTGCCAAAGGGAATCCTTTTCGGATAACGGACTTTGAAGATATAGCAAGAGATAATATACGTTATGTAAACCGTCAGAAGGGATCCGGCACGAGGATCCTTACCGATTATCTCTGCAAAACCCACGGGATGAACAGTGAAAAAATCTACGGCTACGAGCGCGAGGAGCTGACGCATACCTCCGTGGCGGCGCAGATCGCCTCAGGGTCGGCGGACGCGGGCATGGGTATCTATTCTGCCGCACAGCTTTACGGACTTGACTTTCTGCCGATCTGCATTGAAGAATACGATCTCCTGATCCCCGATCACGCGTGGGAAACCCCGATGGTGAAGCGACTGCTCGAAACGATGAAGAGCGAGGCTTTTAAGAAAAGACTCCTCTCAATGGGCGGATATACGATCGACCGTCCGGGTGAAGAGATAGAATATTAAAAAGCTGTGCAGAGGAAACGAGGCCATGAAAGATAATTTTGGACGGGAAATTACCTATATGCGCATGTCGGTGACGGAGCTGTGCGATCTCCGCTGCCGCTACTGTATGCCGACGGACGGAATCTGCAAGAAGAGCCATGCGGATATGCTCACCGAGGACGAGATGATCGACGCGGTGCGGGCGGCGGCGAGTCTCGGGGTAAAAAAACTGCGTATAACGGGCGGAGAACCTCTGGTCAAGAAGAACATACTATCCGTCTGTGAGCGTTCTTCGGCGGTGGAGGGCATACGAGAAGTTGACATAACAACAAACGGAACCGCTCTCCCAAAGTTTGCAAAGCCACTGAAGGATGCCGGAATAAAGCGAGTCAATATAAGTCTGGACACACTCAACGCGGAAAAATATCATTATATGAGCCGTGTGGGGGAGCTGAAAGATGCTTTAAAAGGAATCGAAGCGGCGCTGGAGGTCGGGTTTGAGAAAATAAAGCTCAACGCGGTACTCATCGGCGGATTCAATGATGACGAGATCCCTGCCCTCGCCGAGCTTACGAGAAAATATCCGCTGGATATGCGCTTTATCGAGCTGATGCCCATGGTGGAGAGCAGGGAATTCGGCGCGGAAGCGTTCATCCCTTATACGGTCGTACAGGAAAAGCTGCCGGAGCTTGTCCCCGTCGATGCAGACGGAGGCGTTGCAAAGCTCTTTCAGTTACCCGGCGCGCAGGGGAGGATCGGTCTCATAAGTCCCGTGAGCGCGCATTTCTGCAGGGAGTGTAACCGCATACGGCTTACGGCGGACGGAAAGATCAAGCCCTGCCTCCATTCAAATGCGGAATACCCGATCAAAGGGCTTGCGTTTGAGGAAATGAAAAAACAGTTTGAACAGGCAATTCTGAATAAACCGCAGTGGCACGGCGTCCTTGATGTGGAAAATCGCAGCCGTGCGGGACGGAATATGAATCAGATCGGAGGGTGAGCTTTGGCGGATTTTACCCATTTTAACGAGCAGGGTCGGGCGAAGATGGTGGATGTAGGCGAAAAGCCGCTTTCCGTTCGCACTGCCGTAGCGGCGGCAAGAGTTTTGGTAAATGACAATACTTTTGCCCTTATTAAATCCGGCGGCATGAAAAAGGGAGATGTGCTCACCGTGGCGCAGGTTGCGGGTGTGATGGGGGCAAAGCATACGCCGGACATTATTCCGATGTGCCATCCCATCCTGATCGACGGGATCGACCTTAAACTTCATCTGGATGAAGAAAGAAAAAGTGTGGAGATCGAAGCAGAGGTCTCCTGTGACGGTCGGACCGGTGTTGAGATGGAGGCGCTGACTGCGGTATCCGTGGCAGCGCTGACCGTTTATGATATGTGCAAAGCCGTACAGAAGGACATGGTTATTACGGATATCCGCCTGCTGAAAAAGACGGGCGGAATACACGGAGACTTTGAACGGGAGGAAGAGAAATGAGCTATACCTGCGCGGTGATCACCGTGAGCGATAAGGGTTATGCCGGGGCACGGGAGGATACCGCCGGCCCCGCCGTATGCGCGATCGCCGAGGAAAACGGCTTTACGGTCACCTATAAAAGCATTGTCCCCGACGAGGCGGAAATGATCAGGAAAGAGCTTATCAGGTGTGCCGACGAGCTGAACATCAGCCTTGTTCTCACGGTCGGCGGCACGGGTTTTTCCCCGCGGGATATTACCCCCGAGGCCACCCTTGCGGTCATTGAGCGGGAGACAAGAGGCATCCCGGAGGCCATGCGCGCCGAGAGCATGAGGATAACTCCTCGCGGCTGTCTTTCGAGAGGCGCGGCGGGCATTCGCGGGAGAACGCTTATCATCAATCTCCCCGGAAGCAGAAAGGCGGCGGCGGAGAATATCAACGCGGTCATAGCCCCGGTGCTGCACGGTATGGATATGCTCGCCTCCGAGGGCTCGGCCAACTGCGCGGAGAGCGGGAAATGAAAAAAGAAACACCCTCTATAGATCAGTGGCTCAAAGAGGCCAAGGCGGCGGAAAATGCCGGTAAGTGCGGGATGTTCCTTTTTCATAACGGTGTTGTGCGCTCTACCGCGAAAGCGGAAGTAAGAAACGGCGAAAAAAAAGAAGCCGTCGCCGGGATGCTTTTTTCGTATGAGGAAGATAAGGTTAATGCCGCCATCCGGAAAGCGCTGGCTTTGCCGGGAATCTATTATGTCCGCGTATGGCTCAACAGCGGGGAGCTTACGGTAGGGGATGACATTATGCTCGTGCTCCTCGGCGGGGATATCCGCCCGCATGTGGTAGACGCGCTGAACAGCCTTGTCGGCGAGCTCAAGGACAACTGCGTGAGCGAAAAAGAACTCTACGCAAAGTAGGTGGACTGGTTTTGAAAACCGTTCTATAATCCTGCCATAGACATTGCGGGAGGAACAGATTTATGAATCAGTATGTAACGGGTGCGGTAATCAAGCTGCTTCGGGAAAAGAAACACATGACCCAGTCGGAGCTTGCGGAAAAGCTCTGTGTCAGCGATAAGGCGATCTCCAAGTGGGAGACGGGCAGGGGGTTTCCCGATATAATCCTGCTGGAAGAACTGGCGAAGGCACTGGGCGTGTCCGTACCGGAGCTTCTGTCCGGGAATTCCGTGGAAAACACCAATGTTTCTGCGAATATGTCGAAAGTATGGTTCTATGTCTGCCCCGTGTGCGGGAATATCATTACAAGCGTCGGGACTGCCGTTGTGAGCTGTCACGGGATCACCCTGCCCCCGCTGGAAGCCGAGACCGCCGGGGGAGAGCATGACATCCATATCGAAAATGTGGAGGACGAATTTTTTGTCAGCTCCGCTCACCCCATGACGAAGGAACATTTTATCTCCTTTATGGCCTCCGTGTCCTGTGAGCGTGTGCAGCTCGTGAAGCTCTATCCCGAGGGAAATGCCGAAACGAGACTCCCGCGTCGGATGACGGAGATGATCTATTTCTATTGCAGCCGCGACGGACTGTTTGTAAAGAAGATAAGATAGTCTTAGGTGTTTGCGGCAATATGTATTATGCGGCATCCGCCGCTTTTGCTATGGACGACGAATTTGCGCTTGACAATTCCGCCGGGCGCGTTACAATAAGCATAGAAAAGGGTACCACATGATCGCCAGCGGTTTGTGACCCTCAGCAATTAGGGATTGCTAAAATACTTAACAACCGTCACTTTGCCGAGCAATGTCATTTAGTTAGCAACAGAGTGACATGTAAAGAGTGGCGAAAAGGACGCGCACAGCAAAGCAAAAGCGAGCTGTGCGCGTCCTTTTCTAAGGCAACACCGCACAATACGTCTGCGGCAGCTGACGGATAAAATGTGCTCAGATTTTGTCATTTTTTCTTGCAATACACAAAGTATTCCTGCGAAAAAATGCCTTCATCAGAACCCATTTTCTCTCGCCATCTGCTCT
>JAZLGK010000033.1:0-4507 GCA_045616265.1 Candidatus Limivicinus sp. | reverse complement strand
AGAATTCGACCCGTTTACGGGTAGCAAGTAATAATCCCCTTCGCGTGTGCCAGACCGTATATACGCCTTCAGGCGTGGCTAGTAATATGAGGGCAAGGCCCGAAAATGAAAAGCCCCCGGCTTAGCCGGGGGATATTTACTGCAATTATCGTTTTTTAACACCGCTTACTTGTACTCTTCCGCTTTTTTCAGCAGATAGGGGATAGCATCTTCAAAATTCACGCCGTAGGTATTGTGCCCTTCTTCGGCAATTGTGAGGCGGATGGACTCGCAGATAAAATCGCAGGCTAATTTAAGGGTGTTATCGACCGTCATGCCGCGCATCACGCCGCCGACGACCGCGGAGGAAAAGAGATCGCCTGTGCCGTGGAAGCTCTCCGGCTGCCGGTCGGTGTAGTATTCAAAAACCTCGCCCGTCTCGCTGTCCAGCTTCATGGCGCCGAGTCTGCCATCCTCAAAGCTCACGCCGGTGATCACGCAGTCTTTTGCGCCAAGCCCTTTGAGACCTTCCAGCAGGTCGATGATATAATCTCTGCCGTAATTCTCTTTGTATTCTTTGCCCAGCATGAAGCAAGCTTCGGTGATGTTGGGGAGAACGATATCCGCGCCTTTGCACAGCTCCGCCATTTTAAGGGCAAACTCCGGGGTGAAACCGGTATAGAGTCTGCCGTTATCCGCCATGGCGGGATCAACGATGATTTTCGCTCCCTCGCCGAAATCCGCAAAGAACTTCTTTACGATCTCGATCTGTCGGTAAGAGCCGAGATAACCGGTGTAGATCGCGTCAAATCTTATGCCCTGTTCCTTCCAGTGGCGGGCGACCGGTTCCATCTCATCGGTGAGATCGTGAAAGGTAAAGCCCCTGAACATGGTGTGAGTGGAGAGAACGGCGGTGGGCATCACGGCGCATTCCACGCCCAGCGCGGAAATGACCGGGAGTGCGGCGGTGAGAGAACACTTGCCGAGATCCGAAATATCCTGAATACTGACGATACGTTTCATAACCGATAATCCTTCTTGACATTTGATTGATCGCATTATATTATCAGACTGATATTATTACTATGCCCAGAATGAGAAAAAAGGATATGACCAGATGAAATATTCCGTGAACAGAGAAACTTCCGCTCCGGCGTATATGCAGTTGTATTTACAGCTCCGCGCCGATATACAGTCGGGCGCGATCCCGGTGGGGAGCCGTCTTCCCTCCAAGAGAGTGCTGGCGGCGGAGACGGGCGTGAGCGTAATAACCGCGGAGCACTGCTATGCGCTCCTTGCGGATGAGGGATATGCCGAGGCGCGGGAACGAAGCGGTTTTTTTGCGGCCGCCGGTGCTGTGAGTATACAGCCCGTGAAGCCCGCGAGCCTTGAGAGTATGCGCGCATCGGATATCCCGGCGGATTTTCCGTTTTCGGTATTTGCAAAGACTATGCGCCGGGTCCTGAGTGAATACGACAGCCGTATCCTCTCCCGCGGCGAAAATATGGGATGTATGGAACTTCGCTGTGCTCTCTCCGCTTATCTTGCCCGGAGCCGGGGCATAAAAGCAGCGCCCGAGCGGATCATAATCGGCTCCGGCGCTGAGTACCTGTATTCTCTTGTTGTCCCGCTGTGCGGAAGAGAAAGAAGGATCGCTCTGGAAAACCCGTCCTATGAAAAGATCCGCAGAGTGTATGAAATGAGCGGGGCTGAATGTGAGCTGCTGACGCTGGGGCAGGACGGCATAATAAGCGATGAACTTGAAAAAAGCGAAGCAGGCATGCTTCACGTCACACCCTACCACAGCTATCCCAGCGGCGTGACCGCAACGGCGGAAAAACGCCGGGAATACGCGGCATGGGCAAAGGCGAGAGATGTATATATTATTGAAGATGACTACGACTCCGAGTTTTCCGCAAAGCCGGTGGAGACGGTCTTTTCCATCGCGCCGGAGCGGGTAATATACGTCAACAGTTTTTCAAAGACGATAGCGCCCTCCATCCGAACGGGCTATATGGTGCTCCCGGAGAGATTAGCCGCGCAGTATCGGGATCGCCTCGGCTTTTTGTCCTGTACTGTCCCCGTATTTGAACAGCTGGTTCTCGCCGAATTCATAGGAGCCGGAGATATGGAACGCTGCATTAACCGCCGACGCAGGAAGCTGCGCTCGCATCAGTAGGGTCTGGCACTTGATTCAGTTTTTTCCTTCTCCCATGAATATTACATCCGCGATGTTCTCTGCGGTGATGGCTCCGAAAGCGGCTTCCATGTCAACGGAAGAGAGAGCTTTCAGAACCTCATTCCGTTCAAGCTTTACGCCGAACAGAGCGCGGACGGTCTCGGAGCTGTCCGTGACAGCCATATAGTCTCCGGAAAAGGCGGCTTCTTTGATAATACCGCCCTCGACGAAGAGACGCACTTCAACACTCCCGCCGGAAAACCTTGCCTTGTTTTTGAAGGTGTATTTCGGGCTTCTGCCGTAGGTCCACTCCCAGCTCCGGTATTTCTTTTCGGCGTTTTCTTCGATCAGATGCAGCTCTTCGGGGGAAAGGGACTGTATAACAGCGCCGTCCAGACTGAGCTGCTGCCGGATCGCGGCGCGGAAATCCTCAAAGCTCATGTATGCCGGAAGAAATTCGCTGATATTCCCCACGCGGCTGCGGACGGATTTGGAGCTTTTCGATTCGAATTTTGAAGGATCCGCATTCAGCGCTCCCGCGATCATATCCGGATCGGAACGAAAAAGCAGCGTCCCGTGATGGAGAATTCGGCCTTTATATATCCGCTGCGCCACGCCGGAGACTTTCCTGCCCTCGACGATAATGTCATTCCTGCCGCCGACCGAGGCCTCCAACCCGAGACTTTCCAGCGCACGGCACACCGGACGGGAAAACTGCTCAATGCTCAGGGAAGACTTGTCGCCGACATCTGTAATAAAGGAATAGTTGAGGTTGCCGAGATCGTGATAGACCGCACCGCCGCCGGTCATGCGGCGGACGACGGTGATATCATGCTCTTTTACAAAGGCGGCGTTGATTTCCTCCGCCGTGTTCTGGTTCATGCCGATCACGACGGTGTTGGCGTTCTGCCAGAGCATCAGCCAGTCGCCCTCGGTCTTATGCTCCAGAAGGTACTGCTCAAACGCCAGATTAAAGCAGGGATCGAGGCAATCGGTTTCAATATAGTTTACAGACATGGTTCATCCTCCCGGTATCACGGTGACAGCAGGGACGGTTCTGACACTTTTTTCTCTTTTTTCATAAGTATAACACATTCTGTCAATTCTCCGAAGGATTTTCGTGGATCATAATGTGCTTTATATCGGGGTAAGCTTTTTCAACGGCGTCGTGTACCTGTTCGGCGATCTCGTGTGCATCGCTCAGACTCAGGCTGCCGTCCACGGAGATCTCCGCGTCTATATAGATCCTGTTGCCGAATTTCCGGCTGTGCAGAACGTCAAGGCAGTCAACTCCCGGCTGAGAGGCGATAAACTCCGACAGCTCCGTTTCATAGCCGGAGCCGCAGGAGGTATCCAGGAGCTTTTCCACCGCGTCCCGAAGAATGTCATAGGCCACCTTGAGAATACAAAGGCAGATGATGACGCAGGCCACCGAGTCCAGCACAGGATAGCCCAGCATTGCCCCGCCGATCCCGACAAGCGAGCCGACCGAAGAGAGAGCATCGGAACGGTGGTGCCACGCGTCGGCGATAAAGGCTGAGGAATGGAGCTTTTTAGCATAGTACATGGTGTATCGGAACATTGCTTCTTTTACAATGATCGAAACGACTGCCGCAATGAGCGCAATGAGCGAAGGGGCGGCAAGGGCCGAATCATTTCCGGAGAGGATCGTTTTTACGCCGCCCATCCCGATCACTATCCCGGTTCCCGCAAGGATCAGACCGAGGGAAAGGGAAGCGAGACACTCAAAGCGGTCGTGCCCATAAGGGTGAGCACTGTCCGGAGCCTTGCGGGAAATGCGCACGCCGATATAAGCCAGCGCCGTGGCAAAGACATCGGAAAGTGAATGTATCGCGTCCGAGACCATGGCGTCGGAATGACCGGCAATTCCGGCATACAGCTTGAAAGCCACTAAGAGAATATTGCCGGCGATCCCGACTGCGGAAAGCCGCCGGATGATTTTACGTTCGTCCATAGAAACCTCCAAAAGCAAAAAGCACACCTCTCCACGGAACAACATACTGTCCCACAGAGGGTGTGTGACCCGCTCTGCTGTTACACTTCGGTAACCCGGCCCCACGGTCGAAACGACCATCGCCTGCTCAGTTTGTACTGTAGCTTTGCATTTCATATAAAATGGAATGGTTTGCAGTGCAAAGAGTACTTTATGATATTATATTACGCCGGATTTGTCAATATGCTTCATTCTCTTGAGTTTCGGTGAAAAGTTATCCGCAGGAAAACGCCAAGTAAAAAAGTAGGTAAACAAGAAAAAAAGAATAAAAAAAGGGAAGAAATTCACTCGATTTTGTGGTATAATTGAATCATCACAAACAAAGAGACCAAACA
>JAZLGK010000032.1:0-3138 GCA_045616265.1 Candidatus Limivicinus sp. | reverse complement strand
TGTTTTCCCGTTTTGAAATTGACCAGCCGATAACCGGAAATCCTTCCGGGGATCAGTGCGACGGCAGAACCGTCTTCTTTTAAGGTGCCGAGCATTGCGCCGACGGCATGGCTGTACCAGCCTTTTTCCAGAGTTACGTTGCGGCTTTTAATGCCGAAGGGACGCATCCGGTATTCGATCTGTTTGTCTATCGTGTTGACCTGCGGAGGCAGTTCCTCGCTTTTCGATTTGCAATGATAAAATTTCAGTATTTCTTCTATGGCGGAACCGGCTATCTCGTTCTGACTGAGCGCATCCCGCAGGCGCTTCCCCATGACCGCACCTGCAATGGAATCGATGGCGTCTTCAAAATTTGCGTTATCCGTTTCCTCACGGTAGCGCAGCTGTTCTTCAAACCAACTCATTTTCAGACACCTCCTTATTCCGCACTGACAAGATCACGGTAGATCGTACTGTTTTCCATAAGCTCTTTATGTGTTCCGCGATCCCTGATTTCGCCGTGTTCCATAACGATAATCTCGTCGCAGGAACGGATCGTCGAAAGCCTGTGCGCGATCACAATGCAGGTAATGCCGCGCTCACGGATCGCCTTGACGACTTCAAATTCCGTCCTGGCATCCAGCGCACTGGTTGCCTCATCCAGAATGATGATGGTGGGGTCCTGCGCCAACGCACGTGCGATTTCCATACGCTGCCGCTGTCCGCCGGAAAAGTCCTTTCCGCCTTCAATGAGCTTATGCTGATAACCCTTCGGGCGTTCCATGATATCCTCGTGGATCTGTGCGTCATGCGCCGCGAGGATCATCTCGAAATCCTCGATGCTCTCGTCCCACATTTTAATGTTGTTTTCTATCGTATCCTCAAAGAGAATAATGTCCTGATCTACGACCGCAAGTGAGCCGCGGAACACATTTTTCGGGATCTGCTTCATGGGCTTTCCGTCGAAGAGGATCTCCCCGCTCCATGGCTGATAAAGCCCGGCTATCAGCTTGGACATGGTGGATTTGCCGCTGCCGGAAGCCCCGACGATGGCAACACTTTTTCCCGGAGTTATCGTCATATTGAAATCACGGATCAACGGCTCGGCAAGGGGAGAATATCCGAATACAATGTTTTTCAACTCAATATTCCCGGAGAGTTTCCGCATATCACCGGTACCTCCGCAGTCAGCAAAAACAACATCGTCCGGGTATTCCATTACATCATCTACGCGCTCCATCTGCGTCCGCATTTCCTGCAGGGTCTGTCCGGCGGTGACCAGTGTCATAGCAGGCGACATGAACGAAGAGAGGAATCCCTGAAACGCCATGATCATACCCACGGTGAACTCACCCTGCATGGTCAGCCAAACGCCGAGGAACAGCACGGCATTATTCGCAAGCGTGGAAACGAACTGCGGAACCATACCGAGGTATTGGTTCAGCTTCAGAAATTTTACCTGCTGGGTATTCACGCTTGCCTGATACCCCGACCATTTCTTGAAATATCCGTTTTCCGCGCCGGATGCCTTGATGGTCTCGATCATTTCAATACCGGCGACTGTTGCTGAGGCAAGCTTTGCGCTGTCCCGCATGGATACACGGGTAATATTGATGCGCTTTTTGGATATGTATCTTGATACAACCGCATTGATCGTCAGTGAAGCAAGCCCGATTACGGTGAGAATGACGCTGTAACGAAGCATGACAACGAAATAGAACACCATCATGACCGTGTTGAGTAAAAGCGGCGAAAAGGTGCCGATCAGCGAATTGGCAATGGACGCGTTGGAGCCCTGCCGTCCCTGAATATCTCCCGCCATGCGCTGGGAGAAAAACTTCATCGGCATCTTAAGAACCTTCCACATATAGGACGCGTTACCGACAGCTGCCATTTTGCCGTTGATTCGAAGAGAATACACAGCCTGTAACGCGGACATGATGATTTGTATCAGGTTGAATGCACCGAGGAACAGAAGGAATCCCGTCGTCCATGCGAGGTCGCTGCCGCTGAGCAGATGATCAAGAAACACACGGGAAAATGCAGGTTGAACAAGCCCCATCAACGCCGCGACAATACCGGTCAGTACAGTAAACGCGATAGCGACTCCGGTTCCCTTGAGACGCTTAGCGGCAAAGGACAGCATACTCTTGGGCTTGCCGGAGGGCGCAAAGGCATCCGTTGGCTCAAACCGGAGGCAAATCCCCGTAAAGGAATCGTCAAATGTCTCCATTGATACACTATAGGTGCCTTTTGCAGGATCATTTAAGTATGCTTTGCCGTTCCTGAAACCGTCCAAAACCACAAAGTGATTGAAATTCCAATGGATGATGCACGGAAAACTGCCGTGTTCCTTCAGTGTTTCCGGCTCGTAGCGGTAACCTTTTGCATCCAGGCCGTAAAAGCGTGCGGCTTTCAGCATGTTCCTTGCATTGGAGCCGTCACGCGACACACCGCAGTCCTCACGGACCTGCTCCAACGGTATCCATTTATCATAATAGGCCAAAACCATGCAAAGGCATGCCGCACCGCATTCGAGTGCCTCCAGCTGCATAACAACAGGTACTTTTGCAACACCCTTCATGACTGGCTTTTTTATCCTCTCTGCCATGTCAGAAACCTCAATTCAAAATGAAAGATAGCGGTTTGATGCTCTTTATCACGATTTTTCCTTCGTAAAACCCGTCCGGAAGCACCTGATCCGATATGAGAGCACAGACATATCCCCTCTCTTCTTTTGACCCTATTTCCGTGATGACTGCTTCAAGCCCGTTAAAGTTTACGATCATTCCCTCCCGAACGGAGGAAATATCCTCATCCGCAACATAACAGACGCTTGTACCGTTTTCGATATAAATACTTGTTTCCGCAGTACTGTCAATATGACCGAAAACACCCCAGACACAGGCACCGGCAAGCAGAATGATCACGCTGATTAGCAGCAACCACACGCCCGGATTGGATACCTGTATATAATCGTCAAGATTTTCGGGCGATTTCACCTTGTCCAAACTTTTCTTTCTAAATATCTCTTCGTTATTCTTGCCAGCCATTATCACCAATACCTCCCTGGTTCTTTCCAGAATGAACTCAATAATATCGTTCTTCGTACAATCAAGAACTTCATCAAACTACTATTCACTATTGTTTCTTATGAAT